>CAMUYE010000054.1 GCA_947164825.1 uncultured Clostridia bacterium
TTGCCAAGAGAAACATGGGTGTGCAGCGCGCCGCAGGGCTCGCCGCCCTGCAGATTGGTGTTGGAAAGGCGGCCGTTCTGGACCTCCACGGGATTCCGCTCGTCCCGGTAATTGCCGCAGAACAGGTCCCGGTTGCAGCAGAAGGAGGCGATCTTCGCATCTGAGCCGAAATAAACCAGCGGAGATTCGTCCTTGCGGGGGTGCATCCAGGCGGTGTAGGCGTAGGTAACGGCCTGCAGGTCCTCGTCGAAGACGGCCCGGGTGTTCCACTTGAGATAGTAACCGAGGGTGTTCTCCTCCCGTGCCAGAAACTGGCTGAGCTCCACATAGGCGAAGACGTCGCAGGAGATTTCCGCGCCGCTATCGTTCGTGAGCTTCAAATCCCACACCAGTGTATCATAGTCCTGGGCCATAAAGAGCTTCAAGCTGGCGGTCAGACCGTCCTTCTTCGCGGTGAAGGTGGAGTAACCCGGCGCGTGGGCGGCCTCGCGGAAGTCTACCGGTGTTTCACTGGGGCGAAACGCGGGCGACCATACGGTTCCGTTTTCCGTGCGTATATACATATAGAAGCCCGGGGAGTCGATGGGCATGTTGAAGAAACGGTAACGGGTCAGGCGGAACATCATCGGGGACAGCCACCAGCTCATGCCGCCGCCTGCCTGGGAGACGAAGGCGTGCATCCTGCCGTTGGACAGATAGTTGATCCAGGGTGCGGGCAGATCAAAGTGGTCAAAGCGGATCTCCCGCCGATCGTCGTGAAATTCATAAGGCAGCTTATTCATGGAATTCTCCTTCAAAGCGATAGGTTCCGCCGCACAGCGTCTTTGCGCTGCCATCCGGCAGGGTCAGATGGGCTGTTGTTCCCTCCGGCACGGTGCAGGTATAGACAAAACGCTTCCCCTTGCGTTCCCAGCGGGATTCTATCGTGCCGTACCGGATCTTGTAGCTGCCCTCTGCCCAGGTCAGACTGCCGCCGAGGACGGGCCGCAGCACAAACTCCCGGAAGCCCGGCGCGTTGAATGTCGGGCGGATGCCCGCCGCATATTCAAACAGGAACTGACAGACTGCGCCGAAGCTGTAGTGATTGAAGCTGTCCCGAAACACGTCCATGCCGTTCCAGTTCTCCAGCATCGTTGTCGCGCCCAGGGTGATGGGGTGCAGCCAGCCGGGAGCGGTAGTCTGATCCAGAATGCGGAAGGCTTCATCTACCAGCCCGTTGTCGCAGAGGGTGGGCAGCAGATAAACCGTAGAGAGGAAGCCGGTGTTCAGGTGGTAGTCGGCGGCTTCCAGTTCTTTTTTAAGCTGAGCGATCACCAAAGGCTTCTTCGCTTCGCTGACCATATCCAGCGCCAGAGCGCGAATATACGCCGCCTGATGGCCCGGCTGGATCGTGCCGTCAGGGCCGATCAGGTACTTGTCATAGGCGGCTTTGATTTTTTTGGAAAGCGCGGCATAGTGTGCCGCGTCCTCGTCTTTGCCGAGGATACGCGCCATGTGCGAGAGATTGTCACAGCTCCGTTTGGTATAGGCCGTGGCGACCTCCGGCTTGCCGTACTTTGCCATGTGGGTCACGAAGTCCACCGCCGTGCCGCCCTTTGCAAACAGTTCAATGACCTCCGGTGGAGGCGGCAGGGGCTCGTTCCACTCGCCGTAGTGAAAGCGAGTGTCATAGATGAGATCCCCGTCGCCGTTTTTGTACCACGGCTTGTCCGCGTACATGGGGTTTTGCTCCTTCATGCAGCGCAGGGAGAATTCCACCCATTTTTTCGCCGTGTCGTAGTGTTCCTCCAAGAACGCTTTGTCGCCGTACATCAGATACATCTGATAGGGAATCCACACGGCGGAATCGCCCCAGCCCACGCTGTCCTCGCCGATGTTGCCCTCGCCGGAGGGTCCGGCCAGCGCCATGGCAGGATTGACCGCCTGCACCGCTTTGAGTTCTTCCGGATTGTGGACGCTGGAGGTGGACGGGAAGGTGATGCCGACTTTGCCGGAGGCGTATTGCTCGATGGTCTGATCTACCAGCCATTTCTTAAAAAACTTCTGGACGTCCATGAAATAGGCCGCAGTCCGGCAGTAGATCATGGCGTCGCCCGTCCAGGCATTGCGCTCCCGGGTGGGGCAGTCCACCGGCACTTCCAGGAAGTTGCTCTTCTGGCTCCAGCGGGCGTTTTCCACCAGCTTGTTGATCAGCTCGTTGGAGCAGCGGAAGTCCCCGGTTTCCTCCATGTCAGAGTAGACGGCGATCGCCTCAAAGTCCGCATTCTCCGGGAGAACACCCTCTACAAGGGCGTACCGGAAGCCGAAGACGGTAAAGTGCGGGGTGTACTCCTCCACCATGGCGCCTTTGCAGATGTAGGTGATCTCCTGGAACTCCGCCCTTCCGCCGTCGCAGTTGGCCGTGGAGAACTTGCCGTCCTTGTCCAGCCCTTCCCCGTGCCTGAGGTGCACGGTCTGCCCGCATGTTGTGTTGCGAAGCGTCATATGGACATATCCTGCCAGATTCTGCCCGAAGTCGATGACGAGCCGCCCTGCGGCGTCGCGCATGGGCTGGCCCGGAAAGCGCTCCTTTTCCCGCACGGGAACGCTCTGATTTTCAATCAGTTTGCCTTTGGTGTGCTCAGCGCATAGGCCGGCTTTTTGCCAGCCGTAGGGCTCCATTCGGGCGTCATATACTTCGCCTTTTTGCAGATCCGTTCGCAGAATGGGACCAAGGCCGGCCTCCCAGCTTTCATCCGTGGAAATCGTCTCTTCGTTGCCATCGGCATAATGGAGCTTCAGCTCGCCCCAGAGCGCGAGCGTATAGCCGAAGTTGTTGTTCCAGCGCCACCAGCCGTCGCCCACGGTGACGCACAGCTCATTTCCACCATTCTGGATAAGGGATGTCACGTCATATTCCTGCACCTGGATCCGATGGTAGTAGCTGGTCAGCCCCGGCATGAACTTGTTTTCCGTCACAGGCCTGCCGTTGAGCTCCGCTTCATAGATTCCGTGGGCGGTCAGGCGCAGGACTGCTTGCTTCAGCCCGGACTTCCCGTCAAAGCATCGGCGGAAGATTGGGACCAGTCCTGTTTCCCGGTTGTCTGCGGGGTGACAAATCCATTTGCCTTTCTTTTTCCCGTGCTTGTTTATCATCTCTTTGCCTCCTATTGGCAATCAATGTCTTTTCCGCGATAACTGGATTTGACTTGATTTCGCCCTGCGTCTTTTCCCAACTGCTTGAGAAACTTTCTTCTGGTCAATCTTATTATACAGAATCCAAATAATAAAGAAATGCCCTTTCTTTTCCTTTTTTATGGGTTGTTTTTTACATACAAAGCGCAACGTATCGATAAAATAAAGCAATCAGCCCAGCTTAGCGCAAAGCGCTGCCGAGGACTGATTGCAGTTCAAACACCCCGTAGCAGCCCGGTTGATGAACGAGGTTCATCACGCCGGATTGCTATGGGGCCTTTTACATCCTAGCTTGGAAGCTGAATGACCGGCTTAGAGCAAACAGGCAAAGGTTTATTCCAGGTTTGTGTCTTCGCCATTTTTTGTCCAACTAAGTGAAGGATGTTATAAGTGCTTTTTTTCAGTAGGAAACTGCACATTTCATCCTCAAAATCTGGATAAGCAGGGCTTACTGAAAAACACGTTTCAGTGCCCAAACTCTGAAAAAGCGTAAAAGCCATCGCCGCAGCCGATGAGCTGCGTTCATGGCTAAGGCCGCCGGAACAATCTTGTTGGATCTTTTGTTGGATGCTCCATTTCCGGGCTGATTTCAGAGAGAGTGTTTCCATCTGAAAAGTTAGAAAAATGCCCGAAATCTTACGATTTCGGGCATTTTCTTTGGTGCGCGAGGCGGGAGTTGAACCCGCACGTCCGGAGTGGACACTAGAACCTGAATCTAGCGAGTCTACCAATTCCACCACTCGCGCGTTTCGCAATCTCTCGACTGCCCGCGTATCATATCACAGAACCGCTGGTTTGTCAATCATTTTTTTCGTCTTCCGGAAAAATATTTGAAATTGCGGAATTCGTCTGGATTTGTCGATTCAGCTGTGATATAATTAAAACAAGGAGGCGGCGCGATGGAGACGATCAACGGCGAATGGTATATGAAGGGCTGCGGCAGGGAAGACCCTGACCGGCTGCGGTCCGTGGAACAGGCTGCGGCGCTGATCCGGGAGATCGGCTTCCTGCCGCTGTTCTCCAACGAGCTGCCCGGTTTCTCCGTGGAGGAACGGACCTGGGGGCCGGACTGGTGGGAGGACGATCCCGAGCGAGACCCCTGGAGCTGGCGGCAGCAGCTCTCCCGCGAGCCGGAGATCCTCTACGGAAAGTTTTTTGACCGCAAAGCGGGCTTTGTCTCCGCGGACTGGTTTCCGGCCTTTGCCAACTACCGCCGGGACGGCTGGGATTTCGACGCCCTGCGGGACGAAGGCCTGGCCCCGCACCGGGCTGTGAAGCTGATGACGCCCTTTCTCGAAGACGGACAGCCCACGGACACGGAGTATCTCTCCTGCGTCCTCAAAGACCGGGCTGGTTTTGGAAAGGGCGGAGAGAAGAACTACGAAGGCGTGCTGACGGATCTGCAGATGCAGTGCTATCTGTTTCTGGCGGACTTCCGCCAGCGGATCAACCGCGCCGGATCGCCCTACGGCTGGCACCTGGCCGTTCTGGCCGCGCCGGAATCGAAGCTGGGCTATGCGCGGATCGCCGCGGCCTATCGGGAGCCCCCCGCGCAAGCCTGGGATCGGATCGTCGGCCAGATCCGCCGCTTCTTCCCGGAGGCGGAGGAACAGGTTCTGCAAAAGATCCTGGGCCTGCGCCGGGTCCCGTGCTGACGCGACCGGAAGCGGCAGCGGGAAGACGACAGCGTTTCAGAGAAGCCTGCGGATCGCCGCGATACAATCCATACATAAAATATTACATACATACAACGTTTACACATCATGGAAGATACTTTGAACGGAAAGGGGAGCGGGCATATGGATCTCCGGGCGGAAGCTATGGGGCCTCACCCCGAGGATCAGGCCCTGCGCGAGGAGATTGCGCGGCTGCGCGCTTCCCTGACCGCGCTTTTGCTGCAAAAGGACGATCTGCTGTTGATCCAATGCAAACGGATCGAGGCGGCCTATCTGCGCCGCTTCGGCGCCTTGGAGCTGAAGGTCTATGAAAGCTGGTGCGATTGCCTGCGGGCAAAACGGAAGGCCAAGCTGATCCGCGCCGAGCAAAACCAAAGAAAGCAGGCGGATCCGGAACGGATCGAAGCCCTGCTGGACGACGAGCTCTCGGCCTACCGGGAGGAGCTGGAATTGCGCTTTCGCCGCGTGGAAAGCGTCATGGAACGCCGGGAAGGGCCGGGGCTCAGCGCAGGCGGAACGAAAGAGCTGAAGGAGCTCTACCGCCAGGCCGTCAAAGCCCTGCACCCGGATCTGCATCCCGGTGCGGACGAAACCCGCGCCAAAACCCTCGACCAGGCCATGCGCGCCTATCGGATCGGCGATCTGGAGACGCTGCGTACGATCTGCCAGACCTTGGAGCCCGCCCGGGAAGGGGAGAGCTGCGAGCTGGACGAGCTTCGCGCCGAGGCAAAACGCCTCCGCGCCCAGATCCGCAGCTTCGACCGGCAGCTGGAAGCGATCAAGCTGGAATACCCCTACAGCATGCGGGTCTATCTGGAAGACAACGAAAAGGGCAGAGAGCGGGAAGCGGAGCTGTCCGCGCAGCTCCGGGACCTGCGGCAGCGGACGGCCCGCTACGAGTCGGCCATAGAAAACATGCTGCATCCGTCGGACGAAGAGGAGGAAACAACTTGAAAGAACTGAGTCGCATTTCCTCCGGGAGCCTGCTGCAGACGCTGCATTCCGAGGTCCAGATCCCTGCGCCTTACTCCGAGGATATCCTACTGCTCTCCACCTTCGCCGCAGGAACGACCCACGTGGCCGGGATCGAAGAGCTGGAGCCCTTTCTGCAGCCGGGGGACCGGGTGAAGCTAGTTCGCGTCCCGGACAATCCCTCCGATCCCAACGCCATCAAGCTCTATACCCGGGACGGGGTAAAGCTGGGCTACGTTCCCCGGCAGGAGAACCAGATCCTCGCCCGGCTGATGGACGCCGGAAAGCTGCTCTACGCGGTGATACGCGAGAAATCCTGGCGCGGAGCCTGGCTGCAGCTTGGAATCGACATTTACATGACTGAGGATTGAACGGAAGGGGAGGGGCCGCGTTTTGTTTGACCGATATGTGGTATTCGACGTGGAAACGCCAAACAGCCGGAACGACCGGATCAGCGCCATCGGCCTGGTCGTGGTGGAGGACGGAGAGCTGACGACGGATTTCTATACGCTCGTCAATCCGGAGACCGACTTCGACGCGTTTAACATCAATCTGACCGGCATCACGCCCCGCATGGTGCGGAACCAGCCGACTTTTCCCGTGCTCTGGGAGCTGCTGCGGCCCTTGCTGGAGCGGGGGACCCTCTGCGCCCACAACGCGCCCTTCGATCTCGGCGTCCTGGGCCGCTGCCTGCAGGACTACGGAATTGAATGGACGCCGCGCCGCTCCTATGTTTGCACCTGCCAGATCGGCCGACGACTGCTGCCGGGCGCGCCGAACCACAAGCTCGACACCCTTGCGTCCATGCTGGATCTGCCCCTGCGGCACCACAACGCCCTGAGCGACGCCAAGGCCTGCGCGGGCCTGCTGCAGTATTATTTGCGGGAGGGCGATCTGCGCCGCTTCGTAAAAGAATACGATTTTTCCAATCTCCGTACCCTGGGGCTCGAACAAAGATCCGAGATCACATAAAAAACTGCGAAAAGCAAGGCGAAAAGTAAAAAATTTTTGAATATATTGCAAAAACATACAGTTTTTACTTGACATCACCGCGCCGAGAAGATATAATTTTTCTATAACAGGAAAATGGATACCTGTATATCCTGTAGGAGGCACGATGATGAAAAATCCGCTTTCTCAGAATGAGTTTAAGATCATGCGGCTGCTCTGGCAGAAGGACCGTCCCCTGTCCCGGCCGGAGATTATCGAAATGGTTCCCGATCGGGATTGGAATCCGAATTCCATTCATCTGATCCTGAACAACATGATCGAAAAAGGCGTGATTCGTGTGGAAGGCATGACGCGCTGCGGAAGAGGCTACGGAAGGACTTACGCGGCCGCAATGTCCAATCTTGAATACGCGCTTGCGGTATTGCACGAGGCGACCCCCGACCTGAGCTCCGACGAGCGGGCGCTGGGGCTCATCCCGCTGCTGCTTGACGATGGCGCTTCCCCCGAAACCGCGGAGAAAGTCAAGGCCACGCTGAAGACTCGCTGAATCCCGCAAGCTTTCCGATCCCGTTCCCCGCCAAAGCTGCCGCGGAGCGCTGGCGGGGTTTTTCTGTACCAAATTGAATTATCCTAAACAATGCATAAATATGACAAAGGAGACTCACTATGATTACAGTATCCGATCTCGGCATGCAGTTTGCCGGTTCCGTTTTGTTCCAGCACGCCGACCTGCAGTTTACCGCGGGAAACTGCTACGGCGTGATCGGCGCAAACGGCTCCGGAAAGTCCACCCTCGTCCGCATTCTTTCCGGCGAGCTGGAACCGACGAAGGGCTTTGTCAGCGTCAAGCCCGGCGTACGCATGTCGGTGCTCAAACAGGATCAGTTCCAGTACGACGCCTACTCCGTCATGGATACGGTGATCATGGGAAATCTGCACCTCTATGAGATCATGAAGGAGAAGGACGCGATCTACGAGAAAGAGGATTTTTCCGACGAAGACGGCATCCGGGCGGCCGAGCTGGAAGCGGAATTCGCGGAGCTCAACGGCTGGGAAGCGGAATCCGACGCCAGCCGGATCCTGCAGGGCCTGGGCATCGACGTGAGCAAACACTATGACCTGATGGCGGATACGGATCCCCGGGACAAGGTCAAGGTCCTGCTGGCCCAGGCGCTCTTCGGAAATCCCGACATCATTCTGCTCGACGAGCCCACCAACAACCTGGACATCGAATCCATCAACTGGCTGGAGGACTTCCTGCTGGACTATCCCGGCACCGTCATTGTCGTCTCCCACGACCGGCACTTCCTGAATACCGTCTGCACGAACATCGTGGACATCGACTACGGAAAGATCAAGATGTACGTGGGCAACTACGATTTCTGGTATGAATCCTCCCAGCTTGTGCAGGCCTTGATCCGCAACAAGAACAAGCGCAACGAGGAGAAGATCGCCGAGCTGCAGGCCTTCATTTCCCGCTTCTCCGCCAACAAGTCCAAGAGCAAGCAGGCCACGGCCCGCCGGAAGCTGCTGGATAAGATCACCGTGGAGGAGATCCCCTGTTCCACCCGCCGCTATCCCTTCGTGGGTTTCACCCGGGAGCGGGAAGTGGGGAAGGACGTGCTCTTCGTCACCGAGGTCAGCAAGACCGTGGACGGCGTGAAGCTGCTGGACAAGGTCAGCTTTATCGCAGGCCGCAATCAGAAGATCGCCTTTGTGGGGGAAAACGAACTGGCCCAGACCGTCATGTTCAAGCTGCTGATGGGAGAGCTGGAACCGGACGAGGGGACCATCAAGTGGGGCGTCTCCACCTCCCGCAGCTACTTCCCGAAGGACAACACCGAATATTTTGAAGGCCATTCTGAGTCTCTGGTGGACTGGATGCGCCCCTTCTCCGAGAAGAAGGACGACGTCTATCTCCGGGGCTTCCTGGGACGGATGCTCTTCTCCGGCGACGAGGTCTTCAAGCCCGTCTCCGTCCTCTCCGGCGGCGAGAAGGTCCGCATGATGCTCTCGCGCATGATGCTGTCCGGGGCGAACTGCATTCTGCTGGACCAGCCCACCAACCATCTGGATATGGAATCCATTCAGGCGGTCAACAAGGGCGTCACAGCCTTCCCCGGCAACGTGTTCATCGCCTCCCACGACCACGAGCTGCTCTCAACCACCGCGGACCGGATCATCGAGTTCCTGCCCAACGGAAAAATCATCGACCGGCTCTGCGGCTATGACGAATATCTCGATTGGAAGCGGGAGTCCGTATAAACGGTGATCCGGCGCGTCGTCCTCTGCCGGGACCATATACACCCTGTTTGAAAACGATCAAAATTTGCCCCGTGAAAATGCCCGCCGTTGGAAAAACGGCGGGCATTTTCAACAAAAAAGCCCGCGAAATTTCTACTGATTTAATATATTTTTGAGTGGATATTTTTTGAAATTGTGCTATAATATTCGATGGTATTGTGTCGGCATACCGACACAAAATTTGATTTAAGGAGAGCAAAGCATGAAATTCAACGCAAAAAGACTCGCGGCGCTTCTGCTGACGCTGGCTATGGTGCTCAGTCTCTTCCCGGCGGTCACCTTCGCTGCGGAAGCCGAGCCCTTTGAGCCGCTCAACAATCAGAACTACGGTCTGATCAACCAGTACCACGTCGGTACGCAGGCTGTTACCGACGCTTATCTGCGCGGTGAAACCCTTGAAGTCAACGGCGTATCCGTTGGCCAGCCCGTCCGCGACCTGCCCAGCTCCTGGGACAGCCGCAACTACAACTGGATCACCTCCGTCAAGAATCAGGGCTCCTACGGCTCCTGCTGGGCCCACGCCGCCATGGGCAGCGTTGAAGCCTACATGATCAAGAACAGCATTCCCGTTGGTACCGGCTCTGCCGCAACCACCAGCCTGAACCTCTCCGAGACCCAGCATTGCTTCTTCAACTTCTCCAATGCTTATGACGCGGAGGGCATGCTGACCGGCGATAAGGCCACTGCCACGGCCAGCGACGCCCAGAATGGTCTGAACTGCGGCGGCAACGGCGAAATGTCCGCTTACACCCTGCAGCGCTGGTGCGGCGCCGCCTCCGAGAGCACCTCCGCTCTGGCCTACAGCAAGGCCGGCACGGTCGCCAGCTCCGGCCTGGACAGCCAGTATTCCTACCAGTACAACGTCTGCCACGTCCAGAACTCCTATTGGATCCCCGCGACGAATATTGACGCCGTCAAGCAGCACATCATGGACTACGGCGCGGGCAACATCAGCTACTACGCCGGCAACAGCAACTACACCTACAACTGCACCATCGACACCTCCAGCCAGGAAAGCAGCAGCCACAAGTGGGCCAACCATGCCATCACCCTGGTGGGCTGGGACGACAGCATTGCCGCTTCCAACTTCTCCCCCAACAAGCCCTCCGGCAACGGCGCCTGGCTCTGCCGGAACTCCTGGGGCACCAGCTACTTCAACCAGGGCTATATGTGGATCTCCTATGAGGACACCTCCGTCCTGGAAGGCTACATCTACTTCTACGATGCCGAGGCCATCGACAACTACGATCACAACTACCAGTACGACGGATCCTGCAACGTCGTCACCTACGGCGTCGGCAACCGCGTGGGCTTTGCCAACGACACTAAGGTCGCCAACGTCTTTACCGCCAAGGGCAACGAGCTGCTCCGCGCCGTCGCTCTCTGCAACTGGGACGAAGCCCTGAGCTACACCCTCGAGATCTATAAGAATCCCACCACCGGCAATCCCACTTCCGGCACCCTCATGACCACCCAGACCGGCACCCTGACTTACTCCGGCTATTTCACGATCCAGCTGGACAATCCTGTCTCCCTGGCTGCCGGTGATACCTTCTCCGTGGTCTTCACCCAGAACGTTCCTACCGCCGACGAAAGCGGCAAGTACGTCCACACCCCCTACGACTCCACCTTCAATGACACCAGCCTGGTTTCCTGGTGCACCTGGACCCATGCCAACCACGGAAATACCTCCTACTATAAAGAGCCCAACGGCTCCTGGACCGACTGCCCGGACAACGGCGACTACCGCATCAAGGCCTACACCGACGACGTGACCTTCAACCTGACTGCCGTTTCCAACAACACCAGCTGGGGCACCGTGTCCGTGAACGGCAGCACCATCAACTGCACACCCGCCAACGGCTACTACGTTGAGAGCTGCACCGTTCTCTCCGGCACCGCCACCTGCACCATCAACGGCAACACCGTCACCGTTGCCGCCGAAGCCGACTGCACCGTTCAGGTAAACTTCGCGCCCAAGCCCACCTACACCGTGAACTTCGTGGCCTCCGGCAACGCCGAAGGCAGCCAGACCGCCCTGGTTCTGGACGAAATCACTCTGCCCTCCACCGTCAACTCCACCGCTGAGGGCTGGACCTTCTCCGGCTGGATGGATCATCAGATCGACGAGACCGCCGAGAAGCCCGAGTTCTACGCCCCCGGCGCCGCCTACACCGTCACAGGGAACGTCACCCTCTACGCCGTCTACACCCGGGAAGAGGAAGGCACCGGCGAGCCCTACTACGAGCTGCTTACCGCCGCTCCCGCTGACTGGGCAGGCAACTACGTCATCACCTACGGCACCGACAGCTCCCTGTATGCCATGAAGGGCGTTACCGTGAACTCCAACGGCGCGGACATCGAGAACAACGCCAACGCCGCGGCCCTCTCTGCCAGCGGTATGACCCTGAACGGCAACCAGCTTACCAACGTGGCCAGCAGCTACGTGTTCAACGTGGCGGCCAGCGGCAGCTACTATACCATCCGCAACGCCTCCACCAACGTGTATGTGGGCGAAACCAGCTCCAACTATCTGGGCGGCTATAACAGCTACAGCTCCGGCTACTGCGACTGGACCCTGGGTACCCAGACCAACGCCAGCTCCGCCACCTGTGTCAACGGCGGCAACTATCCCTACCTGAGCTTCAGCCCCACCGGCAGCTACTTCTGGACCCAGGGCAGCAACGGTCTGTCCAACGGCTACGTCTACAACGTCCGCTGGTGGAAGGAAGCCAATGCTTCTACCATCTACTACTGGACCGACCCCGTTGTGGCCGAGCATGAGCATACCATGGAGTATGTTGCAGCCGTAGCTCCCACCTGCGGAGCCGAGGGCCACAGCGCCTACTACCGCTGCACCGTCTGCGGCAAGCTCTTCTCCGACGCGGCAGGGGAGAACGAGGTCACCCTGGAGAGCACCGTGATCTCCGCCACCGGCAACCACAACTTCGGCGCCTGGACCACTAACAACGACGGCACCCATAAGCGCGTCTGCTCCGTCTGCGGAGAGACTGAGACCGCCAACTGCTCCTACACCGACGTGGTGACGCCTCCCACCGCCACCGAGCAGGGCTACACCACCCACACCTGCGAGATCTGCGGCTACTCCTTTGTGGACAGCTACACCGCGCCTCTGGGCAATGATTACCCCGTGCACTTCTCCGTGCCCGCCGGGATCACCGCCCCCGCGGACATGATCTCCAACACCAACACCGGCATCACCCTTCCCACCGCTGAGGCTCCCGAGGGCTACACCTTCCTGGGCTGGGTGCTGGAGGACTACGACAACGTGGAGACCCGTCCCGCCAACATCCTCACCGGCACCTACGTCGCCCCCCAGGAGATCACCCTGAAGGCCCTGTACACCTACACCGAGGGCAGCTCCGGCACGGAGACCGTCTATGAGCTGCTGTCCGCCGCCCCCGCCGATCTGGCCGGCAACTACGTCATCACGTACGGCGTGGACGAAAGCAATACCAACGGCTTCTACCTGATGCAGGGCATGGCCGCCGCCAGCTCCGGCTACGGCATCGAGAGCGCCAGCAACCGGGCCGCCTTTGCCGACACCGGCGCGACCCTGGAGGGCACGACCCTGAAGAACGTGGCGGATGACTACGTCTTCATCGTGGAGTTCCTGGACCCCTATTATTCCATCCACAGCAAGACCACCGGCACTTACCTGGGCATGAACACCAACTCCTATTTATCCGGCTACTCCAGCTACAGCTCCTCCTACTGCCGCTGGACGATTCCCGCGGTGGCGGACAACTTCAGCTCCGCGAAGAACGCGAGAAACGGTTCCTATCCGTACATCAGCTTCGGCGCCCAGAACACCGGGGACGAGCCCTACTTCTGGGCCGGCAGCTCCAACAGCATCGGCGCCACCGGCGCGGCGCAGAGCGTGCGCTGGTGGAAGGCCGCCGAGATCGAGGCCGGCACCGCCTACTATACCACAATCATCGGCGAGGAGCACGAGCATACCCCCGCCGAGCCCGTGATCGAGAACAACGTCGATCCCACCTGCACCGCCGCCGGTTCCTACGACTCTGTGGTCTACTGCGCCGAGTGCGGCGAGGAGATCAGCAGAGAAACCGTCACTGTTCCCGCCCTGGGCCATGATCCCAAGGCTGCCGTGGTCGAGAACAACGTGGAGCCCACCTGCACCGAAGCCGGTTCCTACGACAACGTGGTCTACT
>CAMUYE010000055.1 GCA_947164825.1 uncultured Clostridia bacterium
TGGTGGACGCGGGCGGCGTGGGCTGGATCACGATCCTGAACGCCATGCTCTCCTCTCTGCGGGGCGAGGACGTCATCGCCCCCGAGGCCGGGCAGGAGCCCGCCGTAAAGGACGAGGCCAGCTTCTCCGACTTCCAGACGGAGGACATCACCTTCGCCTACTGCACCGAGTTCATCGTCTCCCGGGACAATCCGGGGGACCCCGAGGAGCTGCGCGCCTGGCTCGATACCATGGGCGACAGCCTGGTTCTCGTGGACGACGACGAGATCATCAAGGTCCACGTACATACGAACCATCCCGGCGAGGTCATCGAAAAGGCCCTGACCTACGGCGGCCTTATCACGGTGAAGATCGAGAACATGCGCCTGCAGCACACGGAAAAGGTGCTCTCCGAGTCGGAGAAGAACAATCCCATCGCCAAGCCCGAGAAGAAATACGGCATGGTGGCGGTCTGCGCCGGCGAGGGCATCAGCTCCGTGTTCAAGGACCTGGGCGCCGATCAGGTCATCAAGGGCGGCCAGACCATGAACCCCTCCACCCAGGACATCCTGCACGCGGTCAACCGCACCCCGGCGGAGATCGTCTTCGTCTTCCCCAACAACAAGAACATCATCATGGCCGCCGAACAGACCGCGCCCCTGACCGAAAAGCAGGTGGTGGTGGTCCGCTCCCGGACCATCCCCCAGGGCATCAGCGCCATGCTGGCCTTCGATCCGGACGCCGACGTGGAGACCAATCTGATGGCGATGCGGGAGGCCCGGCACAACGTCTCCACCCTGCAGATCACCTACGCCGCCCGCAATTCCGACTTCGACGGCTATGCCATCCACGAAGGCGACTATCTGGGTCTCTACGGCTCGGCTCTCTTCGGCACCAGCCGGGACATCAACAGTCTGCTCAAGGGCATGGCGGAGAAGATCGCCAGCGAGGGCAAGGAGCTCATCACCATCTTCTACGGGGAGAACATCGAGGAAAAGACCGCGGAAAAAGCGCTGAAGATCTTCGAGAAGGTCTGCCCCGACGCCGAGATCAGCCTCATCAACGGCGGCCAGCCCGTCTACTATTACATGATTTCCGCAGAATAAGAGAAACGAAAAAGGAACGGCTCAACGCGAGCCGTTCCTTTTTTCATGTTTTCAGGGCTCCAGCCCGGTCTGCTCCTTCATCTTTTCCACCGCGGCGGTCAGCTTTTCGTAGAGCTGGTCGGAAACCCTGTCATAGTAGCCGCTGCGGTAGAAGCTGATGGCGTCCAGGGTGTCCAGCACCGCGTAGGAGTCCACGCTCAGCTCGGCGGAAGGGTAGGCGGAGTAGGTCGGGGCGTAATGCAGATCCGTGATGCGGATCCCGTCCTCGTCCTTGCAGACGGTGACGGAGAGGATGCAGCCGTTATGGGCGGCGGAGACGTCCGCCGTGGAGACGAAATCGCCCAGACTGTAGGCGATGAAGCTGCCGCCGCTCACCGCGAGATTGCGGCTTTTCAGCTCCATGGCGCCGATGTAATGGGAGTGGGAGCCCACGATCAGGTTGACGCCGCTGTCAAACAGGAGCTTTGCGATCTCCTTCTGGGAATCGGCGATCTCCTTGTCGTATTCGCTGCCCCAGTGCAGCAGGGCCACGATCAGATCCGGCTGGGCGAGCCTGGCTTCCTCCACCGCGGAGGAGATGGCGGAACGGGCGATCTTGCTGTAGTTGGTGTCGTAGTCCGTGTAGAGGAGATTGACGCAGTAATCCGTGCCGTCCGGCAGCCGCAGATTGTTCATCCCCTTGGTAAAGGACAAGAATGCGATCCGAAGCCCGTTGACCTCCCGGATCAGTACGCCGTTCTCCCGGCGGTCCTCCTCGGAGACCCAGGTCCCCACGGCGTCCATCCCGGCGGCCTGAATGGCCTGCTTCGTTTCCACGAGGCCGGTGATGCCGTTCTGGATGCTGTAGGAGTTGGCGGTCTGCAGCACGTCGAAGCCCGCCGCGTAGAGATCGCGGAGCAGGGCGGGGGGATAGCTGTGGTCCGCGGCATAACTGCCGGTGGAGATGCTGCCCTCCAGATTGCCCACCGTGAGGTCGGCGGAAGCCAGCTTGGGGATGACCCGTTCCAGCAGGGGCGTGAAGTCGTAGTCCTCGCCGTTCCGGAAGCTCTGCAGCATGGCCTCGTCCAGGCTGATGTCGCCGACGAAATTCAGCGTAGCCACGGCGCTGCCGGGGGCGTAAGTTTCCGAGGCTCCCGTCTCCTCCTCGCGCCCGGTGAGGGTAAGCAGCAAAACGATCCCGGCCGCGGTCAGCAGCACCGCCAGGATCGGGAGCAGACGCCGCATGCGCCGTCTGCGGCGGCGGGCCTTGCCGAGCCGCCGGTCCTGCCGAAGCTGTTCCTCCAGGTCGGGAATGGGATAATCAGGCATGAAATTGCCTCCGAATCTGTAAAATTTCGTGCCTATTTTACACGGGGAGAAGCGGATTGTCAAGAAAAAATGAAAAACCGGAAATTCCCGTCTTGCAATAAGGCGGGTTTTCTGTTATAATACAGTGAATTTCTGTAAATGTTATTATGAGTAGGAGTATGCCTGTGTACCTGAAAGCTTTGGACCTGCAGGGCTTTAAGAGTTTCCCGGACAAGATCCGCCTGCAGTTTGACGGCGACATCACGGCCATCGTGGGTCCCAACGGCTCCGGAAAATCGAATATTTCCGACGCCATCCGCTGGGTCATGGGCGAGCAGAGCAGCAAAACGCTGCGGGGCGTCAAAATGGAGGACGTGATCTTCGGCGGCACCCAGAAGCGGCCCCAGCTGGGCTTTGCCGAGGCCAGCCTGATCTTCGACAACTCCGACCGCTACTTTATGATCGACAGCGACGAGGTCATGGTGACCCGCCGCTACTACCGCTCCGGCGAAAACGAATTCTATCTCAACAAGCAGTCCGTCCGGCTCCGGGACGTGAACGAGCTGTTCATGGACACCGGCCTGGGCCGGGAGGGCTATTCCAATATCTCCCAGGGACGGATCGACGAGATCCTCTCCCTGAAAAGCACCGACCGCCGGGAGGTCTTCGAGGAGGCGGCGGGCATCTCCAAGTACCGCCACCGCAAGGAGGAGACCGAACGCCGTCTGGAGCGCACGGAAGACAACCTGCTCCGCATCAACGACAAGATCTCCGAGCTGGAGCTCCAGGTGGGGCCCCTGCGGGAGCAGTCGGAAAAGGCCCGGAAATACCTGGAACTGCGGGAGGAGCTGAAGGGCCAGGAGGTGGCCGTCTGGCTGCGCAGCCTGGAGACCCTGGCCGCCGCCGCCCGCAAGGCGGAGGAGGACAGCGCCGCCGCGGCCTTCATTCTCGCGCAGGAACACGAAAACCTGGACGCCCTCTATCAGCGTTCGGAGCGGCTGAATGAAGCGCTCCGGGCGCAGGACGCGGAGACGGAGTCCCGCCGGGAGGCCATCTCTCTGGCCGAGGCCGAACTCCAGCGTCTGAACTCCCGCAGAGACGTTCTGGAAGGGGAGAAGCGCAACGCCGCCGAGAACCTCAGCCGTCTGCGCCAGGAGCTGAGCGACGAGGACAGCCGCCGGGACGAAATGCGGGAACAGATCCGGGAACGCAGAGCCCGCCTGGCCGCCATCGACGGGGAGACCCGGGACCTGGAGCTGCGTCTTGCCGCCATCCAAACAGAATTGAACGCCCTGACGGAATCCTCCGAGGGTATGAACCGGAGCTGGCTGGAGCTCCGAAACCGGCACGCAGCCTGCACGGCGGACATTGCCGCCAAGCGGGCCGACGCGGCGGCGCTGACCGAGGCGCTGGGCCGCGCCGGGGAACGGGAGCGGGAGCTCACCGACGACCGGGACGCCGCCCAGAACCGGAAACAGGAAACCGAAACCCGCCTGGACGAGTGCCGGAGCGCACTGAACGCTGCCCGGGACGAAGCCCAGAGCTGCAGGAACAGCCTTTCCGGCTACGCCCTGCGGCAGAAGACCCGGGAGGAAAAGGCCCAGCAGCTCAAACAGGAGCTCCAGGACTGCGGCGTTCAGCTGGACACCGTCAATTCCCGGCTCCAGCTCTTCCGGGAGATGGAGCGCGAATACGAGGGCTTTTCCAAGGCCGTCAAATTCGTCATGCAGCAGGCGAAAAGCGGAAGCCTGCGCAACGTCCACGGACCCATCTCCCGGCTGATCCGCACCGAGGACCGCTATTCCGTCGCCCTGGAGATCGCGCTGGGACCCGCCATGCAGCACGTGGTGGTCTCCGCCGAGGAGGACGCCAAGCAGGCCATCCAGCAGCTCAAGCTCCACGACGTGGGCCGGGCCACCTTCCTGCCCCTTTCCGCCATGGAGGGCCGCGTCCTGCGGGAGCAGGGCCTGGAAAGCTGCGCCGGTTACGTCGGCCTGGCCTCCGAGCTGGTGCGCTTTGAGGAACGCTATCGAAACGTGGTGGAGAATCTTCTGGGCCGCACGGTCATTGCCGAGACCCTGGACGACGCCATTGCCATGGCCCGCCGCTACAAGAACCGCTTCAAGATCGTCACGCTGGACGGTCAGGTGATGAACGCGGGCGGCTCCATGACAGGCGGCAGCGTCAGCCGCTCCGCGGGCGTGCTCTCCCGGGCCAACGAGATCCGCCGCCTGGAAGCCCAGATCCAAAAGCTTACCGTCCGGCGGGAGGAGCTGGCCCGGCAATCCGCCGAGGCGGACCGCCAGCGGGATCTGGTGGGCTTCGAGCAGACCGCCATCCAGGGCAGGCTCCGGGAGCAGGAGGATCAGATCCTCCGCCTGGAGGGCGAGGAAAAGCAGTACGGGGTCCTGTTGGAGGCCCTGACCCAGGCCGCGGACGGAGTCCTGCGGGAACTGGATGCGCTGCGGGACCGCTGCCGCATCGATGAGCGCCGCCGGGACGCCCTCAACCGGGAGATCGAAGTCCTGGAGGCCCAGGGCCGCGCCCTGTCTGAGTCCATCGAAGCGCTTTCTGTGGATCAGTCCGCCCTGAGCAAAGAGGGCAGCGGTCTGACCGACGAGCTGACCGAAAAGAAAATGGCCGTGGCCGGTCTGAACGCCGAAAAGCTGACCGCCATGGAGAACCTTCGCCATCTGGAAGGTCTGGCCGCCGCCATGGAAGGCGACCGCAGCCAGAAGCAGGAGCTCATCGACGAGCTCAACGCCCAGGCGGCGCTGCTTGAAACACAACTGGAAGAAAACAATACGCTGCTGACGGAGCAGACCGCCCGGACCGAGCTTCTGCGCACGGCCCTGCGGGAGATCCTGACCCGCCGCGGCGAGACCGAAGCCCAGCGCACCGCCACCGAGCGGGACGCCCAGCAGAAGAACAAGGACGTCATCGAGCTCGAACGCGAGGCCGTGCGGCTGGACGCGAAAAAGAACGCCTCCCGCATGGAGGAGAAGCAGATCATCGACAAGCTCTGGGACAGCTACGAGCTGACCCCCTCCACCGCTGCCGCACAGGCCGCGGAGATCGAATCCGCAGCCGCCGCCAACCGCCGCATCGCCGAGCTGCGCCGCAAGATCCACGGCCTCGGCACCCCGAATCTGGGGGCCATCGAGGAGTTTGAGCGGGTCAACGAGCGCTATACCTACCTCTCCGAGCAGCGGGACGACGTGCTGCAGTCCAAACGGGAGCTGGAGGGCATCATCCGGGACGTGACCCGGCAGATGACCGAGATTTTCACCGGGGAATTCGCCCGGATCAACCGTTTCTTCGGCGAGACCTTTGTGGAGATGTTCGGCGGCGGCCGGGCCTCCCTGGAGCTGGAGGACCCCAACGAGCCCCTGTCCTGCGGCATCGAGATCAAGGTCCAGCCTCCGGGCAAGCAGCTCAAAACCATCACCCTGCTCTCCGGCGGCGAAAAGGCCTTCGTGGCCATCGCCCTGTACTTCGCCATTCTGAAGGTCCGGCCCACGCCCTTCTGCATGCTGGACGAGATCGACGCGGCCCTGGACGACCGGAACGTGGAGCGCTTCGCCAACTACCTGCGCCAGCTCTGCAAAAAGACCCAGTTCATCGTCATCACCCACCGGCGCGGCACCATGGAAGAGGCCGACGCCCTCTTCGGCGTCACCATGCAGGAGCAGGGCGTGTCGAAGGTGCTGCATTTGGATCTCGACGAGCTGGAGAAAGAGTTGGGAAATAATCAGTTATAATTCTGCTTCGCGGAAGTTATAATTCCGCTTCGCGGAAGTTATGATTCCGCTTCGCGGAAGTTATGATTCCGCTGACGCGGAAGTTATGATTTTGCTTCGCAAAAGTTATGATTTGCCTGCGGCAAAAATATTTATTCTTTATATTTTTCAGATCGTGATCTGAAAAATTCCGAAACGCGCGAAGCGCTCATAACTTGCGCGCGGCGCAATCATAACTCGTGCGAAGCACGATCATAACTTGCGCGAAGCGCAATCATAACTTGCCCGCAAGGGCAATCATAACTTCGCCGAAGGCGAATCTTAACTCAGGAGGAACCATGGGATTTTTTGAAAAGATCAAGAAGGGTCTGACAAAGACCAGGAACGCCTTTGCCGGCCTGTTTACCGGCGATTATGAGGTGGACGACGAATTCTACGAGGAGCTGGAAGAGCGCCTGATCCTGGCGGATCTGGGCGCGGAGCTGGCCGGGAAGACCGTGGAGCGGCTGCGGAAGGACGCCTATGAACGGATGCTCACCACGGTGCCCAAGGCCCGGGGCGGCCTGTCCGATATTCTGACGGAGACCCTGAGCGTGGGCGATCCGGAGCTGAAGCTCGACACGAAGCCCTCCGTGATCCTGGTCATCGGCGTCAACGGCGTCGGCAAGACCACCACCATCGGCAAGCTGGCCAACCGGCTGGCGGAAGGCGGCAAACGGGTCCTGCTCTGCGCCGCCGACACCTTCCGGGCCGCGGCCGCCGATCAGCTCGAGATCTGGGCCAACCGGGCCGGGGTGGAGATCGTACGCCAGCATGAGGGCGCGGACCCCGCCTCCGTGGTGTTCGACGGCATTTCCGCCGCCAAGGCCCGGGGTGCGGACGTGATCGTCATCGACACCGCCGGACGCCTGCACAACAAGGCCAATCTGATGAACGAGCTGGGCAAGATCAACCGGATCATCGACCGGGAGCTGCCCGAGGCCGCCAAGGAAGTCCTGCTGGTGCTGGACGCCACCACCGGCCAGAACGGTCTGATCCAGGCCCGGCAGTTCCAGCAGATCGCCGGCGTCACCGGCATCGTGCTGACCAAGCTGGACGGCACGGCCAAGGGCGGCATCGTGATCGCCGTGGCCGACAGCCTGCAGATCCCCGTGAAATACGTGGGCGTCGGCGAAGGCATCGACGACCTGATGCCCTTCAACGCCAGAGAATTCGTCGAAGCCTTGATTTAGCCCTGTAGGGACGAGCCTTGCTCGTCCGGTTTGCGAAGCAAACAATCGCCCGCAGGGCGATCCCACGTGGCAGTTACTGAAAAATGAAGAATGAAGAATGAATAGTGAATAATTGTGGTATTTTTCAATTCTGCGAATTGAAAAATGGAAATTGAAATTCGTCGCGAAGCGACACCGAAATTATTCATTCTTAAGTCTTAAGTCTTAAGTTTTAAGTTTTCAGTATTTTTAAAACAGGAGAAAGCTATGAACCGCATCGACGGACGCAGACCGGACGAGCTTCGGCCCGTCAAAATCACCCCGAACTTCACAAAATTTGCCGAGGGCTCCGTCCTCATTGAGATGGGCAACACCATGGTCCTCTGCAACGCCTCCGTGGAGGAGAAGGTGCCGCCCCACGTGAAGTCCGGCGGCTGGGTCACCGCGGAATATTCCATGCTGCCCCGGGCCAACCGGAGCCGTTCGCCCCGGGACGTTTCCAGATTGAAGCTGGCGCCGCGAAGCGCCGAGATCCAGCGGCTCATCGGCCGCAGTCTGCGGGGCGCCGTGGATCTTCAACTTCTGGGAGAGCGCACCATCACGGTCGACTGCGACGTGCTCCAGGGGGACGGCGGCACCCGTACCGCCTCCGTGACCGGGGGCTTCCTGGCAATGGCCCTGGCCCTGCGCGGGCTGGTGGAAGCCGGGACCTTGGAGCAGATGCCGCTGCGCTGCGTTCTCAGCGGCGTTTCGGCGGGCATCGTGGACAACGAAGCCCTGCTGGATCTGTGCTATGAAGAAGACAGCCGCGCCATGGTGGATCTGAACTGCGTTATGACCGCCGACGGGCGGATCATCGAGCTCCAGGGCACCGGAGAGGGGAGAGCCTACACGGTGGAGGAACAGCTCCGCCTTGTGGAGCTCTGCCGAAAGGGCAACGCGGAGCTCTGCCGGATGCTTCGGCAATACTTGGGTTAGGAGAAAAACATGAAAGCAGTCCTTGCTTCCCGGAACCGCCACAAGCTGGCGGAGATCCAGGCCATCCTGGAAAAATATGACATTGAGCTGGTGCTGCAGTCGGAGCTCGGCGTGGAAATCGACGTGGACGAGACCGGAACCAGCTTCGAGGAGAACTCCGAGCTGAAGGCCCGGGCCGTGATGGAGGCCACCGGCCTGCCCGCCATTGCCGACGACTCCGGCCTGTGCGTGGACGTCCTGGGGGGAGAACCCGGGATCCGTTCGGCCCGCTACGGCGCGCCGGACTGCGTGACGGACCGGGACCGGCTCAACTTTCTGTTGCAGAATATGCGGGGCGTCCGCTCCGAGGAGCGCACCGCCCGCTTTGTATGCGTGATCACCCTGCTGTGGCCCGACGGCCGCAAGCTGGCTGCCCGGGGCAGCTGCGAAGGCCTGATCACCTTTGAGCCCCGGGGCGAGGACGGCTTCGGCTACGATCCCGTCTTCTATATCCCGTCCCAGGGCTGCACCTTCGCCCAGATGGGCGCGGAACGGAAAAACGCCATCTCCCACCGGGCCAACGCCCTGCGCCGCCTGGAGGCGCTTCTCGATCAGGAGAATGAATAACCCCGCCTATAGGGAACAGGCAATAGGCATCAGGCAATAGGCATCAGGCATCAGGCACCGCCTGCAACGGTTTCGCAGTCTTGATACTGCAGTGCCCGTTCAGAAGTCTCATCACACATCGTTTGAAATCAGATCATGATACGCTTGTCCGTTCTTCTCCGTAATCTGCAACGTCAGACATTCAGCCTGACAATCTGAACAATTCCTTTTGCAAACCGTTGGAACGGGGTACACGCTCCATAATACGAAAAACAATCGTGCGGTGCCTGGTGCCTGATGCCTGGTCACTGATGCCTGAAACACATTCCGAACCAATACCTTGGAGGAAACAATATGATTACAAGCAAACAGCGCGCCGAGCTGCGGGGCAAGGCCAACGAGCTCGACACCACCCTGATGATCGGCAAGGAGGGCGTCACCGACGCCACGGTCCAGGAGCTGGACCGCCAGCTGGAGGCCCGGGAGCTGGTCAAGGGAAAGGTTTTGGAGACCGCCCTGATGACGGCCCGGGAGGCCAGCGATCAGCTCTGCGAGGCCCTGGGCGCCGAGGGGATCCAATGCGTCGGCAATAAATTCGTGATCTGGCGCCGCTCCGAGAGCCTGGCAAAAAAGACCGGCACGGCCAAGGCCAAGGTCCGGATCAATCCCGTCCGGGCAGGGGCCCAGAAGCGCCGGGCCGCCGCCAGAGCCGAGCGGGAGCGGAAGAACGAATACTTCAAGCAGCAGGCCATCGCGCTTGCCAGACAGCGCCGCCGGTCGGAACGGGACGGCGAGGAATGAGGATCGGGGTCTACGGGGGCAGCTTCAATCCCCCCCATACCGGCCACGTTCTGGCCGCTGCCGAGCTGATCGAAAAGCTCTCGCTGGACCGGCTTCTGATCGTTCCGGCCGCCGATCCGCCCCACAAGTCCCTGGCTCTGGGCTCCCCCGGCCCCTACGACCGCCTTGCGCTGTGCACCACGGCTTTTTTCCGCGTTCCGAAGGCTCGGGTCTGCGATCTGGAGCTGCGCCGGGAAGGGAAGAGCTACACCGTCGATACCCTGGCGGAGCTGACCGAGGCGAATCCCGGGGACGAATTCTTCCTGGTGATGGGGACGGATATGTTCCTCTCCTTTCCCACCTGGCGGGAGCCGGAGCGCATCGCCGCCCTGGCGGCCCTGGCTGTGGTGCACCGGGGAGAGAGCGCCGGGATCTGGAACCGGGTGCTGGAGGAAGCCGAAGCGCTGCGGGAGCGGATGCGGGCCAGGATCGTGACGGTGGACAACGAATGCGTCCCGATCTCCTCCACCATGGTCCGCCGCATGCTGGCCTTCGGCGCGCCGGACTGTCTGGACCCGGCGGTGCTGGAGCTGATCCGGCAAAACGGCTGGTATCTGACGGGAGATCAGCTCAAACAGCTGCCCTACGAGGCGCTGCGGGAAGTCTCCCTGGCCCTGCACGACGAAAAGCGACGGGCCCACGCGGACGGCACCGCGGAAACGGCCTTCGCCCTGGCCGAACGCTGGGGCGCGGACCCGGAGACCGCCCGCCGCGCCGGGATCCTGCACGATATCACGAAAGCCCTGACCGAAGCGGAACAGCTGCGTTTATGCCGTGAATATGGGATGAGCCCCACGGAATTCCAGTATGAGAATCCCAAGCTTCTGCACGCCGTCACCGGCGCCGCCGTGGCGGAGCGGATCTTCGGTGAATCGGAGGACGTGGTCAGCGCCATCCGCTGGCACACCACGGGCCGCGCCGAAATGAGCCTGTTGGAGAAGATTCTCTACATCGCCGATTATATGGAGCCCAACCGGGATTTCCCCGGGGTGGAGCTGCTGCGGGAACTGGTCTGGCAGGATCTGGACGCCGCGATTTTCCGGGGCCTGGAGCAGTCCGTCCGCCACGTTCGCGCCAAGGGCTGCGTTCTGGACCCGGATTCCGAGAAGGCCTGGCATTATTATCAAAAACTTACCGAGAGGAGCATTGAACCGTGAAACTCTTTGGAAAAAAGAAAAAGCAGCAAACAGTTAAGACCGCGGTGACGATCCAGCCCGACGCGTCTCTGACCTTTGAGACCCTGGAGAAGGACGTCATTCCCCAGGAGCAGGCGGAACAGCTCGTGCTCTCCTTTGAGGGCATGGAGCCCCGCCGGGAAGAGGAGAAGCTTCAGGCCTTGCGGGGCGCCACGAAGACCCTGCCGGATCAGAAGGAGATCGCCCGGGCCGTTGCCGAACAGAACGGCGGGACCCAAAGCCCGGAGCTGCCGGAGATCGCCGGGGACTTCGAGATCGTGGAAGAGCCCGGGATCGCGGAGGAGCCTGTCAATACCGAGGAGCCCGAGATCGCGGAGGAGCTTGTGATTGATGAGGAACCGGAGATTACGGAGGAACCCGGGATCGTCGAGGAACCTGTGAACGTCGAGGAACCGGAGATCGCGGAGGAGCCTGTGAATATCGAGGAGCCCGGGATCGAGGAAGAAGCCGAAACCCCGCAGGAAGCCGAAGAAGCGCCCGAGCAGCCGGAGGAGCAGACCCTCTCCGCCGTCAGCTACGAGTCCATGGCCCAGGCGGTGGTGAACGCCAAAAAGGAGCCCACCGGCCGCTTCAGCCGCGACGCCATTGACGACGACACCCTTCTGGCGGAGCTCTACGCGCTGATCGGCGATACGACGCCGAAGAAGGCCCCCGTTTCCCCGGAGCCCCCGGCGCCCGAAGCGGTACAGCCCGCTCCGATCCCCCGTCCCGTCACCCGCATCACCCAGGAGGCCCTGCAGGACGCGCCGGAAACTGTGGAGCTGGAAGAGGACAACTCCGGCACCCCCGGCTGGCTCAAAGGCGCCTTCATCCTGCTGATCTCCCTGCTGCTGAGCGCCATGACGCTCTACGCCGTGGCCACCGACGTGGTCGGGAAGATTTTCTGAGCTCCGTAGGGGCCGATGCCCACATCGGCCCATCCGTCCCCAGCGGAATTTGGGCCGATGTGGGCATACTTCGTGACTCTTCGAGTTCGGCCCTACGATAAAAAAGGAGAAATGCTATGAATACAAAAGAAATCGCCCTTGCGGCGGCTAAGGCGCTGGAAGAGAAGAAAGGCGTCAATATCAAGCTTTTGGAGGTCACGGAGGTCACGACTCTGGCCGAGTATTTTCTGATCTGCACCGGCACCTCCAACACCCACGTCAAGACCCTCTGCGACGCCGTGGAGGAGGCCGTGGACAGCTGCGGCGAGCCCCTGCTTCACCGGGAAGGCCACCGCAGCGGCACCTGGGTCCTGCTGGATTTCGGCAGCCTGGTCTGCCACGTCTTCACCGACGAGACCCGGCAGTTCTACGACCTGGAACGCATGTGGAACGACGCCCGCCCCGTCGCCCTCGAAAACGAATGATTACGCCGTAGGGGGCGGCGTCCTCGACGCCCCGCACCGTTCGATCATTGCATCGATCGGGCCGTCGGGGACGCCGGCCCCTACGGAATGACAGGAGATGCGAATATGAAATACGACTTTGAACAAATCGAAAAGAAGTGGCAAAGCTACTGGATCGAAAACCATACCTATAAGACCGAGGATCTGAGCGACAAGCCCAAGTTCTACGGCCTGATCGAGTTCCCCTTCCCCTCGGGTATGGGACTCCACGTGGGCCACGCCCGGCCCTACACCGCCATGGACGTCATCGCCCGGAAAAAGCGCATGGAGGGCTACAACGTCCTCTTCCCCATGGGCTACGACGCCTTCGGCCTGCCCACCGAGAACTACGCCATCAAGAACCACGTCCATCCCCGGGCCGTCACCGAGCGCAACGTGGGCGTGTTCCGCTCCCAGCTCCAGGCTCTGGGCTACAGCTTCGACTGGGATCGGGAGGTCAACACCACCGACCCGAAGTATTACAAGTGGACCCAGTGGATCTTCCTGCAGCTCTTCAAAAAGGGCCTGGCCTACAAGACCAACATGCCCGTGAACTGGTGTACCTCCTGCAAGTGCGTCCTGGCCAACGAGGAGGTCGTAGAGGGCGTCTGCGAGCGCTGCGGCGCCCCGGTCATCCGCAAGGACCGGAGCCAGTGGATGATGAAGATCACCGCCTACGCGGACCGGCTCATTGACGATCTGGAGGACGTGAACTTCCCCGAGCGGGTCAAGACCCAGCAGATCAACTGGATCGGCCGCTCCTACGGCGCCC
>CAMUYE010000056.1 GCA_947164825.1 uncultured Clostridia bacterium
CTTGAAAGACGCTGCGGAAATCGTCTCAACGCACCCTGGGCGATATATCCCGGAAATGAAGAAAGCAGGCCTGTCAATCCGTCAGATCTGCCGTTTAACCGGAATACCTTTTGGAATTGTTCGCAAATTTTGAATGCAAGGGGAACACAAAAGGACCGTCCCCATGTGTTCCATGCAGGTTTGACCCCGCAGGAGTACCGGGAAAACCATCATACCTGACCACAAAAACGAGGGCCGAGGCCCTCGTTTTTGTGGTCAGGTATGCATGCAAGTTTTTTCTTGCCCGCCTGTTCAATTTGTCCTTTCATCTGCACGGCGTCCCGAACTGCAAAGCGTTCTTTCCCGATCCGCTTTCGTCGCTTTCCGCTCCCTTTCTGCCGCAAATTTCGCAAGAAATTGCGAAATTTCTCTTGTCTCCGACCGGAAACTGTGTTATACTGCACTTTGTTGAGTCAAATCAAGATGAATTTTGTCGAAAGGAGAACGGTATGCCGGTATCTTATAACAGGCTCTGGACCCTGTTGACCGATAAAAAAATGAGCCGTGCGGAGCTGCGGCGGATCGGGAAGATCTCACCCAACACCATGACGAAGCTGATCCGGAACAAGGAAGTGTCGCTGTCGGTGCTGTGCCGCATCTGCGAGGCCCTTGACACGAACATCGGCTGCATCGTGGACTTCGTGCGGGACGGGCAGGATCGGACCATCGTCCGGCGCGGCGCCGAGGGCAATCCCTGATCCCTTGCCCGCCGGCAGGACCCGGCGCGGCAGAAAACAGAAAGGAACCAATTTCCATGCCAACGAAACAAATCACCGGGCAAAGCTACCGGGCGCTCCTGTCGGGAGGACTGAAGCGCCTTGCGGAAAACTGTGTCCGGATCAATAAACTGAACGTCTTCCCGGTGCCGGACGGCGACACGGGCGACAATATGCAGATGACCCTCCAAAGCGGCCTCGAACAGACGGCGGCGGACGAGGAGCTGCCCGCGGTCTGCGACGAGCTGTCCAAAGGGATGCTTTACGGCGCACGGGGCAACTCCGGGGTGATCCTGTCCCGGTTCTTTTATGGGATGAACCGCTTTGTCTCGGAGCGCGGCGACGTGATCACGGCGGACGATCTCGCCTCCGGATTCGAGCGCGGCGTCGCGGAAGCCTACGCCGCGGTCTCCAGCCCCAAGGAGGGCACGATCCTGACCGTCATGCGCGAGACCACAGACGCGGCCAAGGCCAGCACGCCCGCCGATTTTGAAACCTTTTTCGACGCGGCCGTCCCCGCCGCCGCCCAGTCTCTGAAGAGGACCCCCGAGCTCCTGGCGGTCCTGAAAAACGCGGGCGTCGTGGATTCCGGAGGCGCCGGATTTTTGTGCATCCTCGAGGGAATGAAGGACGCGCTGGAAAGCGGCGACTCCTATACCGTGCGTTCCGGCGGGACAAAGATCCATGAACTGAGCGCGGACGACGAACTGCTTGGGTACTGCACCGAGTTTATCCTCCAACTGAAGGAAAAAGAGTCCTTTTCGCTGGAAGACTTCAAAGCCTTCCTCAATGCCGAGGGCAGCTCGGTGGTCGCCTTTGCCAACGGCAATCTCGTCAAGGTCCACGTCCATACCTTCTCCCCCGAAAGGGTGCTGGCCGCGGCGCACCGGGCCGGCGAATTCCTCACGATCAAGATCGAAAACATGTCCGTCATGCACAGCGAATCGACGGTGGCAAACGAGTTTGAGATCCCCGAGCGCAAGAACAAATACGGCCTGGTCGCCGTGGCCTGCGGCGAGGGCGTCAAGCAGCTGCTGGCCGACGGCGGCTGCACGGTCGTCGACGGCGGCCGGAGCATGAACCCCTCCGCGCAGGATATTCTGAACGGGATCCGTCAGGCGGGCGCGGAAACAGTCTTTGTTTTCCCGAATCACAAAAACGTCTTCCTGGCGGCAAACCAGGCCAAGGAAATGTGCAGCTTCTGTCGGGTGATCCTGATCGACAGCGAAGACCTGGGCCACTGCTACCAGGCGCTCTCGCTGTTTGACGACGCGCTGACGCCGGAGGAGCTGACCGAGCGCTTTTGCTCCGCACGCGGCCTGGGGCGCACCGTTCACGTGGCCCGGGCGATCCGGCCCTGCACCACGGAGGACGGCGCTGCGGTGAACGAGGGAGACTGGCTCTGCTTTGACCGGGAGCGCATCCTTGTGGCGGACCGGTCCGAGGATGAGGCGGTAATCCGGCTGTTTGAGAGAACGAAAGACGCGCCGCCCGACGTGGTGATCCTCCTCTTCGGCGAGGAGAAAACGCAGCAGGAAGCCGAAGTGCTTGCCGGCAGGCTTGCGGATCGCTTCCCGGACACGGAATGGATCACGGTAAACGGCGGTCAGCCGATCTACGACTATACATTTATGATCCGATAAGGAGGACAACATGATTACACTTTTCACGGATACCGACACCGACATGACCCCCGCGCAGGCGAAGGAATACGGTTATCGGCTTATCAGCATGCCCTACAGCGCAAAGGGCAAAACGGTATTCCCCTACGAGGACTTTGACCGCTTCGACGCCCACGAGTTCTATCAGATGCTCCGCTCCGGCGTGCTTCCGACCACCAGCGCCATCAGCAGCGAGAAATATATCGCCTATTTCGAGCCGGAATTCGCGGCGGGCCGCGATATTTTCTACGTGCATTTTTCACGGGCGATGACCGCCACCTTCGACGCGATGGACGCGGCCGTGAACGCGCTGAAGGAAAAATACCCCGACCGGAAGTTCTATGAGGTCGATACCAAGGGTATCACCATCATCAGCCTGAATATCGCCCTGGAGATCGGCGATCTCTTCAAGGCGGGCAAAACGCCGGAGGAAGTCCTTGCGTGGGCGGAAAAAGAAGTTGACCGCTTTGCCGTGTATTTCTTCGCGGACGATCTGAAATTCTTTGCGCGGAGCGGCCGGGTGAGCGGGATCGCGGGGACCATGGGATCCATCCTGGGCATCCGCCCCATCATCTGCATGGACACCAACGGGAAAATGGTGAGCGTCGGCAAAGAGACCGGCAGAAGCAACGCCATCAAGCGGCTGCTCTCCCGCGTGGACGAGCTGGGTGACGACGTCTGCGGCCACCGCGTGATCGTCGGTCACGCCGACGCGCCGCAGATCGCCGAGAAGATCGTCGCCGCCCTGAAAGAAAAGTACGGGGACGGGCTCTCCGTCCTGACGGCGGACGTCAACCCGACAGCGGGCAGCCACTGCGGCCCGGACACGGTGGGCGTCTGCTTCCACGCCATTCACAGGTGACGCCATGATCACGATCAAAGAGGTTACGACAAAAAAACAACAGCGGGAGTTTTTGAACTTCCCGCTGAATCTCTACCGGAACAACCCGTATTTCGTCCCCCCGCTCTACGGTGACGAGAAAAAGATCTTCCGCTCCGACTACGTCTATCGGGACACCTGCGACTCGGTCTTCTTCCTGGCTTACGACGGCGACAAGCCGGTCGGCCGGATCGAGGGCATCATCCAGCGCGCCTCCAACGAAAAGACCGGAGAGAAGCGCTGCCGCTTCACGCGTTTTGACGCGATCGACGACAGCGCGGTCTCGGAAGCGCTCTTCGGCGCGCTCGAATCCTGGGCGCTGAGCAAGGGGATGGACACCGTCTGCGGTCCGCTGGGCTACTCCGACCTCGAACGGGAAGGTCTGCTGGTCGAGGGCTTTGACCGGCTTTCGACCTTCGAGGAGCAGTATAACGCCCCCTACTATCAGCAGCAGATCGAAGCTCTCGGATACGAAAAAGAGGTCGACTGGCTGGAGTCCAGGCTCTACGCGCCCAAGGACGACGACGGCTCCCTTGCCAAGATGGCCGCCTATATCATGCAGCGCTACCACCTGCATTTCGGCCAGGCAAAAAACGTCAACGACTTTCTCCGCAAGTACGCCGACAGCTTCTTTGAACTGCTCGACGTAGGCTATGAGAACATCTACGGCTCGGTCCCCTTCACCGATGGGATGAAGAAGATGATGATCTCCAACTTCAAGCTGATCATCGATCTGAAGCACGTGGCGGTCATCCTCGACGAGAATGAAAAGCTCGTCTGTCTCGGGATCTGCTTCCCGTCCATCGCCGCCGCGGTGCAGAAGTCCCGCGGGCATCTGACCCCCGCCGCCCTCGTGCGGCTCCTTAAAGCCATCAAAAAGCCGACCGTGCTGGATCTCGGTCTGATCGCCGTCGCCCCCGCGTATCTGAACAAGGGCGTCAGCGCGATCATCGCGGCGGAGCTTCTCCGGATGCTGAAAGAAGACGGCATCGAATACGCCGAGACCAACCTGAACCTGGAGGACAATTACGCGATGCGCAATACCTGGAAGCGCTTCGACGAGGTGATCCACAAGAGACGCCGTTCCTATCGGAAAAAGCTGGAAGGTCTTTCCCGGGATTAATCCGGATTTCTTCCGTTGCAGAGGTAGAAGACGGTGAGCAGGCCCGGGCCGCAGTGGGCGCCGATGACCACGCCCAGGCCGGTGATGGTGATCCTGCTCACCTGGGGATATGCCTTCAGGATCCCGTCCCGCACGGTCTCGGCGTCTTCCCTGCAGTCCGCCTGCAGGATATGAATGCGCAGCTTTGACAGGTCTTCCACCTGGCTCAGGTCATGGAGGACCCCGTCCAGGATGGTCTTCAGCGCAGCCTTGCGGCCCCGGACCTTTTTGGCCACGTCCAGCGTGCCCCGATCCGGTACGTAGAGCACCGGCTTGATGTTCAGCACGGAGCCCACCAGGGCCGCCGCGTTGGAGACCCGGCCGCCCGCCTTCAGATAGTTCAAATCGTCCACGGTAAAGCGGTGGGCGATTTTCAGCTTGTTTTGTTCGCCCCAGGCGATCACTTCGTCAAAGCTCATGCCCGCTTCCATGCGCTCCACCATATGCTCCACCAGCAGACCCAGGCCGCCGGAGATGCAGAGCGTGTCCATCACATAGAGTCTCTGTTTCGGGTACTCCCTGCGGATTTCCTCCGCCGCCTTGTTGGCGTTGGCGAAGGATACGGACATCTTCTGGGACATGTCCAGGAAAATCACATCCTTGCCGGTATCCAGCAGCTTCTTGAAAAAATCGTAGTACGTAAACTCATTGATCATGGAGGTCTTCAGCCGGTCGCCCTTGCGCATGCCGGTATAGACCGCCTGGCGGCTCTCCTCCCGGCAGTCGTCCTCAAACGCCTTGTCTCCCACGGTGTAGGAGTAGGGAATAAACGGGATCCGGTGGGCCTCAAGCCAGCTGCGGGGCAGGTCGGAGGTGGAAGAGGTCGCGATCATATAATCAGCCATAGGGTACTCCTTTCGGTACGGTTACAGGTTTCAGCCAACACGAACGTCCGTTCAGCGGATTGCAGGCGGGTTTTCTTTCCGGATCGAATCAGCAATATTGCCGCCGGCACGATGTCATGTCGTTTTAGCTTTTATTGTATCTTGTTGTCTATATTATATTATATTATTATATATATTGTGTCAAGTGCTTTTGCGGATTTCAGGCAGAGAAAAAACGCCGCGGAAAAAAGATTCCGTACTCTGTCAACCTTTTCGGCCCGCAGCGCGTCTATAGAAACAGAGGCGGCGCTTTGCTGATCGGAGCCGGCGAAGCCCCGCACATCCGAAGAACTGCCTGGGCGAAAGGAGATCCCCCATGAAAAAGCTCGTCATTCTCTGCCTGATCGGAGCGCTTCTGCTGGGATTGTGCGCCTGCAGCCGCGTCACGCTCCGGGAGGACGCCCCTGTCACTCTGCGCTTTCACTATATGGACGTATCGGCAGACGTATCGCTTCCCGAAGCGGAAGCGGCGCAGCTTCGCGGGATCGTAGAAGGCAAAGCCCTCTTCTTCGACAATCCGTCCTGCGGCTTTGCGGAAGACATTTCCTTTGAAATCAACGGGCGCGTCTTTTGTCCCGCCTGCGATACCTGCCGCATCATCAGAGACTGCAGCTCCGGGAAGTATCTGAACATCTCCCAGGCCGAACGGGAGCTTCTGGATCAGATCTTCGCGAACTACGGCGGCTTCTTCCCCTGCGTATAGCTTTCCGCATTTGCTTTGCCCTTCTGAGCATCAGCGAAACCCCGGGCGGCCGCAAAGGCGTACCGCCAACCGACAAACCAGACGAGGAGGAACTGCAATGGGCACCTCAACCGCAACCCTGCATCTGCGGGGGATCGAGCTGGAAGCACTGGCCGCCGTCCTGGGCGGAGAAACGGTCCTGCGGGACAATAACCCGCCCTGGCTCGACGTTTTGACGCCGAACGCGTCGCAGGCTTCGGCCCTGGAAAAGCTGGCGAAGAAGCTGACCAAAGGCCGTCCCGAGTCCGCGGCCCTGCTGTTCGATTACTTCGACGACGACCTGTTCTACTGCGCCCTTTACCGGGAGGGAAAAAAGGCCGCGGGCTGCCGCAGCGGCGAGTCCTGGGCGAAGCTGGGCAAGGCCTTGGACGCCCTCTTCGGCGACAAGCTGGCGGGCCAGGCCTTTCGGTACGCCGCCCGCTGCGTCGAGCTGGAGGAGCAGGTCCTGCTGTTGGAGGAGACCGTGGGAACGGCTCTGCTGGACCATCCGGAGTTCGAGCCCCGGGTCGTACCCCGCAGCGACGCCCTCCTGCGGGAAATCAAGGCCCGGGAAGCGGCCCTGCGGAAGCGGAAAAACCAATGCGTCCTGACAGAGCTGCCCGTGGAGGAATGGCCCCGGGATTGGCAGGCCCAACTGGGCCTGTACGAGCGGATCCGTTCCGCCTGGAGAAACTATGACACGAGCTCGCTGCTGTATGACTTTGGGCTTTCCCGTTGCTCCGTACCGCAGCATCCGGAGCTGGCCTTTCACCGGGTCATCTTCGGCGAGGGCGGCGATACGGCGGAGCGCTTTCTGCTCTATTCCCACGCCGACGGGACTCTGCTGGACCGGAAGCTCCCCGAGACCGCGGTCTTCGAGCCGCTGTGGGTCACCGGAGCCGGGGACTTTGTCTGTCTGATTGGCCGCTATGTGACCGTACAGACGCCGGCAGGCCCGAGACAGGACTACACCGGCTGGGAGGCCGTCTGTCTGCGGCCCGACGGCAGCCTCCTTTGGCAGCACCCCCTTGCGGAGGGCCAGAAGTTCCCGAGCGTATGTCACACCGCGACGGACGGAACGATCACGATCTATTTCTCAGGAAATGCCTGTGCTTCCAGGGACGCCCTCATAGACCGCATCAACGGGGAAACCGGCGAGCTGCTCTGCTCCCGCCGGATCCCTGCAGCGGAGAATCTGCAAAGCCTGCTGCGGGTGGACGCGCTGAAGGGCTTTGCCTATCTCGCAAATCGGTGCGAGATCGTTTTGCTGGATGAGGGGCTGCGGGAATACGCCCGCTGGAGCTGCCTTGCAGACACGGACTGCTCGTTTTCGTCCCGCTATCAGTACGTCGTCGGGCCGATCCTGTGGAATCAGCACGTTCTGAACCGCGTCCTTCGGCGCTATGATCTGCGCAGCGGCGCCGCGACGGAGACCGTACCGGAGGTTCCGGCCTTCATCACCGCGGTCCTGCCGGACGGGCGCTTCCTCGGCGTCAACGAGGGGCAAACCCAACTGACGGTATTTGACCCGGCAGGCAGTGTGGTTTCCCGCCACAAGGCCCACGACGGGGGCGTCTTTACCCGGGTACGGGCAGAGGCGGAGCAAATCTGCGTTCTGGAAAACCGGGTCCCGGACACCCACGGCTTTATTTTCGGGGGCCTGTTCGAGGAAAACCCGTTCCATGTCTGGCGGCTCGATTCCACCGTGCTCTGAGCCGGAGCTTCGTTCCGCTCTTCGAATCCCGGCCAGCTGACCATCCGGGAGCGGTTTTGCCGATCAGAAAACGGTTCTGCGATCAACAGATCTATCGCGGAACCGTCTCCTGATCGGTCTTCTTTTTTCTCCGCCGGGATCCGTAATACAGAAAAAATAACCGACTCATATGGACAGCGTCTTCCAATTCCGCGGGGTCTGTGGTATAATACGCCCGGAACAAAACCAAGCGGAAAGGAGGCCGAAGCCCATGGAAGAGAAAACTCCTGTGAGCGAAAACGTATTCAAAAACCGGAATTTCCGTCTCGTCTTCTTCGGCGCCCTGGTCTCGGAGCTGGGGGCCGTGCTCTACAGCTTTGCCGTCAGCTTCTATATTCTGGAGATCAGCGGCAACAACGCCTTCCTCCAGGGGCTCTACCTGGCCCTCTGCGGCGGGGTGCTGCTGCTCTGCACCCCCGTGGGCGGGGTTCTGGGAGATCGGTACAACAAGGCGAAGATCATGTTCCTCTGCGACTATGGCAAGGGCGGGCTGATCCTGGCCGCCACCCTGCTCATGCTTCTGTTCCGAAGCAATACCGCCCACATCGTCATTCTCTTCGCCGTGGGCATCCTGGGGAACGCGGTCAGCGGCATTTTCTCTCCGGCGGCCAACGCCCTCCCGCCCCACATCGTGGAGGAGGACCGGCTCCAGCAGGCCAACGCCTATTTCTCCGTCCGAGGCTCTCTGCAGAGCATCTTCGGCGTGGCGCTGGCGGGAATCCTCTACGCCGCCCTGCCCATCACGCTCCTCTTCGCCATCGTAGGCGTCTGCTACGTCCTTTCAGGCGTTTCGGAGATGTTCATCCGTTACGCGCATAAGCCCTCGGAGGAGCGGATGAGCCTCCGGCTCTTGGCCTCGGACATGGGGGACGGCCTCCGCTATCTGAAGACCCAGAAGCCCATTCTGGCCCTCATGGGAGCCATCCTCTTTATCAACTTCTTCTTCGCTCCCCTGAGCGGGAACTTCCTTCCCTACTTCGTCAAGACCGACGTGGCCGGAGCTCCCTCCTACCTCTTTGACAAGCTCCTGACCCCGGAGCTCTGGACCTCCGTGTTCAGCGTGCTCATCGGGCTCTCCTCCCTGGCGGGCTCCCTGCTCCTCAGCGCCCGGCCCCAGGCGGAGAAGTGCGGCCGGAGCACGGCCCTGCGGCTCTGCTGGATGGCCGGACTCCTCATCGTCCTCACCCTGGGCTACTGGCTGCTGGTGGCCCGGGGCGGCTCCCTGAACGCCTTCCTGATCCTCTTCAGCCTGGGCTGCCTGCTGGCGGGCTGGCTCCTGGCCGCCGTCAACATCCCCGTCAACACCACCCTCATGCGGGTGGTGGAGCGGGATAAGCTCAGCAAGGTCTCCAGCATCATCAGCATCATCTCCCAGGGCCTGATCCCCATCGCCTCGGTCCTGGCCGGAGCGGTGCTCCAGGGCCTTGGCAGCACCCTGCTCCTCCTGTTCTGCTCCGCGGGATTTACCGTTACGGCGGGCTTTATGCTGCTGAGCCGGGAAACCCATAATATCTGAAAGTAATATCTGAAAGAGAACGCCTGCTATGATATACATGGACAATGCGGCCACGACCCTGCGGAAAGCGCCGGGGGTGATCGAGGCCGTCACGGCGGCGATGAAGACCGCCGGGAATGCCGCCCGGGGGGCCCACGGCCCCGCCTTGGAGGCCGCGGGCATCGTCTACGACACCCGGGAAAAGCTGGCGGCCCTGCTGGGCTGTCCCCGGGCCGACCACGTGATCTTCACGGCCAACGCCACCCAGGCTCTCAACACGGCCATTTGCGGCCTGCTGGGGCCCGGGGATCGGGCGGTCACCACGGACCTGGAGCACAACTCCGTGCTGCGGCCCCTCTATGCCCTTCAGGATCAGGGCATGGCCCTGGACATCCTTCCCGCGGACCGGCAGGGCCGGATCCGTTATGAGGCGCTGGAAGCGCTGCTGCCAGGGGCCAAGGCCCTGGTCTGCACCCACGCCTCCAATCTGACGGGAAACCTGCTGGATCTCGCCCGGATCGCGGAGCTCGCCCACCGATACGGGGCCCTGCTGATCGTGGACGCGGCTCAGACCGCGGGGAGCATCCCCATCAACATGACGGAGCTGGGGGTGGACCTGCTCTGCTTCTCCGGCCACAAGGGTCTGCTGGGCCCCCAGGGTACCGGCGGGCTCTGTATCCGGCCCGGCGTCGAGCTGCGGCCCCTGCTGCGGGGCGGCAGCGGCGTCCGCTCCCACGATCGCACACAGCCGCCGGAGTATCCCACCCGGCTGGAGGCCGGGACCCACAACGCCCACGGCCTGGCGGGCCTGGGCGCGGCGGCGGACTGGCTGCTCCGGGAGGGCGTGGAGAAGCTCTGCGCCCGGGAACAGGAACTGACCCGGCGCTTCTATGAGGGCGTCCTGTCCATCGGGGGCGTGACCGTCTACGGAGATTTTTCCGTCTGGCCCCGAGGCTCCGTGGTGGCGCTGAACGTCGGTGACCTGGATTCCTCCGCCGCGGCGGACGCCCTGTACACGGACTACGGCATCGCCGTCCGGGCCGGGGCCCACTGCGCTCCCCGGCTCCACGACGCCCTTGGCACGGCGGAGCGCGGCGCGGTGCGTTTCAGCTTCTCCCCCTTCACCACGGAGGAGGAAATCGACGCCGCCGCTGCGGCCGTCCGGGAGCTGGCCGGATGACGCCGGAGGCGCAAAACCCAGGACTTTTTATGGGAAAAGTCCTGGGTTTTTCCGTTTTTCGCATGAATATTCGCGCCCTTTGCATAAACATTTTTTCCGCTCGGGGCTTGTAAAATAATTGTACATTTGATATGATATTCGGGTGGAAATAAGGGACGTTTTTGTGCGAAGCTCCAGGCTCCGCCCGGCAGCCGTCCCTGTCGCGACCCGAAAAAAGCAAGTATATTCAACAACAATGAGGAGGAAAACAACTGTGATTCGTTATTCTGTCATTGGCGCCGTGGGTTACGTCTGCGGCGAACTGCTCCGCATGATGGTGGCGCACCCCGAGGGCAAGCTGGTCAACGTGCTGGATACCTTCGGTGTGGGCGACAAGATCTGCGACTACCATCCCCATCTCCGCGGCTTCTACGACCAGACCATCCTCGACATCAACGAGGAGAACGTCAAGGCCACCGCCGCCGAGAGCGACGTGGTTTTCGTTCAGGTCCCCTCCGGCAGCGTGGCCCAGTGGGCTGAGATCGTGCTTGCCGCCGGCAAGAAGGTCATCGACATCGGCGCCGACATCCGCTTCCGCGACGCCGCCGTCTGGGAGAAGTGGTACGGCATGAAGCATCCCAACCCCCAGATGACCCATGACGCCGTCTACTGCATCCCCGAGGTCATGCGCGAGGAGGCCAAGGGCAAGAGCCTGATCGCCAACCCCGGCTGCTATCCCACTGCCACCACCATCGGTCTGCAGCCCGTGCTGAAGGCCGGTCACATTGTGGAAAATACCATCGTCGTGGACGCCAAGAGCGGCTTCACCGGCGCCGGACGCCGTCCCGCCCAGAACAAGATCCTGGCCGAAGCCGAGAACAACTTCTGCGCCTACGCCCTGGGCGGCGGTCACCGTCACACCCCGGAGATCGAACAGAACATCGCCTACATCACCGGCAAGGATCTGATGAAGCCCGAGACCTGGCAGTACATCAACTTCCAGCCCCATCTGCTGCCCCAGGTCCGCGGCATTGAGGTCACCATCTACGCCACCCTGAATCACGACTACACCAACGATGAGCTGTACGAGCTGTACAAGGACTTCTACAAGGACGAGCCCTTCGTTCAGGTCTACCCCGCCAAGCAGCCCGTCCAGACCAAGTGGACCTACGGCACCAACTTCTGCGCCGTGACCCCCACCTACGACGCCCGGACGCACCGGCTCATCGTCTCCTCCGTCATCGACAACATCGGCAAGGGCGCCGCCGGTCAGGCCATCCAGAACATGAACCTGATCATGGGCATCCCCGAGACCACCGGCCTGCTCTTCCCCGCCATGTATCCCTGAGCCGAGGGCAGAGAGGTACGTGCTATGAACTACAGACTGATCGAGGGGGGCGGCGTGACCGCTCCCAAGGGCTGGCTGGCCGGCGCCGTCTACACCGCCATCAAAAAGCGCGCCAACGAGAAGCCCGACGTGGCCATCCTCTATTCTGAGCAGCCCGCCGCCTGCGCCGCCTGCTTCACCACCAACAAGTTCTGCGCCGCCCCGGTCATCCTGGGCCGCGAGATCCTGAAAAAGGGCAAGGCCCGGGCCGTGGTCATCAACTCCGGCAACGCCAACGCCGCCACCGGCGAGCAGGGCATCGAGGACGCCAAGGCCGTCCAGCACCTGGCCGAGGAGCTCCTGGGCCTGGGCGAGGACGAGGTCTTCGTCTCCTCCACCGGCGTCATCGGCCAGCGCCTGCCCGTGGATAAGGTTATGGAGGGCGTCCGCCGGGTCGTTCCCATCCTCTCCCCTGACCGCGGCAGCGAGGCCGCCTGGGCCATCATGACCACCGACCTGGTCCGCAAGGAGTGCGCCTACGAGCTGGAGCTCTCCGGCGGCACCGTCCGCATCGGCGCCATGGCCAAGGGCTCCGGTATGATCCACCCCAACATGGCCACCCTGCTCTCCTACGTGGCCACCGACGCCAAGGTGGACGCCCCCACCCTGCAGAAGATGCTCTCCGCCGCCTGCGACAAGAGCTTCAACATGCTGACCGTGGACGGCGACACCTCCACCAACGACTCCCTCTTCCTCATGGCCAACGGCGCCTCCGGCGTGGAGCTGGTCACCGAGGAGGACAAGGAAGCCTTCGCCAAGATCGTGGAGATCATCTGCGTGGACATGGCCCGCCGCATCGCCGCCGACGGCGAAGGCGCCACCCACCTGCTGGAGGTGGAGGCCTGGGAGCTGCCCACCGAGCACGACGCCCGGCTGGTGGCCCGCTCCATCGCGGGCTCCAACCTCTTCAAGTGCGCGGTCTTCGGCCGGGACGCCAACTGGGGCCGCATCATGGCCGCCG
>CAMUYE010000057.1 GCA_947164825.1 uncultured Clostridia bacterium
TTACCCGTTATCCTTGCCCTGTGGAGCCCGGACTTTCCTCACGGTGGGCCTTTCGGCGGTCCCGCGCGGCTGTCCGGCCCGGTTGCAGGGGTATTTTAGCCCGGGTTTTCAAAAATGTCAATCCTTTTTCCGTGAAAAAACCGTTGTCTTTTTGCAAAAAGCGTGTTATAATAAGAAATCGGATAAAAAGACCCGGCTCGCAGGAGCCGCAGACAACGATAAAGGCAGGATACTACCGTGAACAAATCCCAACTGACCATCATGGATATCGTCCACACACTGCTCTCTCATGTTGTATGGATCCTTCTGGCCGGCGCCTTGGTGGGCGCGGCCGCCTGGGCCTATACCACCTACAAGGTTCCGAAGATGTACCGGACCACCGTGACCTTCTATGCCCTGAGCAAAATCACCCAGGACACCGACGCCGCCTCCACCGCCGACATCACCAAGAGCCGCCAGCTTGCCAGCACCTATTCCTATGTGCTGCGCAGCAATCTGGTCATGAAAGAGGCGGCGGATCGGCTCGAAGAGCTGGGCGTCACCTCGCCGAGCGGTCATCCCTACAACTACAACACCCTGAAGGGCATGACCTCTGTCAGCACCACCAACACCGAGATCTTTACGGCCTACTTCTCCTCCTCCGACAAGGACAATCTGGCGCTGATTGCCAACACCATTGCCGAGGCGGGCGTGGCGAAGATCCAGGAGATCGTCGGCGGCGACGCCCGGATCCTCGACGCCGCCGAAAAGCCCGGGGCGCCCTACTCGCCGGACGTAAAGGGCAAGACCGTCACCGGCGTTGCCGTCGGTCTGCTGATTGCCGCGGCCTTCTTTGTCATCCGCGCCCTGACGGACACCACGATCTGGAGCGAGGAGGACCTGAGCAAGCAGTACAACATCCCTGTGCTGGGCTCTGTGCCGCAGCTTTTGAACACGGAAAAGCAGATGATCGGAAAGGAGTGAGAGTATGCTGTTTCAGAAAAAACGACTGACCGCCCCTCGCGATCACGCCGTCGCCAAGCAGCGGATGCTCACGGCCAACAGCCCCTTTGCCATCCGTGAGGCCTATAACTCCATTCGCGCCAAGCTGATCTTTACGGGTCGGGGCGAGAAATGCCCCGTTTTCGCCATCACCTCCGCCATGATGCACGACGGCAAGACCACCAACGCCGTCAATCTGGCCATCTCCATTGCCAACACCACCAAAAAAGTCCTGCTCATCGACGGCGATATGCGCAAGCCCACCGTCCATCGTTACTTCGGCCTGGAAAACAAGAACGGTCTGTCTGAGATCCTTGCCGGCCTCACCAACGAGGTCAAGATCCGCAAGACCGAGGTGGAGAACCTCCACGTTCTGACCTCCGGCCAGATCCCCCCCAACCCCGCTGAGCTCTTCGGCTCCCGGCAGATGGATAACCTTCTGAGCTACGTCAGAGATTTCTTCGACTACGTCATCATCGACACGCCTCCCGTCAACCTGGTCACCGACGCCGCCATCCTCGCCGAGAAGATCACGGGCTACGTCTTCGTGGTCCAGAGCGGCAAGAACCACTACTACGAACTCAGCTATGCCCTTGAGACGATCCAGACGATGAACGGCAACGTGGTGGGCCTGGTCCTCAACGACGCCGCAGGCAAATCCGGCAGTCACTACGGCGGCTACCGCTCCAACTACAGCTCCTACAAGGGCTATTACCGCCGCGGCTATGGCCGGGGATATTACAGCAATTATTATTCCACCTACGAGACAAAGGTGGAGAACACGCTCACCAAGCGGCAGGACGCCGGGCAGAAAGACGCCGCCAAAGCCCAGAGCGCCAAGACCCAGGAGGCGGAATCCCAGGACGCCAAAGCCCAGGACGCCTCCAACTGACAGCTCCGCGCCTCAACTTATCAACAGGAGGACAGAAGCATGCTGGATTTCCACGCGCACGTCCTGCCCGGTGCGGATCACGGCAGCGACGGGCTGAAAACCTCTCTGCGGCAGATGGCCCTGGCCGAACAGGCCGGGATCGACGTCCTGATCGCCACGCCCCATTTCTACCCCCAGCGGGATGATTTCGGCCGCTTTCTGTGGAAGCGCAAAGCCACGCTGGCGGAACTGCAGGAGAACTACCGCGGTTCGATCCGCCTCATGGCCGGGGCCGAGGTGCACATGTGTGTGGGCCTGGATCACCTGGACGGGCTGGAGGAGCTCTGTGTCCCCGGGACCCGGGTCATGCTCTGCGAGCTGCCCTTTCACAGCCTCCCGGCCGGGATAACCGAGACTTTCGAGCGCCTGATGGAGGATTGGGAGATCGTCCCCGTCCTGGCTCACGTGGACCGCTATGATCCTGTTGTGATCGAGAATCTCTTCGGGCTGGGGCTGCTCGGGCAGCTCAATGCCGAGCCCTTTATCCACCGCTTCCGCCGCCACCGGCTCCTGCCCTGGATCGATCAGGGCCGGATCGTGGCTCTGGGCAGCGATATCCACGGTACGGAGATCGGCTACACCCAATACCGCAAGGCCGTCGACTACCTCGGCGACCGGTTCCGAACCATTGACGCCCGCGCCCGCGAGCTGATCAAGGCCGCCCTTTAAGGGCGGCCTTTTCCGTTCTAAAATTCCGCTCTGGAACCGGTTTGTTTTCGACAGCATCCTGTTCCGCGCTGCGCTATACTGAACCAGGAGCCCCGAGCTTTTGCCCGCGGCTTCGGAGTGCGGCGACGGAGAGGTGCGGAGCATGAACAACGATTCGATGCGGCTGGTGCTTGCGGGCGGGATGATCGCCCTGCTGGTCCTGAGCGCGGCGGCCTGGCGCGCGGTTCGGGGACCGATCCCTGCTCCGGCGGAGACGGGGGCCTCCCAAGGGCGGAGCGGCGCGGACGCGCATCTCGGCTCCGAACCCGAGACGCCGACCCGGGAGCAGTCGGAAGCGGCCTTCGGTGAGGATGCCGTTCCGATCTTCGCGGAGGATCCCGCCGCTGGTCCCTACCTGGTAGCCCTGCGGATCCCGGAGCCCATTTGGGGGGAAAAGCTCTTTGTCTGCGACGGAACGGGCTCGCCCCTGGAGGAGATCGTTCCGGATCGGGACGGGGATCAATCCGTCGGGCCCCTGACGCCGGGGCGCTACGGCGTCTTCTGCGGCGGGACGGAGATCGGCGCGTTCCGGCTCTATGGCAACGCCTCCCTGGGTCAGACGGAGGGACGGCTCTGGACAGACGGGGAACTGCTCTACGTGGAGCGCTTCGTCCCCGGCGAGGCCAGGCTGACCCTGCGCGTTCCAAAGCCCGGCTACTACAGCCTCCGGCTCTGCGACCAGCTGGGACGGGAATGGAACCGGGATCTCTATATCCCGGAGAGCGAGCGGCCGAACCGGGGCAGCCTCTATGAAAAGATCCTGGAATTCCGGGGCCTCCCCGCGGGACGCTACACGGCGGTGTATCGGGGAACGCCCGTGGGACAGACGGAGATCCGGTCGGGAGAGACGAGCGCCCTGGACCTGACGCTCGACAAGTGACAATTGACAATTCCCGTGCCGCGGTGCTATAATACAAAAAAACAAACGGAAGAGGAAACAGATATGAAAGCTTCCAAAGCGGCAGGGCTGCTTCGCTGGGCCGCCGTCTGCTGTGCGCTGTTCCTGGCCGCGCTGCGCGCGGTGATTTTGAAAACCGCCTTTGATGAAAACGGCCTGCTTCCCGTGGGAAGCGCGGCCCTGCCCTTGACCGTGGCGGCATGCGCCTGCGTTTTCGCGGGGCTTTGGGCCCTGTCCACGCGGCTCAACCGCCTGCCCGGCACGGAGGCCTGTTTTGCCCGGGAGCCCGTCTTCCTGGCCTGCAGGCTCTGCGCCGCGGTACTGGTCTTCTTCGGTTCCCTGACCGCCCTCCTGGACGGCGGAGCCGAGATGGAACGGATCGGGCGGATCGCCGCGGTCAGCGGCTTTGCCGCCGCCCTGGCGATGCTCTGGACCGCGTTGAGCCGGGAGCGCGGAAGAACGCTGTTCTGGCTGCGGCTGATCCCGGCGCTCTTTACCGGCGCCGCGCTGATCCTTCGCTTCCGGAACTGGAGCCACGATCCCATGACCATCCATATCGCGCCCCTGCTCCTGGCCTGGACCTGCGGCATGGTGGAAATGATGCTGCTGACGGGCTTCCCCCTCGGGGCGGGCCACCGACGCAGCGGCGTGCTCTTCGGCCTGGCAGCCGGCGTCTTCACCTGCATGGCTGTACCGGACTATCTTCTCGGCTGGCAGACCGGCCTTTCCGATCTGCTGACGCTGCTGGGCGTCAGCCTTTGGTGCGCGGAGGCGGCCTTCAGTCTGCTGCGAAGACAAGTCCAGGAGGAAAGGCCTCCCGCGGCACCCGCCGAAACGAAAGCGCCCGCCCCGGAAGCCGCCGGGACCGAGACGCATACATAAAGCGGAGCTTTCTGCGCACACTAAGCTCAGAGAGAAAGACCCTTCGGGGAATCAAACGACTCACGCGCCGGAAACGGCGCGTGTTTTTTTGCGCGGAAAAGGACGGCGGCAGGCGCGCCGCCGTCCTCCCGCCGCGTTGGGCGCGTGAACCGAAGCCCGACGATGGGAGCCCGGGATCAAGCCGCCTGCGCCTCTGCGGCCTCCGCCGCCTCCAGCATGTGCCCGATCAGGATGCCGTAGCCCCGTGTGGGATCCCGGACGAGGACGTGGGTCACGGCGCCGACAAGCTTGCCGTTTTGGAGGATGGGCGAGCCGCTCATGCCCTGGACGATGCCCCCGGTCCGCTCCAACAGGCGGGGGTCCGTCACCACGAGCCGCAGGTCCCGGCAGTGCTCGGCGTCAAAGCGCACCGCCTCGATCTCCACGGTGTAGCGTTCGGTTTCACTGCCCTCCACGCCGCACCAGATCTCCGCCGGTCCTGCCGTCACCTCCGCCGGGTCCGCCAGGGGAACCGCCTGCCCGTCCAGCGCCGCCGCGTCCCCGTGGCCGAAGAGACCGCGATCGGTGTTTCGCTCCACCTGTCCCAGCGCTTCACCGCCCACCGCCGGGCCCAGCAGCGAGCCGGGGGTTCCGACTTCTCCGCGCCGGACGTCCGTGATCTCCGTCTCCACGGCGGTGCCGCCCCGGATCACCAGGGGACAGTCTCCGCCGCCCACCCCGTGTCCGAGGGCCCCGAAGAGCCCGGTCGCCGGATCGTAGAAGGTCACCGTCCCCAGCCCCGCGATCCGATCCCGGACGCAGAGCCCCAACAGATATCGGCCCTCCCGCAGTTCGGGGCGGACGGCAAACTGCATGGCTTTTCCGTTCCGCTCCACGTCGAGGACCACCGGCGCGCCGTCTGAGCGGGAAAGCTGTTCGCGCAGCTCCACCGCCCGGGCAAGGGCTTGTCCGTTTACGGCCAGGATGCGGTCGCCCGGCCGCAGTCCCGCTGCTTCGGCGGGGGAGCGCCGGTCTTCGCCGTCAAATTTCACCACGTAGACTCCATCGGTTTCCAGCTCGAGTCCCACGGTCCTGCCCACGGGGACCAGAGCTTCCGGCTCCGCAGCGAAAGCCGGAACGGTCAGCAGCAGCCCCAGCCAGACCGCCGCCAACCCGGTCCGGATGCTTCTTCCCATTCGGATCCCTCCCGTCAAAAATGATTTTTGAGCGCCCGTGTTATAATATGGACCGAAAGATGACAAAAAAACCCGGCGAAAACAGAATAAAACCGGAGAATTTTGCAAAACATAGGAAAGAACGCTTTTCAAACCGAAAAGGATGTGCTATAATCTAAACTGCAAATCTCCGTGGGAAAGGAGGAATCCCATCATGTCGACCAATCTCGTAAAGGAGGCCGTGGAAGTGGCGATCGAGAAAACCGAACCTGTGGTCCGCAAGGCCAAGGATGTGGCGGAGGCCGCCGCCAAAAAGGCCGAGCCCGCCCTGGAGGCGGTCAAGCACGCCGGCAAACAGGTAGCCGCCGTGTTCGTTCCCGAGGTCTACGTGCAGTTTGCCAACCGGCAGTTCGACAGCGCCGTGCTCGTGGATCGCTGCAAGGAGGATTTCAAGGCCAAGCACCCCTCCACCCTGATTCGCTCCTGCAAGCTCTATATCAAGCCTGAGGACAACATGGTCTACTACGTCATCAACGACATCGAAGACAAGCTCGCGCTGTAAAACCGCATAAAGCTGGGAAGCGATCCCGATTATGGGACCGCTTTTCTGCTATGATCGGGCGAAGGGAGGGATCGCCATGGATCTGACAACACAATTGAACGAAGAGCAGCTGGCTGCCGTCACCGCCACCGAGGGCTTTGTCCGGGTCATCGCGGGAGCCGGGTCCGGCAAGACGCGGGCCCTGACCCACCGCTTCGCCTGGCTGGTGAACGAGCTGGGCATCCTGCCGGGGAACATCCTCTGCGTCACCTTTACGAATAAAGCCGCCAATGAGATGCGGCAGCGCATCCACGTCCTTACCGGCGACAACGATACCGGTTACATCAACACCTTCCACGGCTTCTGCGTCTCCGTGCTTCAGGAGGACAGCTACGCCGTGGGCTATCCCAAGTCCTTTCTGGTGCTGGACAACTCCGACATCGACGCCATGCTGCGGATCATCTACGAGGAGCGGGGTCTCACCCTCCGGGACATGACCTTCTCCAACGCCCGGGACATGATCGAGATGCAGAAGCTCCGCTTCCATCCGGAGTACTACAAGGATCTGATCGATCTGCCTCTGGAGGAGCTGCGGGCCAAGTATGACGGGGCCGAGAGCCGGGACAATATCATTTTCTACGGCTATCTCTACCAGCAGAAGAAGTGCTTCGGCCTGGATTACAACGATCTCATCAAGTTTTCCCTCTTCATCTTCCGGCAGCGGCCGGAAATCTGCCTGAAATGGCAGAAGCGTTTGGAATATATCATGGTCGACGAGTTCCAGGATATCGACGAACCCCAGTACGAGCTGATGGAAGTGCTCTGCGGATACCACAAGAACCTCTTCGTGGTCGGCGATCCGGATCAGACCATTTACACCTGGCGCGGGGCGGACATCCGGTATCTGCTGGAGTTCGACCGGAAACACCCCGGCACCCGCACGATTTTTATGAACCTCAATTACCGCTCCACCCCGGAGATCCTGAACGTGGCCAACGACCTGATCGACAAGAACCGGAACCGGCTCAAAAAAGAGCTGCTCCCCATGCAGGGCCACGGCCCCAAGGTGCTCTGCCATCACGCGGACAGCCCCGAGGAGGAGGCGGCATGGATCGTCTCCCGGATTCGGGCGCTTCACGCCGCCGGGACAGACTATCGGGACGTGACCCTGCTCTACCGGGCCCACTACCTGACCCGCCCCGTGGAGGATGCCCTGTTGAAGGAAAAGCTGCCCTACACGATCTACAGCGGGGTGCCCTTTTACAGCCGGGCCGAGATCAAGGACGCCCTGGCCTATCTGCGGCTCATCGCCTACCGGGACGACCTCAGCTTCCTCCGGGTCGCCAATCTGCCCAAGCGGAATCTGGGCAAGCGGCGCATGGAGTTTTTGCAGGCCTGGGCCGAGGAGAACCACTGCTCCCTCTACCTGGCCCTGCAAAAGAACCTGGACACGGAGCTCTTCCGGGGCACCAAGGCGGCGGCGTTCGTCCGGCTGGTGGAGGACTTCTCCGCCTCCTGGGAGGATCGTCCCGTTTCCGAGCTGCTGACGGCCCTGCTCCACGAGAGCGGCTATGAGCAGATGCTCCGCACCGAGGGCAGCCAGGAACGGCTGGACAATCTGGCGGAGCTCAAACAGGCCATCTACGAGTTTGAAACCACCTGCGGCGAGGAGGCGGCCCTGCCCCACTATCTGGCTCACGTGGCCCTCTATACCAACGCGGATCTGAAGGACGAGAGCGACCGGGTCAAGCTCATGACCGTCCACGCGGCCAAGGGCCTGGAATTCCCCCACGTTTTCCTGCTGGGGCTCAACGAGGGGAGCTTCCCCTCCCGGAAGACCGGGACCCTGGAGGGCATGGAGGAGGAGCGGCGGCTCTGCTTCGTGGCCATGACCCGTGCGGCAAAGAGCCTCTGCCTGTCGGAGGCGGAGGGAAGGAATTTCGACGGGTCCCCCCGCTATCCCTCCCGCTTCCTGCTGGACGTCGACGAGAGGCACCTGGAGCTGACCCACCCCCGGCCGGAAGGCCTGATCGCCGAGGCCCGGGCCTATATCGCCGCCCTGGAACGCAATACGCCGGAAAGCCTTGCGGCTTCCGCCCTCCCCGCCGGAACCCGGGTCCGCCACGCGGTTTTCGGAACGGGCACCGTGGAGGGGATCGACGCGGAGCGCGGCGCCCACCTGATCCGTTTCGACGGCCTGCCCACCCCGAGAGCCATCAGCTTCCGGGCCAGGCTGGAGCGGCTGTGAGCGCTGCAGACCGGGATTTGTGAGACCGTAGGGGGCGGCGTCCTCGACGCCCCGAACGTACATGTAACTGATACCTGCGGGCCGTCGAGGACGCCGGCCCCTACGGAGGAATCCCGACAAATCCCGATTTACCCAAACAACCTTCGTGCGCCAATGGGGAGCACGAAGGTTTTTGTTCATACAATATTCACAGAAATTTCGTGAGAAGTGTGCTATAATAGATCGGCAACTGTCGCCGCGTATCCGGCGACTAAAACAAAAAGGTGATCAAATCAAAAAAAAGGAGCGACACTATGAGCAAGCATTTTCGCAAGCCCCTGGCTCTGCTGCTGGCAGTCCTGCTGGTTCTGGGGATGATCCCCACGGCCCTGGCAGCTCCCAACCGGACAGAAGAAACCCAAAGCGCCATGCGCGCCACCGGACGCTTGACCTCCATTCGTCGGGGCGGCGACCCGGCAGGCGACGCGATTCAAAGCGCCCCAAACATTCCTGCCGCCGATCTGCCCAGCAGTTACGACAGCCGCTTATACGGCTACATCACCCCGGTCCGCAACCAAGGAGACTACAACACCTGCTGGACCTTCGGAGCGGCTGCATGCTGCGAGGCCTATATGATCAAGCATGGCGTTCTCGTCGGCGAAACCGGCCAGCCTGCGGATACCAGCCTGAACCTCTCCGAGTATCACCTGGCTTACTATACTTACACGGACGCCTATGACGCCGAGGGTATGCTCACCGGCGACAAGACCTACTTCCTCAGCAGCCACCCGGCCGGAAACTTCCTGGAAGCCGGCGGCACCGGCGAGCTGGTCAGCTATCCGCTGATGCGCTGGACCGGCCTGGCGGACGAGTCTGATCCCGCCCTTGTCTACGGCGCTGCCAGCACTGCCGGCCTGGGTTCCGAGCACGCCTACCAGAACAACGTGGCTCACGTTCAGTCCGTCAAGCACTTCTTCGGCTCCAACATCGAGGAGGTCAAGCGTCACGTGATGGAATACGGCGCGGGCTCCATGGGCGTCCGGATCAGCAACGCCTCCGGCACCGCCTATCACGGCGGCGTCAACACCGCGAACGGCACCATCTGCTGGATCCAGTCTGCGGTGGCCTATCAGGACACCGGCTTCTACTATGCCGATCACGACGTGACTGTAGTGGGCTGGGACGACAGCTATGCCAAGGAGAACTTCAACCAGGGCTACCGCCCCACCAAGGACGGCGCCTGGATCGTCAAGAATTCCTGGGGCACCGACATCGGCAACGACGGCTATTTCTACGTGTCCTATGAGGACTCCGCCACCTGCGCCAGCTACATCTCCTTCTTCACTGTGGAGAGCGTGGACAACTTCGACCACAACTATCAGTACGACGGATCCGGCAACTACTACAACTCCGAGGAAATGAGCACCGGCGATTCCATCGCCCAGGTCTTCACCGCCAACGGCAACGAGACCCTGGAGGCCATTGCCCTGGCCCTCTACGGTGACAACACCGACTACACGCTGAAAATCTATACCGGCTGCACCACCGACGATCCCTCCACCGGCACCCTGGCCCTGACCCAGACCGGCAATTTCGATTATTGGGGCTATCAGACCATTTATCTGGACAACCCCGTCACCCTGACCCCCGGCCAGCGCTTTGCTGTGGTCCTGACCTTCTCCGGCGCCGATATCAACGTTGCCTACGATACCACCATCCAGGAGGATACCTATTATCACATGGGCCTCATCCACATGACCCATCCCAACACCTCCTACTTCAAGGGTGCCAGCGACAACAGCTGGACCAATAAGTCCGGCGACGGCAACTACCGGGTTAAGGCTTTCACCAAGGACGTCCCCGAGGACCCCGTTCCCGTGACCCTGAACTGCGTTGCCCTGGGCAGCGTGTATCAGACCGTCTCCGGCACCGCCGGCGATAAGATCCAGCTTCCCGCCACGGCCCCCGCTGCCGACGGCTGGAGCTTCCTGGGCTGGGTCACCGCTCCCGTGCCCGAGACCCCTGCGAAGCCCACCTTCTACAAGCCCGGCGCCACTTTCAAGCTGACGGCCTCCATCGCCAGCGTCTACGCCCTCTACCAGCGCGCCGAGGCCATCGACGCCCCCGTGACCTATGAGCTCATCACCTCTGCCCCCGATACCTGGATCGGCAAGTACGTCCTGGCGGCCATCCCCCAGACCGGAAGCACGGAGTATGTGCTGACCGGCATCTCCGCCGGCACTGAGGGCACCAACATCGAAAACAGCTCCAACGGTGCCTCCACACTCTTTGCCAGCACCGGCATCACGCGCAACGGAACTACGCTGAGCAACGTTCCCGAGCAGTACGTCTTTGAGGCTGCCGCTACCAACTACGGCCTGTCCCTGCAGAGCGTCAGCGAGGGCAGCTATCTCGGCAGCAAGAGCACCGGCAGCGGCACCGCCGCCTATACCTTCTTTGCCTACCCCGCCTTCCAGGAGGCCAACACAACCTGGACCTTTGAGATCGACGACGATGAGATGTATCTGAAGAACAACAGCGCCGGTCAGATCCCCTACCTGGCAGTCAGCGGCAGCTTCGGCTTCTCCCTGACCAGGTTCGGCAGCGAGTTCAAATTCTACAAGCAAAATCCCACTGAGAACTACTTCTATTCCACCGAAATCTACGGCGCCGAGCACAACCATGAGCTGAGCCATTTCGAGGCCCAGGCTCCCACCTGCGGCGCAGCCGGCAACGTCGAGTACTGGTACTGCCCCCTGTGCGGCAAGTACTTCTCCGACGCCGAGGCCCGGAACGAGATCACCCAGGCTTCCACCGTCCTGCCCGCCACCGGGAATCACAGCTTCGGCTCCTGGACCACCAACAACAACGGCACGCACAGCCGCGTCTGCACCGTCTGCGACACCGTGGAGACCGTGAACTGCAGCTATACCGACGTGGTCACGCCTCCCACCGAGAGCAGCGCGGGCTACACCACCCACACCTGCGACGTCTGCGGCTATAGCTACACCGACAGCTCTGTGCCGCCCATCGGCGCGGGCTACACCGTCAGCTTCTCCGTCCCCGCGGGCGTCTCCCCCGTGGCGGCCCTGAGCTGCGCTGCCGGCGAATCCGTTACCCTGCCCGCCGCGGAAGCCCCCGAGGGCTATACCTTCCTGGGCTGGGTCGCCGAGGCCTATGACAACGTCGCCGTCCAGCCCGCCGTCATCCTGACCGGCAGTTACGCCCCCACGGCGGATGTTACGCTCCTGGCCCTCTACACCTACACGGAAGGCGGCTCCGGCGAGGCCTCCTACGAGCTGGTCTCCACCGCCCCCGCGGACTGGAGCGGCAACTACGTCATCAGCTACGGCACCACCACGAGCATGTACCTGATGAAGGGCGTGGTCCCCAGCTCCAACGGCGCGAACATCGAAAACGACGTCAACGCGATCTCCTACGCCAACGCGGGTGTGAGCCTGTCCGGAGAGACCCTGTCCAACGTCGCCGACGATTACGTCTTTGCCTTCGCGCCTCAGGGCGAATACTATTCCGTGAAGAACCTTGGTGTGAATACCTGGCTCGGCGTGACCACCAGCTCCTATCTGGCCGCCTACACCGAGTACAACGACAGCTACTGCAGATGGACGCCCGGCCCCGGCTCCAACGCCAGCTCCCTCAAAAACGCCAACGGCGGCACCTATTCCTATTTAAGTTATACTTCCGGCGGTCCGAAATTCTGGACCAGCAGCTATTCGAACAGCTCCGTCCGTCTGTGGAAGGGCACCCAGACCGGCACCGCCTACTGGACCACTGTCATCGGCACGCCCGCCCATGCGCACGTTGTCCAGTACTTTGCCGGACAGGCTGCGTCCTGCACTTCCGAAGGCGTCACGCCGTACTACTACTGCGCGGATAGCTCCTGCGAGCTCTACGGCAGGATGTACGCCGATGCGGAGCTGACCCAGGAGCTGAGCGCGGAGGACGTCGTCCTTCCCGCCCTGGGCCACGACTTCTCCGTCCTGGTGGAAGAGCTCGAGCCTACCTGCACCGAAACTGGCATCCGGGAATACAAGTGCTCCCGCTGCGACGAGACCACTCTGACCGAGACCGCCGCCCTGGGCCATCAGCCCGGCGAGGCTGTCCGGGAGAACTACGTCGAGCCCACCGCCGCCACCGAGGGCGGCTACGATATGGTGGTCTACTGCCAGCGCTGCAGCGCCGAGCTGAGCCGCGAGCATACCGTGCTTCCCGCCACCGCCCCCATTGAGACCGCGAACCTGGAGATCTTCTATTCCATCTCCGTGGGCACCGACATGATCATCTCCTTCAACACCGCAAAGGCCTCCCTGACGAACTACGAAAAGTTCTGGATCGAAGTAGTCAAGCACGAGCCGACAGAGGACAAGGTTTACAAGTACGGCGTCGATCAGGAGG
>CAMUYE010000058.1 GCA_947164825.1 uncultured Clostridia bacterium
CCTTCAACGTCACCAGCCGCGAGCAGTGCATCATCAACACCTGGTACGGCGGCGAGATGAAGAAGGGCATGTTCTCCATGATGAACTACTACCTGCCCCTGAAGGGCATTGCCGCCATGCACTGCTCGGCCAACACCGACATGAACGGCGAGAACACCGCCATCTTCTTCGGCCTGTCCGGCACCGGCAAGACCACCCTGTCCACCGACCCCAAGCGCCTGCTGATCGGCGACGACGAGCACGGCTGGGACGACAACGGCGTCTTCAACTTCGAGGGCGGCTGCTACGCCAAGGTCATCAATCTGGACAAGGACTCCGAGCCCGACATCTACAACGCCATCAAGCGCAACGCCCTGCTGGAGAACGTCACCGTGGACGCGGAAGGCAAGATCGACTTCAAGGACAAGTCCGTCACCGAGAACACCCGCGTTTCCTACCCCATCGAGCACATCGAGAAGATCGTCAAGAAGGTCCGTCCCATCTCCGCCGGCCCCGCCGCCAAGAACGTGATCTTCCTCTCCGCCGACGCCTTCGGCGTTCTGCCTCCGGTCTCCATCCTGACCCCGGAGCAGTGCAAATACTACTTCCTCTCCGGCTTCACCGCAAAGCTGGCCGGCACCGAGCGCGGCATCACCGAGCCCACCCCCACCTTCTCCGCCTGCTTCGGCCAGGCCTTCCTGGAGCTGCATCCCACCAAGTACGGCGAGGAGCTGGTCAAGCGCATGGAAGCCAGCGGCGCCAAGGCCTACCTGGTCAACACCGGCTGGAACGGCACCGGCAAGCGCATCTCCATCAAGGACACCCGCGGCATCATCGACGGCATCCTGGACGGCTCCATCCTGAAGGCCCCCACCAAGATGATCCCCTACTTCAACCTTGAGGTCCCCACGGAGCTGCCCGGCGTCAACCCCGCCATCCTGGATCCCCGCGACACCTACGCCGATCCCGCAGTCTGGGAGGAGAAGGCCAAGGATCTGGCCGGCCGCTTCATCAAGAACTTCGTCAAGTACGAGTCCAACGAAGCCGGCAAGGCTCTGGTCGCCGCCGGCCCCCAGCTGTAATTCACCAACACAAAACGACCTGCCCGGAGAGGCAGGTCGTTTTGTGTTTTTTACAGCATAGCACTATCCAATACCGGATCGCCGATGATGTCCCGCGTCAGGGGCGCGTCCAGGACCGTGGATCTCGCCAGGACCAGCTTGCCCGCCGGGATGGAGTGGGTGAGCCAGACGGAACCGCCGATCACGCAGTCGTTTCCGATCTGGGTCTTTCCCCCGAGGATCGTGGCGCCGGCGTAGATGACCACCCGGTCGCCGATGTCCGGGTGACGCTTGACGCCCTTGACGGGGGTGCCGTCGGCGGCCAGCTCAAAGCTCCGGGCGCCCAGGGTCACGTGCTGGTAGAGCTTGACGTGCTCCCCGATGGTGGTGGTCTCGCCGATGACCACGCCGGTGCCGTGGTCGATGAAGAAGTAGTCGCCGATGGTCGCGCCGGGGTGGATGTCGATGCCCGTGCGGCGGTGGGCGTACTCCGTCATCATCCGGGGCAGCAGGGGAACGCCCTCCCGGTAGAGGACGTGGGCCAGCCGGTAGGCGGCAATGGCCGGGAAGGACGGGTAGCAGAGGATGATCTCGTCCACGCTCCGGGCGGCGGGGTCGCCCTGGTAGGCGGCGGTGAGGTCGGTGTCCAGCTGTCTGCGAACCTCCGGCAGGGCCTCCAGCAGGGCGTCCACGGTGCCCTCGGGATCCGCCTGGCCGCAGAGCTTCAGACAGGTGTGCAGCAGGGCCGCGGCCTGTTCCAGCCGCTCCACCGCAGGGGCCGCCTGGGCCGCGCAGCGGGGGAACATGGCCTCGATCAGCAGATCCGTCATCCGTTCCGCCCGGGCCGCCAGCCCGCAGTAGTTCTGTTCGTGCTCCGCGTCCGCCGCGGAGAAGGCCGCCGCCGCGGCGGCCAGCAGTTCGCCCCGGGCCTTCATTCGGCAAAGAGGGGCGTGGAGAGGTAGCGCTCTCCGGTGTCGGGCAGCAGGGCGACGATGGTCTTGCCCCGGTTTTCGGGCCGCTTTGCCAGCTCCAGGGCCGCGTGGACCGCGGCGCCGGAGGAGATGCCCACCAATACGCCCTCGCGCCGGGCGACCCGCCGGGCCGCGGCGAAGGCGTCCTCGTTGGCCACGGGGAGGATCTCGTCATAGACCGCCGTGTCCAGGACCTCCGGCACGAAGCCCGCGCCGATGCCCTGAATCCTGTGGGCCCCCGGGGCCCCGCCGGAGAGGACGGGGGAGGAGGCGGGTTCCACCGCCACGACGCGGACCGAGGGCTTTTTCTCCTTCAGATACTTGCCCACGCCGGTGACGGTGCCGCCGGTGCCCACGCCCGCCACGAAGAGATCCACCTCGCCGCCGCTGTCCGCCCAGATCTCGGGGCCGGTGGCGCCGTAGTGGGCGGCGGGATTGGCGGGGTTGACGAACTGGCCGGGGATGAAGGCGTCGGGCAGCTCAGCGGCCAGGGCCTCGGCTTTGGCGATGGCGCCCTTCATGCCCAGGGCCCCGTCGGTGAGCACCAGCTCCGCGCCGTAGGCCTTCATGAGCCGCCGGCGCTCCACGCTCATGGTCTCCGGCATGACGATGACGACCCGGTAGCCCCGGGCGGCAGCCACGGCGCACAGGCCGATGCCGGTGTTGCCGGAGGTGGGCTCGATGATGACGGTGTCGGGCTTCAGCAGGCCTTTGGCTTCGGCGTCGTCCAGCATGGCCTTGGCCACCCGGTCCTTCACCGAGCCCGCGGGGTTGAACAGTTCCAATTTGATGAGGATCCGGGCCTCCAGGCCCTCCTCGGCTTCGATATGGGTCAGCTCCAGCAGGGGCGTCCTGCCGATCAGCTGATCGGCGGAGCGATAGATTGCAGACATCGCGATGCCTCCTTCTATGATAATATGTGAAGATAATTTGAGAAACGGAATAAGAAACGGAATAAGAAACGGAATAAGAAACGGAACAGCAAACGGAGCAACAAACGGAGCAACAAACGAAGCAATACTCCTATTTGCCTACCGGATTGGTATGTTTATATCACAAAACAGGGCGCTTGTCAAGGGAAATCTGCGGTACCATAAAACCGGACAGGGAGAGGCTTTGCCCCTCCCTGTCCGGTTCTGCTGTTCTGCGGAAGAACAGGATCAGCGCTTGCGGAACGACTTGCAGTCCGTGCACTGGTCCTCGGTGGGATTGTACTCGTGGGTACCCACCAGGATGCGGTCGAGCGAGCAGTAATTCTCCGTGCCGCAGTGGTTCCGGCACTGCTGGACCGTGCAGGAGATGCAGTGGTTGGGGCTGTTTTTCTCACAGGACGAATTGGTGTTCATACGAATGCCTCCTTTGTTTTGAACGGAATAAAAAGATACGCACAGCGAAACCTCGCTGTGCGTATAGTATTGCCGCCTGGGGGGAAATTTATACCGTGCGCCGTTACGACAGGAAAACGCGCTTTCCGCCGCGATACGCTTTGACGACGCCGATCCGCTGGGCGGCGGGGACGGTTCCGGCCAGCTCTGCCAGCAGGGCGTCCGCGTCCGCCGGATCCACGGCCATCAGCAGGCCGCCGGAGGTCTGGGGATCGTAGAGCAGATCCTGGATCGCCAGCTCCGTCCTGCCGGGATCCACCTGGGGCTCTGCAAAGCTGCGGTTTCGGTACATACCCTCGGGCAGAACGCCCATGCGGGCAAAGTCCAGGGCTTCGGGGATCAGGGCGATGCCCGCCGTGTCGAGATGGAGCTCTACGCCGCTTCCCTGGGCCATCTCCGTGCCGTGGCCCAGCAGGCCGAAGCCCGTCACGTCGGTGCATGCGTGGACCCGGTATTTCACCATGGCGTCCCGGGCGCTTTTGTTCAGCGTCGTCATCAGCCGGTTGGCGTAAGCGAGGGTTTCCGGCTCCAGCAGCCCGGCCTTGTTGGCGGTGGTCAGCACGCCGATGCCCAGGGGCTTGGTCAGCAGCAGCAGGTCGCCGGGCCTGGCCCCGCTGTTGGTGAGCACCCGGTCCGGGTGAACGAAGCCCGTGACCGCCAGGCCGTATTTGGGCTCCGGGTCCAGGATGGAGTGGCCGCCGGTGATGATGACCCCGGCCTCGTAACACTTCTCGTAGCCGCCCCGGAGCAGCGCGTGGACCGCCTCCCCGGGCAGATCCTTCGGCACGGCCATGACGTTCAGGGCCAGCTTTGGCTCGCCGCCCATGGCGTAGACGTCGGACAGAGCGTTGGCGGCCGCGATGGCGCCGAAGACGTAGGGATCGTCGGCGATGGGGGGGAAGAAATCCACGGTCTGGACCAGGGCCAGATCATCCGAGAGCTTGTAGACGCTGGCGTCGTCGCTCTTGTCGAAGCCCACCAGCAGGCGCTCGTCCCGGAGCACCTGCAGATCTCCCAGGAGCCGGGCGAGCACGCCTGCTCCGACCTTGGCTCCGCAGCCGGCGCAGGAGGCCAGCTTGGTCAGCTTGATTTCAGGTTCCATGACCTTCTCCTTTCGGTGTCCGCTCCTGCGAAAAATGCAGAATCGCCTCCAAGACCCCGCCGCCGATGGCCAGCGCCTTGTCCGAGACGGTTTCGCAGTAAGAAGGATCGTTCCGGGGATCCACGTCCCCGGCCTTCATCCCCTTGCGGACCGGAACCCCGGAGGCCAGCAGGCCCCGCAGCACGCCGTCGATGGTGCAGCGCATGGGCTCGCCGCCGACCCACCCGGCCACGTCTCCCGCCTTGACCCGGTCGCCGATCCGCAGCGCTTCCCGGAAGATCCCGTCGGCGGGGGCCCGCAGCACCCGTTCTCCGGCGCGGCCGCCGATGAGACCGGGGACGCTCGTGTTCGGCAGGGGAGAGCCCTGATAGAGCGCCCGGCCCAGGCTGTGCCCCCGCATGGTCTCCACGGCGGCGTGACAGTCCACGCCCGCGGTGAAGCCGGGGCCCACGCCGATGACGATGGGCGCGTCGGTGATGGAGGTCCCCAGGTTGCGCTTGGCCAAAATCGCGTCTACCAAAACGTCGGGGGACAAAAGCGCCCGGCAGCGGCAGTCCGGATCCACAAGCACCGGAAGATAGCCCTGCTCCAAAAGCGCCGGCGCTTCGTCCGCGTCGGCGGCCAGTTTAGCCCGCAGGCCCTCCACCGTGGCCTCGCCGTCCGCGACGGCCCGGGAAAAGGCCACGCTGCGCCGGATGCAGGTGGGGCGGGGGATCTCGGTCATCACGACCCGCATACCGGCCCGCCAAAGCCGCAGGGCGATCCCCGAGGCGAGATCCCCGGCCCCGCGGATCAGGATCAAAGAATGTCTGTTCATCATGCGTACCTGCCGTATCAGGAATCGGGATTTGCCGGGCTCATTCGTAGGGGCCGATGCCCACATCGGCCCTCACACCGATACGGGATAGGGCCGATGTGGGCATCGGCCCCTACGGAGCGACCAATCCGAATTTACACGTACCGGAACCGCCCGTCCCACAGGCTTCCCGCCACCACGGGAAGGGGCAGCAGTTCCGCCAGAGCCGCGGCGTTTTGCCAATCGCGCTCCGATTCACACTTGTTTACATAAATTATATTCCCGTAACCCTCAGAGCGGATCACCCGGGCCAAGAGCGCGGGATAAAGCAGGGCGCCGGGCTCCGCGCTGGCCAGGGCCGCAAAGCGCTCCGGCCGATGGCAGCGCTCCGAGATGGGCGCCCCGAAGGCGTCGGCCCCCAGCACCAGGATCACCCGCCCGGCCTCCGCCGGGATCACGGGCTCATGGGCCGCGTGGGCCTTGGCGGGCAGGCCTCTGGAGCCGTCGGCCTCCACCAGCACGTAGTCCGCCGCCTCGGTCAGGGCGGCAAAGGGCAGGGAGGGGGCGGCAAGCTTGCCCTCGGGCCAGGGGCTTCCCAGGCAGAGGGGAGAAGTCTCCCGCAGCGCAGCGGCCAGGGCCTCCGGGCTGTCCGGATCCAGGGTGCGCAGCCGTTCCGGCCGACGGATCTTGGTCGAGGTGCAGACAATGACGCTGCCCCGCTCCTTCAGCGCTTCCGCCAAAGCGAAGAGCAGCGTCGTCTTGCCGCCGCCGCCGATGAGGGCCGTAAGGCCGGGCCGGACCCCCAACAGATCAACCAGGCTCACAGCCGTTCCTCCGCCTGCAGGTTCTCCAGGATCAGCCGGGAGAGCCGGGCGTTGTTGCCGTCTCCCACGAAGCTGTTGTGGGGACTCAGGATCACCTGCTCCATGGTCCAGAGCGGGCTGTCCGGGGCCAGGGGCTCGGTTTCGAACACGTCCAGTACCGCGCCGAGCAGCCTGCCCGCGGCCAGCGCCTCGGTCAGGGCGGCCTGATCCGCCACCGCTCCCCGGGCGATGTTCACCACCACCGCGTCGGCGCTCAGGCGGCCGATCCGTCCGGCGTCGAGCAGGCCCCGGGTCTCGGGGCTCAGGGGCAGGGTCAGGATCAGGATCTCCGTCTCGGGCAGAAGGTCGTCCAGAGCTTCCATGGGAAGGATCGCCCCGTAGGCCGGATCCTCCCGGGGGAAGAGATCGAGCCCTGTGACGGCGCAGCTCAGGGCAGCGAAGCGTTTGGCGCATTCCGTCCCCACGCTGCCGCAGCCCAGGATCGTCACGCGGCGGCCGGTCAGCTCCCGCAGATCCCGGCGCTTTTCCCATACGCCGGCCCGCTGCCGATCCAGGAAGAAGCGGAGCTGCTTGTACAGCGCCAGCACGCCGCTCAGGGCAAATTCCGCCATCGGGACGCTGTAAACGCCCCGGGCGTTATAGAGGCGCAGGCCCCGGGCCCGGATCTGTTCCAGGGGGACGCGGTCGAGACCGGCGCTGGTGAGCTGAATAAAACGCAGGCCCGTGAAGGCCTCAAAGGGGTGGTACAGAAACAGAGCGTTGCAGACCACGCCCTCGGCCCAGGCCGCGTCGCAGGGCAGGGCGTCGCACTCCCGGGGGAGGAAGGCAAGCCTGTGGCCCCGGGCTTCCAATTCGCGAATATGCGCCTGGGCCTCAGCCCAGGCGCCTGTCAGCAAGAGATTCATTTGCCGCCCTCCGTGCGCATCCGCGCTGTGATCTGCGCGACCTGTCTGCGGATTTCCGCCTCGTTGTCCCAGAAATAACGGGCGTGAAGCTCGCACTCCTCCTCCAGCTCCCGGATCTCCCGGACGCCCTTGAGGAACATTTTGTTGATGATGCCCACGTGCTTGACCTTCGTGACGTCGCAGAAGCTGCGGGAGAGGATGGCGCAGCTCGAGCCCAGGCGATAGTGCTCCCGGATGACGTACTCCGAGGGCAGCAGTCCGTTGCCCAGGGAGGCGATCCCGCCGAAGCCGTAGGGGATCCCCTTGCGGCGGAACTTGAAGCAGAGCTGCTCCACGGTGCCGTCGGCAAGGAGCTGGAACATAAAGGGCAGGCCGTAGCCAATGCTCAGATCGTTGATGCCGATGTGGACCTCGTCGATTCCGGGGAGGGCGAGAATGTCGTCGATCTGCGCCACGGCCTCCGGCGTCTCCACCAGGAGCATGGTCCTGGTGCGGCCCCCCACAAAGTCGAGGAAGCTCCGGACCTCTGCCACGGTCTTGAAAAAGGGGAGCATGACGATGTCCGCTCCGGCTGCCACGGCGCCGTCGATCTCGTCCCCGGAGGAGGGGTAGTCCGGCAGCGCGTCGTGGATGGGATTGACCCGGACCAGGACCTGGGCGGATTCCACGGCGTTTTTGATGACCCGGACGTCGTCTATGGTGTGGTGGGATTTGACGGTATCCAGGCCCTTCTGGCGTTGATCCTTGCCGATGAACTCCATATCCACGAAGATCCGATCCGCACCGGCGGTCTCGGCGATCTGGGCGATATCGGGCCGGTTGGTAATATACATCAGCTTGAGCAAAGCGGGACACCTCCTGTCCTGGGTGCTACCGAATCATTTTTTCAGGGTTTCCTCCTGATTGGCGTTGTCGGCGTTGGTAAAGACTTTGAAGATGGTGAGGAAGAAGATTTTCAGGTCAAGGAGAAAGGAGACGTGCTCCACGTACCAGACGTTCAGCTCGATCCTGCGGTGCCATTCCACGTCCTTGCGGCCGTGGGTCTGGGCCCAGCCGGTGATGCCGGGGCGGACGTCGAACATGTGGCGCTGGAACTCGTCGTATTCCTCGATTGGCCAGGGATGGTAAGTCAGGGGAGGACGGGGGCCGATCAGGGCCATGTCGCCCTTGAGGATGTTGATGAGCTGGGGGAGCTCGTCGATGGAGCTGGCCCGGAGGAAGCGGCCGACCTTCGTCACCCGGGGATCCCCCTTGCCGCTGTAGACGCCGGAGCCGGTCTGCTCTGCGCCCACCACCATGGAACGGAACTTGTAGAAGTCGAATTCCCTTCCGTTCCGCCCCAGGCGCTTCTGCCGGAAAATGACGGGTCCCTTGGAGCTGAGCTTCACGGCCAGGGCCGCGCCCAGAATGATCGGGGAGAGGAGCACCAGGGCGAGCGCGGAGAGCAGAACGTCCAGCAGCCGCTTGACAAAGCGGTTATAAACGCCCCCCGCGGCGGAGCTGGAAACAGCGCGTTCTCCATTCATGCGGCATACCCTCCAAGCAGACAAAAACTCATCCGTACCCAAGATAATTATACACGATGTTCCCGAAAAAGGCAATAGCTTTCCGCAGGAAAACGACAGAAATCGAAAGAGAAAAGAAGGAGACGGACGCAGCGTGTCCGTCCCCGGAATCGGCGCTCAAAGCCCCTCCAGAAAGATTTTCAGGCCGATGGCGATCAGAATGATCCCGCCCAGGATCGCGGCGTGGCGGGAAAAGCGCATCCCGGCCCGCTTGCCCAGAGCCAGACCCACCAGGCAGATCAGAAAGGTCACGCCGCCGATGATGCCGGAGGCCGCGCAGGCCGTGCCGAAGGCGTATTGCTCGATGGTGAAGCCCACGGAGAGGGCGTCGATGGAGGTGGCGATCCCCTGGGTGATCAGTTCACCGGTGCCGATCCGCTTATCCGCGGGCGCTTCCCCCGGCGCCTGCTTCCGCTCCCGGAGCCCCTCGAAGAGCATCTTCCCGCCGATCCAGCCCAGCAGGGCAAAGGCGATCCAGGGCACGACCCGTTCCAGGGCAGAGAAGGCCTCCACGATGGTATGGACGCAGACCCAGCCCAGCAGGGGCATCAAAAACTGGAACAGGCCGTAGACGCCGGCGATGGCCGTCATCCGAGCCCGGCCCATCCGGGGTTCCCGCAGGCCGTTTGCCAGGGAGACGGAGAAGGCGTCCATGGCGAGACCAGCCCCCAGCAGGGCGCTCTGCAGATAAAACGATGCGTTCATTCGTTCGATCTCTCTTTTCCCGTTGCTTGTGCTGCTTGTTCCGATGCGTTTTCCGTTGTGTGACGTTTGCTATTATAACATCCCGGCTCCGCCGCGTCAACCGTTTTTCCCGCGCCAAAGACAGTCCGCGCAAAAGACAGTCCGCGCCAAAGACAGTCCGCGTTTTCCGCGTCGAAGGCGCTCCGCGGAGACAGGGAGATCACGCCGGGAAAGAGACGGGGACCGGGAACCCCGCTTTGGGGTTCCGGTCCCGGTTCCCGTTATTCCCTGTTCGACACGTAGATCTCCTCCAGGGTCTCCATACAGAGGCAGCCCAGGGTGCCCCGGAAGACCGCGCCGCAGTCGATGGCGATGTGGTTGTTGCGCTGAAGGATGCGCCCCATATAGGCCGGGTCGATGAGGCCCGTGGGCGTGTGCCCGGTGACCAGGAGCTTGTTTTTGTAGTAGACCCGGTCGTAGTCCATGCGCTCCCAGATGAAATCAAAGGGATCGCAGCTCGACAGCTTCTTCTCCCGGCGATAGGTCCCGACCCCGGCGTGGGCCAGGAGGAAGGCCCGGCCGTTGACGACCGTCTCACAGTAGAGCGGCAGACCGTCCATCCAGGCCAGCAGCTCCTTCCGCTCGTCCTCCGGGAGGGCCAGCCAGGCTTCCCAGGTGACGTCGCCGCCGTTCCGTTCGGTCCAGTTCCGGAAGCTCAGGTTCCATTCCAGACCCTGGTTCCAGGTCAGCTTAGCCCCCCAGCCCCGGGCCGCCTGCCGAAACATATCCTCGTGGTTGCCCAGCAGGCAGACGACATTGGGGCGGCGCATCAGATCCTTCATCACGTCGATGCCGTCTGGGCCCCGATCCGCGGCGTCCCCCAGAAAGAACAGGGTATCCGACTCGGAGAAGGAGATCCGTTTCAGCAGATCCAGATACAGATCGTAGCAGCCGTGGATATCCGATACGGCGTAGTGCATGGGCGTTTTCCTCTCCTCTCGTTTGTCGTTTTATCGCGGGCTGCCGAAGCGCGGCGGAAGCCGCGCCGGGAGCCTCGGCGGGTCAGAGCAGAGCTTCGGGCCGGTACAGCTCCGGGGGCAGGACCGGAGAGAGGGCGACCAGATTCGCCTCCGCGCCGGTGGGAAGCTGGATGAAGCTGCGATTGGTCGGCTCCGCCTCGCTCCCGGCCGTGAGACTGAGCAGTGCGCTGACGCTCCCGTCCTCGCCGGCGGAGAGCAGGAGATTCCCGCCGTGGCAGGCCGCCCCGGCGCTGATCAGGCTCAGCCCCAGACCCATGCCGGAGCTGAGCGCCTGCTGGGGATCGGCGTGCAGGTGGAACAGCCCTTCCGGCAGGGGCTCCGCCGGGCGGTTCGACACCGTAAAGAGCAGGCGCCGGTCTTCGATCCGCGTCAGCTTTACCCGGATCAGCCCGTCGGCGGGATTTGACGCGGCGTTGGCGATCAAGCCCTGCAGCAGGACCGTGATCAGGGGCCAGTCCAGCGGAAGGATGAAATCCCGCGGGGGCAGCTCCCAGCGCAGCTCCAGGTCGGCGGACCGCAGCAGCTCGGCCAGTTCGCCGAAGAAGGCGGAGGCCGCGGCGTTTACGGAGATTTCCCGGCAGGCAAGCCGATAGGAGCCGCTGCGAAGCTTCGCGTAGAGCTCCATGGCCTCCGCGGCCCGGCGCAGCCGGTAGACGCCCCGCAGCCCCAGGCCGCCGCAGCGGGAGAGGTCCTCGGGGGCGGCCGGATCGGTCAGGCCCTCCAGGGCGACGCTGACGTCGTGCAGCGCCAGCCGGATGGATCCGGCGGCGTGGAGCAGGGTGTTTTCGTTGGGCGCGGCGGGCGCTGCGGGCTCCGGGCGGAGGAAGCAGAGGGTGCAGTCCGGCTCGGCGGCCGCCCGCAGGATCCAGGATGAGCCGTCCAGAGAGAAGCGGGTCTCCGGCCGCGCTCCGGGCTCCGGCGGCGTCAGGTCCGGCAGGAGCCGCGAAAGCTCCGCCCCGGGCAAAAAGCCCAGAGCCTCCGCCCCGTTCACCGCGCAGAGCACCCGGCCCTCCGCGAAAGCGAAGGCGGGCACCCCCGGAAGCTCCAAGATGCCCGTGATCCGTTCCAAATCCATGCCGCCGCCTCCTTCCCGCTTAGTTTGCGCCGCTTCAGCGCTTTCATTTATCCAATCATAATACAAATTTCGATAAAAAGCAAGTCTTTGTCGCAATCTGTCGAAATCTGCCGAAAACGCGCTCCCCCGGAATGAAATGGACTGCATCTTGACATTTTTGCGGGAAACAGGTAGGATAGAAGGAGGAAATACGAAACCGACGGACGCGAAGCGGAAAAGCGGGAGGCGGAACGGATGAAGCTGCATATTCGGAGAGCGGAAGAGGCGCAGCCTGCCCCGGAGCGGGCGCTGGCCCTGCCGAAGGAACTGCCTGCGGGCTGGACGCCGACGCCGGAGACGGGGTTGAGCGCCGCCGAGGCCGCGGCCCGGATCGAGGCCGGACAGGCCAACCGGCAGACCGCCCAGCCGGGCAAGAGCGTCCTCCAGATCGTCGGGGAGAACCTCTTCACCCTTTTCAACCTGCTGAACTTCGCCCTGGCCTTCTGCCTGGCCCTGGTGGGCTCCTGGAAGAACATGTTGTTTTTGGGCGTGGTGTTTTCCAATACGCTGATCGGCACGGTCCAGTCTCTCCGGGCCCGGGCCATGCTGAACAAGCTGCGGCTGCTCCAGGAGCGGCCCTGCCATCCCGTCCGCGACGGGGCCGAGATCGACTGTCCCCCCTCGGATCTGGTTCTCGGCGACCTGGTCGTGTTCCGGGCGGGGGATCAGCTCCCCGCCGACGCCGTCGTGCGGGAGGGAAGCTGCGCCGCGGACGAGTCCCTGCTCACCGGCGAGAGCGATCCGGTGCAGCGGGGCCCCGGGGACTGGCTCATGTCCGGCTCCTTCCTGACGGAGGGAAAGGTCACGGCCCAGCTCGCCGCCGTGGGCGACGACAGCTATGCCGCCCGGCTCATGGGCGACGCCCGCCGGATCCGCTCTCCCAGATCCGAGCTGATGACCGATTTGAACCGGCTGGTCCAATGGATCAGCCGTCTGCTGGTGCCGCTGGGTCTGCTGCTCTTCCTCCGGGAATTCCTGACCCGACAGGTCCCCATCCGGGAGGCCGTGCCCTCCACCGTGGCGGCTATGATCGGTATGATCCCCGAGGGACTGATCCTGCTGACCTCCGTGGCCCTGATGGCCGGTGTGGTGAAGCTGGGCCGCCGGAAGACCCTGGTCCAGGAACTCTTCGGCATTGAGACCCTGGCCCGGGCCGACGTGCTCTGCCTGGACAAGACCGGCACCCTGACCACCGGCGA
>CAMUYE010000059.1 GCA_947164825.1 uncultured Clostridia bacterium
GTACGCCTCCCGAGGGCGGGCCCGGCGGTACGCCTCCCGAGGGCGGGCCCGGCGGCACGCCTCCCGAGGGCGGGCCCGGCGGTATGCCTCCCGGGGGCGGCCCCGGCGGCCCCGGCGGCAGCGCGGACCTCGAATACAAAGGCGCGACGGAGATCACCGGCGCCGACAGCCAAAGCGGACGGCACTACGCCAGCAGCACCGCTGACGAGTGCGCGCTGCTGATCTCCGCCTCCGATCCCGTGACGATCACGGACGGCACCGTCACCAAGTCCGGCGACTCCGACGGCGGCGACAACTGCAGCTTCTACGGGCTCAACGCGGCCGTGCTGGTCAAGGGCGGCGCAGCGGTCACGCTGGAGGGCGGGACCGTCAGCTCCGACGCCAAGGGCGCCAACGGCGTGTTCTGCTACGGCGGCAACGGCGGACGGAACGGGGCCGAGAGCGACGGCACGACCCTGACCGTCCGGAATCTGAGCATCGTCACCACCGGCGATGGCTCCGGCGGCATTATGACCACCGGCGGCGGCACGACTTACGCCTGCGATCTGGACGTCACCACCTCCGGCCGCTCCTCCGCTCCCATCCGCACGGACCGGGGCGGCGGGACGGTAGTCGTGGACGGCGGCAGCTTCACGTCCAACGGCCTGGGCTCCCCTGCCATCTACTCCACCGCGGAGATCCACGCGGAGAACGCGACGCTGATCTCCAATCTCTCCGAGGGCGTCTGCATCGAGGGCAAGAACTCGATCGAGCTGACGAACTGTGATCTGACCGCGAACAACACCCAGCGCAACGGCAACGCCAGCTTCCTGGACAGCATCATGATCTATCAGTCCATGTCCGGCGACGCGGACAGCGGCACCTCGAGCTTCACCATGACCGGCGGCAGCCTGACCAGCCGGAGCGGCCACGTCTTCCACGTGACCAATACCAGCGCGGTCATCACCCTGCGGAGCGTAAAGCTCGTCAACGAGGACCCGGAAAACATTCTGCTCTCGGTCTGTGACGACGGCTGGAGCGGCGCGGGGAACGCCGCGGTCTTCCGGGCCGCCGCCCAGGAGCTGAGCGGCGCCATCAAGGTCGGCTCGAATTCCAGCCTGGAGCTGGAGCTGACCGAGGGCTCGCGCTTCGAGGGCTGCGTCGACGGCAGCATCGTCAACGCGAAGGGCGAAACCGTCTCCACCGAGACCGGCTCCGTCTCCCTCACCCTGGACGACAGTTCAAAGTGGATCCTCACCGGCGACAGCTGGCTCAGTTCCTTCTCCGGCAATCCGGCGAATATCGTCTCCAACGGCCACACCGTCTACGTCAACGGCACGGCGCTGACGGGGACGAACTGATCCTGTTCTCAGATATCATGGGATGAACGTCGGATGCAAGTCCCGTATCCAGGGGATTTGGCCGCATACAATCCATGGACCGACCATTGACCGACAGAAACAGCCCCTGCCGCCTCTCACGCGGCAGGGGCTGTTTGCGCGGCGGACAGTCTGCGCGTCCGCTGTTCCGGATTATTCGCTGACGACGCCGTCCCGGATCCGGAGGATCCGGTCGGCATAGTCCGCCATGGCGGCGTCGTGGGTGACCATGACGATGGTCTGCCGGTACTCGTCGCAGGCAAAGCGCAGCAGCTCCGCCACCCGCCCGGAGTTTTCCGCGTCCAGATTGCCGGTGGGCTCGTCCGCCAGCACCACGGCGGGCTCCGTGATCAAAGCCCGGGCCAGGGAGACCCGCTGCTGCTCGCCGCCGGACAGCTCATGGGGGAAGCGGTCCCGGCAGTGGGCGATGCCCAGAGCCTCGAAGAGCTTCGCGGTTTTCTCCCGGTCCTCCGCGGCCCCGTCCAGGCGGATGGGGAGGATGACGTTCTCCCAGGCCGTGTACTCCGGGAAGAGGTTGTAGTCCTGGTGGACGAAGCCGATCCGGCGTCTTCGGAATCGGGCGATCTCCCCTTCGGGCAGGCCGCTGACGCGGCGTCCGTCGATAATCAGCTCCCCCGTATCCGATTTGTCCAGGGTCCCCAGGATCCGCAGCAGGGTACTCTTGCCGGAGCCGCTGCGGCCGATGACGGCGGTAAATTCTCCCGGCTGAAAGCGCAGGCTTGTGGGCTTCAGCGCGTGCACCGGGTTTTCCCCCGGATAGGTTCTGGAAATCTCCTTGGCTTCCAGCACAGCTCTTATCTCAGTCATGTTTGCGATCTCCTTTCCCGGTCATTCCGTAGGCGACGGCGGTCAGCAGCAGGGCCAAAAGCAGCGGGATCAGCAGCCACAGCCAGCTTCGCGTTTCCAGCGTATTGATCAAGGCATAGAACGCACGGCTGTCGGTCTGTTCCATTTCAAAGAACGCTTCCCCATAATTCAGGTTTCGGCCGAGGAGCCTGGAATAGTAGACTGCTCCTCCGGCCTGCCCCAAGTCCTTCCAGATCAGATAGTATCTCGCGGCGAGGGCCAGGGGCAGGGCGGCAAAGCCGTACAAGGCTTCTCCGACGGCTTCCCGCCACCGCTCCCGGGCAAAGGTCTTTCTCTCCGCCCCGAGCTTTCGCAGCAGCTCCCGCTTATCCTTCAGCCGGAGCTCCCGCTCCGCCGAGACCGTAAAGACCATGAAGAGGAAGAGAATCAGCAGGGCAAGGGAGAAGAAACCGTAGGTGATCCCGGCGCGGAGCCAGGCCTCCTCGATCTCCTTCAGGAACTCCGTGTTGTCCATATAGTCGAGCCCGTAGCGGGTGCAGAGCTCTGCCAGGGCCCTGCCCGTGTTTTCCTTGTCGGAGCGGGAATCAAAGACGGTGGTAAAGACGTTCCACTGTCCCTCCGCGCCGTCCAGGGCTTGCAGCCTGGCCCCGAAGGCGGCGGAGCCGAACAGGGTCGCCCCGTCGGTAACATGCTCCGCAAGGGCGGCCACGGTCACGGGAAGCTCGCCGTTGACGCCGGACAGGTACAGCGTATCGCCGGGCTTCAAGCCGGCGCTTTCCGGAAAGTCGCCGGTCGACCCAAGGATCACCGCCTCGCCCCTCAGATACGCTTCGTATTCGGGCCCCTCCCCTTTGAGGCCGAAGTCCTTCCAGACTGCCTCTGCGTTTTCGCGGACGCTGATCATGAAAACGGTCAGATCGATCTTGTCAAGAAACGCCGGCAGCGCTTTGTTTTCTCTGGTATAAGGACCGACCCGGCGTTCGGCGAGGTCTTCGAGAAACTGCCGGTAGGCCTCGTTTTCTTCCTTCCCGTCCCAGGAAACGGCCCGGAATCTGTCGCTGAGAATCCGGGTACAGGAGGCGACGCCGGGCTTTTCCACCAGCTCTGCAAAGAAGGCCTCCGGGATCGTATTTCGCAGGAACGGCGCCTTGGTTCCCAGGTCGAACTTCTCTGTTTTCTTCGGACCGTTGGGGACCCGGCAGCTCAGGCTTACCGAGGTCATGCGCATGCCGGAGAAGGGGGTGAAGTTTGTGTGATAGGCCTTTGCCGCGCCGGAGATCACGTCGAAGCTGTAGACCAGCACGGCGCAGACCAGCACGGCGGCCAGACGCCGCAGGACGGTAGTCAGGGGATGGCGCATCCGTTCCCGCTTCAGGGTCTCCCGGTAACCGAGCTTGCGGGACGTTTTCGAGGCTCTCCGCCGGAGGAGCGCCGCGGTGCGCTTCGACAGGCCCCGCCGCTTCTCGCTGATGCCTCTGCCGGAGAAGATCAGCAGCGCCGTCAGGAGAGAGACACCGAAGGTCACAAGGACGCAGAGGAGGATGCGGAGCAGGGTCTCCCAGAGGAAGACATAGAACCAGGGGAAGCCGCTCAGCCTCGTCATCAGGAAGACCGCCCCCAGGCTCAGGGCGTAGGCCGCGGCGACCCCGACGAGGACCGCCGGGACCACGGCGAGGGTACATTCCCAGGCGGCCATCTTCCAGACCTCCGCTGTGGAAGCTCCGATCTCCCGCAGCCGCAGGAAAAAGCCCTTCCGCTTCGTCAGATAGGAGGCCATCAGGTAGGTGACCAGGCTGACGCAGAGGAGCAGCAAAACGGCGATCATGTTGCGGTAGAGGGTGGGATCGCCCCAGAAGGGGTTGTAATAGGCCGCCTCGTTGGCGACCAGGGACCCATTGGCCCCCTGGGCGGAGGCCCTCACCGCGTCAATGAGCTCCGAGGCGAAGCTCCAGACGCTGTGACCCGTGTATTCCGGCTTCAGCATGCCGAAGTCGTAGGCATGCTTGTCCATGGTCAGGCTGTCGTAAGCTTCTTCGGTGATCAGAGCGCCCGGCAGACTGCCGCCTCCGTCCCATCGGGCCGTATACCGCTCTAAGGTGCCGCAGAGGGTAAAGGTCACGCGGTTCAGGACGAGGATGGTCTCCGCTTCCTCCGCGTCCGCTCCCTGCTCCGCCTCGGGCACGGGAACAGGCTCCGTGACCGGCTCCGCGAGATAGAAGCTGATCTCCTGCCCCAGCTCGTAGCTCAGGCCCAATTGCTGCAGGGCGTTGAGCTCCATGGCGATCTCGTCCCGGGTCCGCGGAAGACGGCCCTCGTAAAGGCCGAGCTCGTTTTCGGCGGCGAAGGTCTCGCCCAGGGCGCCGATCAGGACCGAGGTCTGTCGCCGGTTCTCGTTCTCCGGGACCTCGATCCGGTCCGCGGGCCCGGCGTTTTCCGCTTCGGTCGGCGCCGGCTCCCCGTCCTCTTCTCCAATTTCAAGCTCCGGGGGCAGATCCCGTTGGAGATACCCGCCCACGCGGACGGTCTCCCAGTCCAGATAGGGGCTCTCCACCCGTGCGCCTTCCTCCGTTCGGAAGACCCAGCGGCCATAGCTCAGATAATTGTTCCGCATGACGTAGGCGTTGATGTTGTCCTGAAACAGCAGGACGAAGGCCGTCAGGAACACCGCGAGCCCCATCATGAAGCGGAGCAGACGAACTTCCTTTTTTCGCCGCTTGAGCCCGGTTCGGAACAGGCTCCATCCTCGGTCCTTCATAGGCCGGATCACCTCCCAGATAGAAGGATAGCAGGCAAATCTTACAGGAAGCTTACACCGGCTCTTTTGTTTTCAGACGATCCAGGGGAAAAACCGCCGTCAGCACCGTTTCTCCGCCCACGGAAGCTGCCGAGAGAGAGCCGAAATGGGCCTGCATGATCTCGGCGGCAATGGCCGTCCCGAGTCCCGTGGAGCTCCCGTCCTCCCGGCCTGCCGTGTAGCGCTCCAGCTTTGGCAGCTCGCCGCCCCGGTTCGCAAACTCCACCAGGATCTCCCGCTCCGTTCTGCTCAGCCGGATCCGGCAGCTTCCGTCCTCCCCGTAGCGCAGGGCGTTGGCCGCCAGATTCCGAAAGGCCTCCCGGAGCCGCTCCCAATCCCCGCGAATCACGGCCCCGCCCTCGCAGGAAACGGCAACGCCGGGCATCTCCCCCGCCAGGGTTTCGAGCAGGGCGGCCAGATCCACGTCCTCCCGCAGGAACCGAAGCTTGCCCGCCCGCAGTCTGGCAAGGGTCAGCAGATCCCCGATATAGCGCTGCATCTTTTCCGCAGCCTCCCGCATCCTGGCGAAGCGTTCCGGGGTCATACCGCTCTTCTCCACAAGATCCAGGCACAGCAGCAGCCCGGAGGCCGGTGTTTTCAGCTCGTGGGCCACGTTCTCCACGCGGCGGCGCTGCTCGTCCTCCCGCTGCGCGCTCGCTTCCCGCAGGTCGGCATAGGCTGTCAGCACCCTTCCCAGCAGGCGCTCCTCCTCGGTTTCCGGATAGAACACGCTTTCTCCCGCCAGGGCTTTCTCTACGCGCTCGGTCAGGGCGCTCCGCCTGGCCCGCTCCCTGCGCCGGATCAGCAGCAGGCACGCCGGGGGCAGGAGGGCAAGCAGAAGCATCAGCCCGATCCAGGGCCAGCCGAAGAGCCTTTCCCGGAGGAACGCAAAATAGCGGCTCGTCAGGCCGAGGCCCCGGGCCGCTTCGCTTCCGTCTCCCTTTCGCCCGGACAGAAGCGTCTCCGTCAGGAGCCGCGCCGCGTCCGGGTCCGTTTCATAGACCGCGCCAATGGCGCTGTCGACCCGTTCCGACGCCAGCGCCGCCGTCAGCACACCGGCGGCCAGGCAGAGCAGGGACGCCGCCAGCGCCAGGAGCAGCAGCCCGGTTTTCCGGTTCAGCTTCATTTTCGCTTCCCTCCCATCCGGCAGGGCAGGCGCCAGCGGTAGCCGGTCCCCCGCACCGTTTCGATATAATCCAGCCCCTGAAAGCTTCCGATTTCCTTGCGCAGCCTCGACACCAGAACCGAAAGCGTATTTTCGTCCACATAGTTCTCGTCCCGATCCCAGAGCTGGTAGAGCAGATAGTCTCTCGTGAGCAGTCGGCCCCGGCTCTCCAAAAGCAGCCGGAGCAGCCTGCGCTCCATTGCCCGGAGATTCAGCTCCTCTCCCCTGAGCCGGATATGCTCGTCGGGAAAGCTGTAGGAGAGCTCGCCGCTGACGAGCTCATAGCGCTCGGGCAGCACGCGGCGCAGGTTGGCGTCCACCCTGGCCAGCAGCTCCCCGGCCCGGAAGGGCTTGACGATATAATCGTCCGCCCCCGCCTTCAGCCCGGCGATGATGCTGTCTTCCCCGTCCAGCGCGGTCAGGATCAGGATCGGCATCGTGCTGGTTTTCCGCTTCTCCCGGACAAAGTCGATGCCGGAGCCGTCCGGCAGCATCAGGTCCACAAGCCAGAGATCCGCCTCCTCCAGGGCCCGGGCTTCCCGCAGGCTGGGCGCGGCGGCGGTCTCGTAGCCCTCCCCGGAGAACAGCTCGCAAAGGCTGTCCCGGAGGCTCCTGTCGTCTTCGATGATCGCGATTTTCATGTCGTTTTCTCCTGTTTGACAGCATGGCGCTCCTGTTTGGCAGCATGGCGCACACTGTGCGCCGCTGCGGCGGGCGGTGTGGCGCACACTGTGCGCCGCTGCGGCGGGCGGCTCTGCCCGCCTGGGAACACGGCGGCCTGCGCGCAGGCCGCCGCTGCATTCCAAAATCGGGTTTACGGCTCCGGATCGAGCATGGCGCCGATAAAGAGGGGCAGGCAGCTCTCGGTGTCGATCAGCAGGTAGACGAAGGGACGGTCCAGGCGGACCTGCTTGGGGTCCTCGATGAAGGCGGCCTCGGGGGTCATTTCCACCACCGTGGCGGCTCCGGCCCTGGTGCCCTGCTCGGCCACGGAGATGAAGGTCTTGTGGATAACCCGGCTGATGGCGATATTGCCGCCGGCGGAAGTCCCCAGGCCGGAGAAATCCGCCCTGTCCCCGTCGAAGGCCAGCTCCATGCCCAGATCCTGCAGGACCGGGGAGAGCTCCGTGTCAAATTGCGTCTCAAACTTGGGCAGAGCGGCGTAAACCGTCTCATTGCCGCGGTTTTGCAGCAGGCTCTGGAGAGCCGCCCCGTCAAGGCCGTCCAGCAGCGCCTCCAGGCTGACGCCCTCTTTGGGCAGCAGGGCGGCGAAGGCGTATTTCCCGCCCTCATAGGGCTTGACAAAGCCTGTGGCCAACTCGTTTTCCAGGTATTCGCGCTCTTCGGAGTACATCAAGTCCACCGTCCGCTTTTCGCCATTCTCCAGGGTGAATTCCCCTTCGGATACGGAATACGCAGAATAGGGCGCCGCCCATTTGGCGTCGAAGGCCAGGGCGTTGACCAGGTACATGACGGCCTCCGGCGGGATCTTGTCCAGAATCTCGGGGATCATGCCGTCGGTCCTGGCCTTGACCCAGTCGTTGATGGCCTTGAGGGTCTCCTGGTCGAAGGGGGCCCGGTAGACGTCCGCGCCGTAGAAGTCGGCGTTGGTCTGCAGAAAGTCCCCGTTGACGGTGAAGCGGGAATCGGCGGTAAACCAGACGGAGTTGGCCTGCTTCAGCGTCCCGTCCCCCGCAAGGGCGTTCAGCCAGCTGCGGAAAAAGACGTTGAGTTCGTCCCTGGAGAGGCCGAGGGTCTGCTCCATCTGGGTCAGGGTGTCGCCTTTGGCCCCGTTGGCCGTCATGGCCAGGGCGGCGAGGACAGAGGCGGGAGAGAGCAGGGTGTTTTGGTCGGTCTCTTTGGCAGCCCGGAAGAGCCGCAGAGAGAAGTCCGTGGCCGCGGCGGCGGCCTCGGGAGAGGGCCGCTCTCCGGTTCCGGCCGAGGCGGGCTTGATCCCGCTCATCAGATCCACGACCCCGGTCTCCGTCTTCCCGGGATTTGCGGGGGCGTTCGGCTCCGTGGGTGTGCCGGGGGCGTTCGGCCCCGTGGGCGCAGTCGGCGTTCCGACGCAGCCAGCGAGCTGGAAGGTCAGAGCCGCGATCAGCAGAAAACAAAAAACGGGTTTCAGATACGGTTTCACAGGAAATTCCTCCTTGTTCGGATCGGTCAGATCAAAGGGTTTGGGGGATGTAGCTTAGACGCCGAAAAGGCCCTTCCGGTTCCGAAAAATGGGCGCTCATCTGAGAAACGTTTTCAAATCGTTCATTTTTCCCTAAGCTACGATTAAGATTGCCGGAATATACTGGGCCCAACAACAAACAGACGGAGGTCCTGCGAATCTCCCCACCGAAAGGAGCGATCCCTATGAAAAAGAACGATTTGAAGAAACTGGCAGTCCTGGTGCTGGCGCTGATCCTGGCCCTGTCGCTGGCGGCCTGTACCGGGACGGAGGACGCCGGCCGCGCCGGGCAGACCGGAGCGAACGCGACCCAGAATGGCACGCAGACCGCCTCCCAGAGCGGCTCCGGCAGCGGGACCGCCGCCGTCAGCTCCGGCGAGGCCATCGACGCGGGCAGCCTGTTCAGCAAGCGGGATCTGGAACAGACCGCGGACCTGAGCGAGGCCGAGACCCTTGAAGTCTCCGACGGGAATGATATTACCATCAATCAGGCGGGCGTCTACCTGCTGACGGGCAGCGCGAACAACGTCACCGTCTGCATCGACGCCGGGGACGAGGACAAGGTCCAGCTGGTGCTGGACGGCCTGACCGTCGTGAACGACGACTTCCCCGTCATCTATGTCAAGAACGCCGACAAGGTCTTTATCACCACCGCAGAGAACAGCGAGAACAGCCTCTCCGTCACCGGGACCTTCCGGGCCGACGGCTCCACCAACACCGACGGCGTCATCTTCTCCCGGGACGACCTGGTCATCAACGGCCTGGGCAGCCTGACCGTGGACTCCTCCGACAACGGCATCTGCGGGAAGGACGACGTTAAGGTCACCGGCGGCACGCTGACCGTCACCGCCGCGGACTGCGCCATCGAGGTCAACGACTCCTTCGCCATGTCCGACGGGACCGTGACCCTGACCGCGGCCAACGACGGTCTGCACGCAGAAAACGACGACGACGATTCCGTGGGCTGGGTCTGGTTTGGCGGCGGCAGCCTGAACGTCACTGCAGGGGACGACGGCATCCACGCCGTCAGCATCGTCCAGATCGACGGCGGTGCCATCACCGTCCAGGCCGCCGAAGGCGTTGAGGCCACCTGGGTTCAGATCAACGACGGGGAACTCACGATCTCCGCCTCCGACGACGGCATCAACGCCGGACGGAAGTCCGCCTCCTACACCCCCTGCGTGGAGATCAACGGCGGCGTCATCACCATCACGATGGGCCAGGGCGACACCGACGGCGTGGACTCCAACGGCAATCTGATCATCACCGGCGGCACGATTTCCGTCACCGGCCAGAGCGCCTTCGACTGTGACGGCACCGTCACCTGGACCGGCGGCACAATCACCGTCAACGGCAGCGAAATCAGCGAAATCACCGGTCAGTTTGGCGGCGGCATGGGCGGCATGGGCGGCTTCGGCGGCCAGGGCGGCGGCCAGGGCGGCTTTGGAGGCGGCCAGGGCGGTTTCCCCGGCGGAGGTCCCGGCGGCAGGCCCTGATTCCCATAAAAAACCGGAGCGGATCCTATACGACCGCTCCGGTTTTTTTCGGAAACGGTTGCAAATCGCCCGCAGTTGTGGTAAGATGGTTCCAGAATACGACGAAAGGCGGGCGTCCCATGGAAAAGAAAATCGTGAAGATCGTGCTCACCGGCGGACCCGCGGCGGGCAAGACGACCCTGATCTCCCGGATCCTGAAGGAATTCAAGCAGGACGACGGCTGGCGGGTCATCACCATCCCCGAGACGGCCACGGACCTGATCTCCGGCTTCGGCATCAAGCCCTTCGGCAACTGCCTGTCCATGCTGGAGTTCCAGGATTACGTGGTGGCCGACCAGCTCCACAAGGAGAAGCTGGCCCTCCAGGCCGCCGAAGCCGTGCCGGAGCCCAACGTGCTTGTGGTCTACGACCGGGCTCTGCTGGACGACAAGGCCTACATCACCGACGAGGAGTTTGAGCAGGTCATCCGGCGCTTCGGCCTTACCACCCAGACCGCCATGGCCAAATACGACGCCGTGATCCACCTGGTCACCTGCGCCAAGGGCGCGGCCTTCGCCTACGATCTGGGCAACGCCGCCCGGACCGAGAGCCTGGACTCCGCCGTACAGATGGACGACCGGACCCTCCGGGCCTGGAGCGCCCATCCGAATCTGAAGATCGTGGACAACGCCGTGGATTTCGAGCAGAAGATCCAGCGGGCCATGCGGGAGATCTTCCGCATCGTCGGCAAGCCGGAGCCCATGGACAAGAAGCACAAGTACCTCATCGCCATGCCGGATATGAATCAGCTCATCGTGAACTACGGCGCGGTGCCCTTCGAGATGACCCAGGATTACCTGGTCATGACCAACCCCAACATCGAACGCCGGCTCCGCAAGCAGAAGAACGGCTCCGACTACCTCTACTTCTACACCGAGAAGCACCGGATGCCCGACGGGGCCATGTGGGACACGGAGCGCCCCATTTCCGCCAAGGAGTACAAAAAGTACCTGCTGGAGGCGGACATGGAGCTCCAGCCCGTCCACAAGGTCAAGTACCGCTTCAACCGGGGCAGCCAGCGCTTTGAGATCGACGTCTATCCCTTCTCCGCCGAGCGGGCCGTGATGTTCGCCTACGCGGGCAGCGACGAAGCCGAGGTCACGCCGCCCCCCGAGATCACGATCCTCAGGGAAGTCACCGGCGACCCCGAATACAAAAACAAGACCCTGGCAAAACGCCAGAGCCTGTAATTCGTTAAGTAATAAGTAATAGGTAAGAAGTAAGAAGTAAGCGGTCCCGACACGGACACTTCTTACTTCTTACTTTTTACTTCTTACTTTTCTGGGCGATCCGGGTTCCGGCGAGCAGGATCCCGACGCCGCAGGCGGTGACGATGGCGAGGGTCAGCCAGTTTCCGGCGGAAAGGGCCTCGGGCACCAGGAAGAAAAAGCCCGGCAGCAGGAGCACCGCGCCGATGAAGGCCGCGCTCATGACGGCGCAGAGCGCCAGACGCAGCTTCGTAAAGGGGCGGCAGGTCAGGATCAGATTCGCCAAGCCGATGATTCCCGCCGAGAGGACGGCCATGGTGGAGGCCGCCTCAAAGGAGGTCCCCAGCCGGTTCACGACCATCGCTGCGATCGCGCAGCAGGTCACGGCCAGGGCTCCGGGAGCGGCCCGGAGCAGGACCCGCCGCAGGAAGCGATCCTTTGCCCGCTCGTGGGAGGGCTCCAGGGCCAGGAAGAAGGAGGGCGCTCCGATGGAGAGGGCGGCGATCAGGGTAAGCTGGATGGGCTGGAAGGGATAGCGCAGGGGCAGGATCAGGGTCAGAATGGCAAGCGCCGCGGAATACAGCGTTTTAACCAAAAACAGGCTGGCCGTTCTGGTAATATTGCCGATTACCCGCCGTCCCTCGGCCACCACCGCGGGCAGGGAGTTGAAGTCCCCGTCCATCAGCACCAGCTGGGCCGCGTGCTCCGTGGCCTCCGCGCCGCCGGCAATGGCGATGGAGCAGTCCGAGGTCTTGAGGGCCGGGATGTCGTTGACCCCGTCGCCGGTCATGGCCACCGTGCGGCCGTCGGCCTTCAGGGCCCCGATGAGCAGGCGCTTCCGGTCCGGCGTCAGCCGTCCGAAAATCACCTGATCCCGGGCGGCGGCCAGCTCCTCATCGTTCAGCGCGCCGCAGTCCACGGCCTTATCCGCGTCGGGCAGGCCCAGCCGGGCGGCCACGGCGGCCACGGTCCTGGGATCGTCGCCGGACATGATTTTCACGTCCACGCCCTCCCGTCGGAACCAGGCCAGGGTGTCCGCCGCCGCGGGCCGGACCGTGTCGCGCAGGAGGAAAAAGCCCAGGGTGCGCCGAACCGGGGGCAACTCGTCCTTGCTCTGTAGCGGCGCACAGTGTGCGCCATTTGTGTCGGCTAAAGCTTCCTCTGCTTCGGCAAGAACCAGGACCCGGAAACCCTCGGCGGCCCAGGCCTCCGCCTCCGCCGGGACCTCCTCCAGCACGAAGGAGGGCGCGCCCAGGATCAGCACCGTACCGTCGGCAAAGGCGGCGGCGGATTTTTTGCGGGCCGAGGAGAAGGGCAGGGTTTCCACGGGGGCCTCCCGGCCCGGCTCAAAAGCCGCGGCCAGTGCCCGGAGGGTGCCGGAGCCCGCCTCGAAGGCCCCCAGGAAGCGGGAGGCCGCAGCGGAGAGCTCCGCCTCGTCGGCCTCGGCGGGGACGGCCCGCTCCAGGCTCATTTCGCCGGTGGTCAGGGTGCCGGTCTTGTCCAGGCAGAGCACGTCGGCCCGGGCCA
>CAMUYE010000060.1 GCA_947164825.1 uncultured Clostridia bacterium
TGTCGGTGCCCACGGAGATGGAGTAGAAGATCTCCAGGTTCGCGGTCTCAATGGGGGCGGTGGCGGGAAGCACGGTATGCTCGCGGCTCAGCTCGGCGCCGCAGCGCTGGCAGTAGACCACCATATCGTAGCCGCCCTCGGTGGTGGCGGTGGGTTCCACCCGGTTCTCCTCCACGGCCTCGCCGGGCTGGTGGCCCAGGGCCTCGGTCGCGTTGTCGGTGTAGTTGTCGCCGCAGCGGGAGCAGGTGTAGGTGGTGAAGCCCGCCTCGGTGCAGGTGGGTTCGGTGACGACGGCCACATAGTCATGGCCCAGGGCGGGAACGGTAACAGTCTCACGGCTCAGCTCTTCGCCGCACTCTGTGCAGTACACAACGCTGTCGTAGCTGCCCGCAGCGGTGCAGGTGGCGGCCACGTTATTCTCCACAACGGGATCGCCGGGCGTATGTACGTGCTCTTCGCCAATGATGGTGGTGTAGATGGTGGTGCCGACCTGGTTCTCCTTCCACCAGCGGATGGAGGTCCGGGTGGTGTTGCTGGAGCTGGCAGACCAGAAGTAATTGTTGCTGGTGTGGAAGCCGACGTAGGGATAGCTGCCGGTGGCGCAGGTCATGCAGCTGGCGTTGCTCAGAGAGCCCGGCGTCCAATCGCAATAATTGGCGGTGTAGCTCGTGTAGCCGCCCATGTATCCGTCGCTGGCTCTTACGCCGATATAGGTCCCGGTGGCAGCACTCTGGATGGAGTAGTAATTGCCGTGGGGGGCCAGAGTGAAGACGTAATCGTTGGCGACATTGGACAGGGTGCTGCCGTCCAGGGTGACGCCGGAGGCAGCGTAGGAGGAAGCGTTAGCGGTGTTCTCAATATCGTCACCGTTGGCGCTGGGCGTCACACCCTTCATCACGTACATGCTGGTGGTGGTGAGGTAGGTGATGACGTAGTTGCCGGTCCAGTCGGAGGGCGCCGAGCTGACAAGCTCGTAGACCTTTTCGCCGGAGCCGCCGTCGGTAAAGGTGAAGAGGGCCTTCAGGGTGATCTCCTGGGGAGCGATGTAGTTGCCGGTCAGAATGGTGGCGGGACGGGTCTCGACGTTGTCGTAGTCATCAAGCACCCAGCCCAGGAAGGTGTAGCCCTCGGGGCCGGTGACGGTGGGCAGCGTGATACCGGTGTTGGTGTTGGAAACCATGTCGGCGGGCTTGGTCAGCCCGTAGGGGACGGAGAAGTGGACGGTGTAATCATAGCCCAGAGCGGGAACATAGTCGTCTACGTAGCTGTCGCCGCAGCGGGAGCAGGTGTAGGTGGTGTAGCCCTGCTCGGCGGCGGTGGGGGCTGTGACCACGGCCACGTAGTCATGGCCCAGAGCGGCGGTATCGCTGTCGAGATAGACGTCGCCGCAGCGGGAGCAGGTGTGGACAGTGTAGCCGCCGGCTGTGCAGGTGGGCTCCACCACGACCTCGGCGTAGTCATGGCCCAGAGCCGGGACCTCGTTGCCCGTCAGGGGCTGGCCGGTGAACATGCCATAGTAGGTGGTGTAGCCGGCATCAAGGCAGGTGGGCTCGGTGGTCGTGCCGGGGCCGGGCCAGATGTCCGTACCCACAGAGCTGCTCAGATCATTGCCGCTGACGCCGTAGATATAGTAGATCACGTAGTCATTCTGACCGGCGTCGGAGAGGATATTCAGCGTCGCAGTCTGAGGCTGACCGTTGCGGTTGAAGATAATCTTGTCATAGTTCGCGATGTTCAGCTCGATGCTGTAGTAGGGGTGGCCGTTCCGATCGACGCCCAGGGCGGTGAGGGCGTGGCCGGGCCAGGCGGGATCCATGTTGCCGGCGCTGCCCCAGGCCCAGGCGTACAGGCTCTGGCCGTCCAGCTCGTCTACCACGTAGACGGTGATGGTCCGGTTGGTGTCCTTGACATGGCCGCAGACGGTGCAAACGTTGTTGACGTAATTGCAGGGCTCGCTCTCAAAGTTCTCGCCGCAGCGCTCGCAGCTCACGGCGTGGGTGTCCGCGCCTACGTATTCATAAGTCAGGGCGTGGCCCAGGGCCGGGATCTTGATGTCGGTAACCACATCGTCGTACCAGGCGGCGTTGATCTGACTGCATTCGCAGATCTTATAGCCCTCGCCCTCCTGGGTACAGGTGGGCTCCATGCCGTCGTAGTAATAGAAGGTGTAGGTATGTTCGTGGATGGGACGACCGCTGCCGTCGGTGTAGAGGCTGCTGCCGGTGGTATAGGCGGAATCGGGATTGCCCTGGGCCTCGATCAGCTTCTGGATCAGGTAGTAGTTCTCCATGTAATGCGGATCGATGATGCCGGTAGCGTAGCTGACCAGGCTGGTCTTGCCGAAGTCGTAGCGGTCGGCCAGCTTGTTGGTGGTCAGGTAGTCCCATCCGCCGGAGAGGGAGAGGTTGCCCATGAGCTCCGCCAGAACCTGCATGGCGTAGGCCGGCGTCTCGCAGATGCCGTTGGCCTCGCTGGACCAATAGGCGTAGCGCTGGACGCGTTGAGACCAGCCGTTGAACATAGACTCGTTGAAGCCAATTTCCAGACCGCTGCGCTTGCGGGTGCAGCCGGTGCGGTATTCGCCGGTCTGCTCGTCGGCGTGCTGGTGGCCGCAGTGATAGACGTTGACGTCCCGCCAGCCGTCGATCCCGCCGTCGTTGTTCTGGGTCATATTGACGAATTTGTTGCACAGGCTCTGCAGATCGCTGTCAGACTTATAGTTGTAGCTGGTGTTGCCCAGATAGCTGCTGCGCTGGCTGCTGGTAGCGGTGGAAGCGAAGAGCGTCGCCGTGCGGCCGTAGCGGGTAAAGCCCCACTCGGGCATGGGCAGACGAGGCACGAAGTCGTCGCCGTTGACCAGGTTGAAGATGCAGTCGTACTTGGCGGCGGAAGCCTCGGTGTTGGCCGTGGTGTTCGGGGAAGCGAAGGTGTAGGTAAACACCTTTTCGCCCTCGTCAATCAGGTAGGCGGAGAGAATGTTGGATACGGCGCCGCCGCGGGAGTGGCCCGCCAGCCAGAAGACCGGCGTGGCGTCGGGATCGGTGAAGGTCTCCACGTAGTCCTTCAGACCGGCGCGGATGCGGTTGGCCGTCACGTCGAATCCCCGGTGGTTGGTCTTGCGCATCCACTGAGCATTGGGGAAGCGGAGCTTGCCCTCGGCGGCGTCAAATTCCTGGCCGAAGCGGTAGATGCTGCCCACGTTGAAGTTGCTGCTCCACTCCTGGATGGTGCCGTTGGTGCCTCGTACATAGATGGCCACGACCTCGATGGTCTGGCCCTGGTACGTGACCTTGTGGTGGCCGTAGTAGGCCTCGGCAATGTCGTCGTCGGAATAGGCGCCGAGGGAGATGTCGTCGTCAAAATAGCCGTTGTTGATCTTGTAGTCGATGACGTTCTCCATGCCGTGGGCCCGCATGAGCTGGTCGATGTGGTAGACCTTGCTGATGGCGGTTCCGTCGGCATCGGGCAGGGTGCCGGAGGGGGTGTAGGTGGTGCCGTTGTCGTCGTTCTCGTAGGTGAGCTGGGCGGCCCAGGTGGAGAAATCGGCGATGTCCTGATTGTACACCGTGTTGTCGCCGAAGAAGTTCCGGTAGTCCATGGTGTAGCTCAAATTGACGGTAAAGTTACCGCTCTTGTAGGTGCCGGAGAAGGTATTGCTGTTGGGATCGGGGTCGTACTGATCGGGGATGCCGTCGTAGTCGGCGTCGGCGATGTCCTGGGTCAGGTCCGCTCTTGCCGCGAAGACCTGCACGGGCAGCACGCCCAGCAGCAGGACCAGCGACAGCAGAATGGCAAGGATCCTCTTGTTCATGGCTCTCTCCTTTTGTGTTTTTTGAACATACGCTTTGTTTATTATACCTGTAATTTTGTGCAAAATCAAGACGGCCAGGCGAAAAAACAAATGTTTTTTCGCCTGGCCGTCCAAAGCGGCACAAGCTGTATTTCAGTTTCCCACCGTCGCGATCTGAGAATCGGAGCCGTCGCGCCGCAGGTCGCTGACCGCAATGATCCCTTCCTCCGGGTCGTAACCGACAATGGCTGTACAGCCGAAACTCACATGCGAGCTCGAATAGTAGTAGCGGCAGTTGATTTGGGACAGGTCGATGCGGGAGGTATTGCCCTCATCAACGGTTTCCAGGCAGAGCAGCCCGTCGTCGTCGAAGTAGTAGCGGGCCGTATCCACGGCGCTCTGGAGATCGACGTCGAATTTGAGCACGTCGATCAGCACCTGTGAGACGACCTTCGGGATCGCGTCGCCGCCGGGAGAGCCGATGGCCAGACGATATCCGTCGTCGCCGATGCAGAGCACGGGAGAAAAATGCGTCCGCGGCCGCTTGTAGGGCTCGTAGGCGTTTTTCCCGGTCTGGTTGAAATTGCCCAGGGTGTTGTTGAGGTAGAAACCATCCACGTAGATATAGCCGCCCCAGTTATCGGAAAGGGTGTTGGTCACGCAGACGATCATCCCCTGCCGGTCGATCACGGCAAACTGCGTCGTGCAGCGGCGCTCGGGATCCGGCTCGATCATCAGAGAGCTGTCTTCCTGGGCCTTCTTAACCAGCTTCTTGACATATTTGCGGGAAACCAACTGTTTTCCGTCGAAGTCATAGAAGCGCGGATCCACCAGTTTGGTCCGCCTGGTGTTGTAGCCGATCTGGGTGGCAAGCTTCATCACCTTCAGATAGCCGTCCGGATCCTCCCGGGGATCCGGCACGTCCATCAAATCGGCCGCGGTCAGCATTTCCGACGTGACGACGCCGGAAGTGGGGGCCGTCGTGGAGTAGATCCGCACGCCGTTGAAGCGGGATCGCAGGGCGCTGTAGTAGTTGACCTTGTAGGCTGCCAGATCCATGAGGTCGAGCTCGCAGGCATCGGCGATGTCCTGGGCGATCTGGCCGGTGTAGAACACGGCGCTGCCCTGATCCCGGATCAGCTTGAGCGTCTCGGCAAGCTCCGTCTGGACCACCTTATCGCCCTCCTGAACGTTGGCAAAGGCCTTGTTCTGCTGCAGCTTTGCGGAATAGGTCAGGCGGCGGGCAAAGAGGGCTGTGGCAGGAAAGCCGTTTTCGGCCAGGTCAATGGCGGGCTCGATCACCTCTCGCAGGGACATGGTGCCCCAGCGGTCAAGGGCTTCCTGCATTCCGGCCAGAAACCCGGGCACGCCCACACAATCGTCGCTCTTCGCAGCGGAACCGGCGCAGGCGTAGTAGTCCAGGCTGTGGCCGCTGTCCTTCACGGGATCGTAGACCACCATGACGCCGCTGCCGCCCAGGCCGGAGGAATAGGGCTCCGTAACGCCGAGGGCCAGGGCCACGGCCACGGCCGCGTCCACGGCATTTCCGCCTTGATTGAGGATCTTCATCCCGGCGGCAGTGGCCTCCTTGGTGGAACTGCTGACCGCATAGCCGCCCAAATCAATGGGCACAGGCTCTTCGCTCCCCGAGGTCACCGGTTCCGTGGTATCGTCGGTCGTAAGCGCCGCAGTATCTCTCTGGGTCGGCTCGGTCCGGGCGGAGGTCTTCTCAACCGTAGTCTCCGTCGTCCCGGTCGCCGCAGGATCCGTATGGCACGCGCAGAACAACAGAACGAAAGCCAGAAGCACAGAAAGCAATTTGCAGATTCGTTTCATAAATAACTTCCTTCCGAAAACTGTCAATGGGAAAGCTTCAGCGGGATCGTGATCCTGCCGTTTTCCGCGACGGAATAGCTGGTCTCCGGCAGTTCCCGCAGCAGGCTCCGGTGAATCTGATCCACATAGAAGACGTTCTCCGTGGCCGCAGGGCAGAAGTCCTGCAGCAGAAGGGGGATCAGGGTGAAAGAGGCGCTGCGCGTGTCCGCGTCCACGTCCAGGCGGAGCAGGGCGGATTCCCGCTCACCGCGCTGGTCGCGGCTGTTGACCAGATCGCCGAGGCTGTAGAAGATCCAGCCGTTCTGGTATTGCTCGATGGGCTGGAGCACGTGGGGATGCGTGCCGATCACAATGTCGGCGCCCATCTCGACAAGCCGATGAGCAACTCTGCGCTGGGCATCGGAAACGGTCAGGCTGTCCTGGTCGCCCCAGCAGACGTAGACGACGACCAGATCGGTCTGGTCGCTGGCAAGCAGCACGTTGCGGTAGAGGGCGGAGTAGGAGGTGGTGCTCAGCGTATAGTCGTCGATGGGGCCGTGGCCGTTGGGATTGATGGCCGAGCAGGACAGGAAGCCGATCCGGAGGCCGTTGGCTTCCAGAATGCGGTACATACCCGCATCGGAGAGATTCTCCCCTGCTCCGGCATACTGCAGGCCAAGTTCCCTGACGGTGCGCAGCGACTGCCCCAGACCGGCGCTGCCGTAGTCCAGGCTGTGGTCATTGGCAAGGCTCAGCGCGTTGATGCCCGCGGCGGCGGCTGCTTCCACTGCCCGCCCGGAAACGGAGCGGGGCGTTTCGGCGGTCTCCGCGGCGGGAAAGCCCTCCGCATCGTCGGGCAGGACAACGCCGTCCAGGCAGGAGAAGACGTAGTCAGAATCGGTCCAGAGGGGAGAAACCCCGGCAAACAGGTTCTCGTATCCCTCGGTTTCCCCCAGGACCGCCACGTTGCCGCCCAGATCCAGATCGCCGGTAAAGCTCAGGCGGACCGTGCCGTAGATCAGCGGCTCAGCCTGGACCGTACGGTTTTTCATCGCGTCATGCCGCTTCTGACTGACCAGAACCAGGATCACAATCAGCACGAGGCAACCCGCCAGGACCCGATACCAGGTCGGCTGCGCCTTCCCCATCCGGTCCTTTCGCGAGAGGATGATCATTTTATCCTTTGCCCGGAGCTGCCGCTCCTCAGGCGCGGGATGAAGCGTGTTTCTCTTAATCTTCATAGCTTTCCTCAGATTCCCGGTCTGCCTCAGAACAGAAGCATCAGCAGCCGTACGATCCCGAAGGTAGCGTAGGTCGCCGCGAGGACCGCGGGGATCGTGATATGCAGGCCCTGACGGGAACTGGTGTTGGCGATGAGTCCCGGGCAGATGACGCCGATGCCCCGGAAAGCCAGGGTCGCAAACGACAGGGTCGGCACCAGAAGATCCGCCGCAACCTTGAAGATCAGACCGACCAGCAGGCAGGCCACAAACTTCCGCTTGCCGAAAAGCAGCAGGAAGCGGGAAAGCACAAGCTCCACCACCAGATAGGTCAGCAGCGCCACCAACAGCACCACGCCCATGGACATCAGATCGTCGCAGATCATGGCCAGATAGCCCGCGATCACGACGCCGCCGGAGCTGATGCCGAGAAATTCCTCCATGGCGATGCTGAGGATCAGTCCGACCGCCACGGCCAGATAAAATTCAGATACCATACTCATTCTTTCAATCCTCCATCCCAGTCCTCCAGCCGCTTGAGCTGGGCGCGAATGACCTCCGCCGGGGGATCGGAAGCAGCCGCAAATACGCCGGGCATGCCCTGCTCATCCAGGGCATAGAGCGCTTCGATAAATTCTTCGCCGATTCCGTGGATGTTGCCCACGCCTACCAGCACGTGTCCGTCCAGCATGGGCACAAGCACGTCCATGATCTCCTTCACGGATTTTCCCTGCAGTTCCCGGTAAACCTGCACGTTCGCCAGTTTGCCGCGGTGATAGGCGCGTCGGATCGGCGCCGTCATCTGGCCTATGACCACCAGCTGGATGGGGCCCATGTGCGGCAGGCAGTCTCTGGCAAATTGATAGGAGCGGTCTACGCGGTCAGGGCGGCAGTTCATCACCACCACGGGCATTTCCATGGGGATGTTCTCCTCATGCAGATATTCCCAGATCTCCAGGGTGGAGGCAGGCTCGTTGGCCGCAAAGGCGTTGACGAACCAGGTGTTGAGTCCCTCCCGCCGCAGGGGGATCACCTGCAGAGCTCCGGGGTCCGGCGCCGCCTTCAGCATGCCCCGCAGGCTGGTTTCGTCGTCCACGCCCAGCGCCCGGGCGACGCCCAGGGCCATGGCGCAGTTGTTGTCAAACACTTTGTAGGGGAAGAGATCCAGGTACTCCTGGGAAATGATTTCCGGATCTACGACCTCGAGCCGGGAGCCCCGTTCCTGCGCGATCTTCCGGAAATAGGGCGTAAACTCACAGTTGGGCACCACGGCGACGCCCTTGTATGGGATCGTATCGGCAAAGGCCCAGGCCAGCTGTTCCAGAGTGGGACCCATTTCGTCGAGGTGATCCTCCAGGACGTTGACGATCGCGAGCACGTCCGCCTTGATGATGTGGTGCTGATAAGCGATCTGATAGTCCGGCCGGACGGCCATGCACTCGCAGACCAGGGCGTCCGCTCCCCGCTTGACCGCCTTGCGGATCACGCGGATCTGTTCGCTGATGCTGACGCCCCGGGGGCGGCGTACCAGTTCCTCCTCCGCCTCGCTGTCCCAGAAGAACATCCGGGCAGCTGTACCGGTGGTTTTGCCGACTACCTGGCAGCCCGCCTCCCGGAGAATGGCGAAGATCATGCGCGTGATGGTGGATTTTCCGCGGATGCCGTTGACGTTCACGCGGATCCGCAGTTTTTTGAGATTGCGCTCGTTTTGGATCTTTTCGATGATCAGCAGGATCAGCGGGATCATCGAAAGCAGAACAAGCACGATCAATAGCTTCCACTTGTCCATAGTATATCCGTCGGGCCTTGCCCGATCTCCTGTATAGTTTTCCGGCGAATATATATTTCACCAATATGATATTATATCATTATTTTTCGGAAATGTCTACAAAAATTTTTTGGAAATTTGTAAAAAATGACCGAATCCGCGTCGTTTGCGAAAAACCGTTCCGGAGGTGGGAACAGGCGCAAAAACGGCTCTGCGACCATTCAGATCGCAGAGCCGTTTACCCGTCATATTTCCCTCCGCCCCTCCAGGGCGCGCAGGAGCGTCACTTCGTCGGCGTATTCCAGCTGGCTGCCGACCGGGACGCCGTAGGCCAGACGCGTGACCTTGACCTCCATAGGCCGGAGCAGGCGGGAGAGGTACATGGCTGTGGCCTCCCCTTCCGTGTCGGGGTTGGTGGCCATAATGACCTCCCGGACGCCGCCCTTGGCGACGCGGGCGAGCAGTTCCCGAATGCGGATGTCATCCGGGCCCACGTGGTTGAGGGGCGAGATCACGCCGTGGAGCACGTGATAAACGCCTTCATACTCCCGGGCCCGTTCCATGGCGATGACGTCCCGAGGCTCGGCAACGACGCAGATCACGCCCTGGTCGCGGCGCTCGTCGGAACAAATGGCGCAGAGCTCGCTGTCCGTGAGGTTCTGACAGACGGGACAGGTGTGCACCATCCGCTTGGCCTCAAGGATGGCCTGGGCAAATTCCTCAGCCTCCGCGTCAGGCAGGCTGAGCACATGGAAGGCCAGACGCTGGGCGGTCTTGCCGCCTACGCCCGGCAGCCGGGCGAAGGCCTCCGTCAGCCGTTCGACGGGGGCAGGAAAATAACGCTGCATCAGAACAGACCGCCCAGGCCGCCGAGATTCAGATTGCCGGTCAGCCTGCTCATATTGGCGTTGGCCTCGGACTCGGCCTTCCGCATGGCCTCGTTCACCGCGGCGACGACCATATCCTGGAGCATCTCCACGTCGTCAGGATCCACGGCCTCGGGATTGATCTCCACGGAAAGCAGGGTGTGTTTGCCGTTGACCACAGCCTTGACCATCCCGCCGCCGACGGTGGCCTCATACTCCTTGCTCTCAAGTTCCTCCTGCATTTTCTGCATTTCCTGCTGCATCTTCTGGGCCTGCTTGATCATGTTCATATTGATGCCGCCGCCCATGGGGTTGCCGCGATAACCGCCTTTTGCCATTTTATTTCCTCCTGTTGTATCGGTTTGTATCGCGGCGCACTGCTGTGCGCCGCTGCACATGGTTTCTACTGTTTTATATGAAAGAGGTCGGGATGGTCCCTGCCAACGCTGATCAGCCGGTTCATTGGATCCTCGCCGTCCCGGCCGCTGCGAACCGTAAACCGGACCCGGACAGGCCGGTGCAGCAGCGCGGAGGCCTTCTGGGTCATGAAATCCCGGACATCCTCTTTGTCCACAATGCTTCTGACCATTTCCGTGGCCGTCACGAGCTCCAGAAGCTCGCCGCTGAGCCTGGGCGTCACAAGATTGGAGTCATTGGTGTTGATATAGCCTCCCAGGGAGGGTCGCCATTTCCGGGCCGCATCCACCAGATCTGCCCAGAACGTGACGGGAAGCTCCTCGCTTTGAGGCGGAACCGGCTGCTCAGTATCTGCTTCTGAAGAACGCTCCGCTTCTGCGTTTTGCACTTTGTTTTTTGCGGTTTGCGTTTCACGCTCTTCAGCCTCGGCCACTCGCCCGCTTGCCGCCCCTATGGCGACAGTTCCGGAAGCGACGGCCGTCTCCAGCCGGGACAGCCGGGCATTCATGGCCTGGGCGTCGAGATCCAAGGCCGGGTCGCACATGCGAAGCAGGCAGAGCTCCACATCGACGCGCCGGTTGGCGCTTTTGTTGAAGCCGGAAGCCGTATCCTGGAGCAGGCGGGTATGCCGCAGCAGCTCCGGAGCCGTGAAGCGGTCCAGCAGGGCGCGAAGCTCGGCGTCGGTGCAGACGCCGGTAAGCATGGAGGCTCCGGTTTTGGGGGCGGTTTTCAGCAGCAGAAGATCTCTGCAAAGGCTGACCAGCTCGTCCGTCAGCGCGCCGAGATCTTTCCCCTCGGCGTACTGCCTGGTGAAAAGGGTCAAGGCACGGTTGGCGTCCCGATCCGCCACGGCGGAAAGGAGCTCTCCCGCCGTGCGGGCTCCGGCAATGCCCAGGGTGGCGTAGACGGTTTCGGGGGTGATCCGGCCGTCGGCAGCGGCGGCGCACTGATCCAGCAGGGACAGGCCGTCCCGCAGGGCGCCGTCTGCCAGCCGTCCGAGCAGATTGGCCGCCTCGGGGCTGATCTCGATGCCCTCCTCATAGGCCACGTAGTGGATCCGGGCGGCCACGTCCGCCGGATCGATCCGCCGGAAGGCAAAGCGCTGGCAGCGGGAGAGGATGGTGGCGGGGACCTTGTGCAGCTCCGTAGTGGCCAGAATGAACATCAAATGGGCCGGAGGCTCTTCGATGATCTTCAGCAGGGCGTTGAAGGCCGACATGGAAAGCATGTGGACCTCGTCGATGATATAGACGCGTTTTTTGACCTGGGCGGGAGCGTAGATGGCGTCCTCCCGCAGGGAGCGGACGTTGTCAACGCCGTTGTTCGAGGCGGCGTCGATCTCCAAGACGTCCATGCAGGCGCCGCTGTCGATAGCCTGACAGGCGGGACAGCGGTTGCAGGGGTTGCCGTCCACGGGATGCTCGCAGTTGACGGCCTTGGCCAGAATCTTGGAGCAGGTGGTCTTGCCCGTGCCCCGGGAGCCGGTGAACAGATAGGCGTGGCTGAGCTTCCCCGTGACCACCTGGGTCCGGAGGATCTGGGTCACGCTCCCCTGCCCGACCACATCGTCGAAGGTCTGGGGACGGTATTTTCTGTAGAGCGCCTGATACATGTTCGATACCTCCCCCATTCAGAGTTAAGATTCGCCTTGCGGCGAAGTTTAGGTTGCCCTTCGGGCAAGCTGCGGTATGCCTTCGGCATGAATTTAAAATCCATTTTTCAGATTGAAAATCTGAAAAATACCGAAACGCGCGCAGCGCTCTTAACTTGTGCGAAGCACAATCATAACTTGCGAAGCAATCATAACTTTCGCGCAGCGAAATTTTAACTCCCGCCTGTCCCCCAGGGACAGGCGGACCGGCCCATGACAAGATCGCACACCTACATTTGAACTTGCGTTATCCCCGTTTCCCGGACAGCCAGCTCAGAAACGGCTGACTCACGGCACACGGAACTTGCCGCTTAATGCTGCTCGGTTCCCCGCCTGACATGGTTCACGGGGTTCCGTTGCGTGAGACCGATCCCTCGACACCGCTTATTCGGACAGCAGCACAACGCAAGCCCGGGTGTAGGAATTCACTCCTGCTGTAGCGGATTGCAGGTGACAGGGCACCGCTATCTCCCCGGCTAGTGCGACCTTGTCACAGGCCGGTTCGCTCGTGACAAGTCTATATTTTATTGTACACAAAAACGCGAAAAAATGCAAGAGTTAATCGAGCTTGGATTCAATAAAGTCGGCCAGCTCGCCCAGGGTGGAGAGCTTTTCCTCCGGCTCCAGATCCACGCCAAGCTCGTTTTCGAGCTCCATCATCATCTCCACGGTGTCGAGGGAGTCCAGATGCAGACTCTCGAAGGTGGTATCACGATCCAGCTCCTCAGCGGGGATGTCCAGCTCTCTGGACAGATAGGCAATCAGTTTTTCCAGCATAAACGGTACCTCCTGCAGAACGAGATTTCAGGCAGAT
>CAMUYE010000061.1 GCA_947164825.1 uncultured Clostridia bacterium
ATCGAACCCCTGACCTCAAGATTGCGAACCTTGCGCTCTCCCAGCTGAGCTAATGCCCCATGCGGACGGTATTATAGCACAGTGGAGCTGAAAAAGCAACAACTTTTTTTGAAAAACCGCGATTTCTTCATTTTTGAAAAACCGCGCTTGTATCGGTCTTCAAACTCAGCGTTTGCTTTTTCGGCGGGAAGCGCCGGGGTCTTATTTCGCGGAGAGATCGGCCCTTCGGCGCAGGATCGTCCAGGGGGGAACGGGGCGGGGCAGGCGCAGGGTAAAGACCGACTGGGGCGTGCGCACCTCGCGGACGGTCTCCCCTTCTTCCGTCTGGAAGGGCCCGGCGATGAGGACAAAGGGCCGCAGATCCGGGCCCACCGCTTCCAGCTCGTCTCCGGCGGAGAACTTGTTGCGCAGGCTGCAGCGGGCAAGGCCGCTTTCGTCGCAGTCGGTGACGATGGCGACGACCTGGTACTCCCGGACGTAGCGGGAGTCCTCGTAGTACTGCCCCGGCTGGCCGTAGAAGAAGCCAGTGGAATAGTGGCGGTGGGAGATCTTCTCCACCTCGTTTCGCCAGATCGGATCCACGGGACGGCCGACAGCCACGTCGTCCAGCACATGCCGGTAGGCGCCGATGACGATGGCCGCGTAATAGGCGGATTTCGCCCGTCCCTCGATCTTGATGCAGTCCACGCCGACGCGTATGAGGTCGTCCAGGTGGTCGATCATGCACATATCCCGGGAGTTCATGATGTAGGTCCCCTTCTCGTCTTCAAAGACGGGGAAATACTCGCCGGGACGTTTCTCTTCCATGAGATAGTATTGGTAGCGGCAGGGCTGGGCGCAGGCGCCGCGGTTGGAATCCCGTCCCGTCATATAGTTGGAGAGCAGGCAGCGGCCGGAATAGGACACGCACATGGCGCCGTGGGCGAACACCTCCAGCTCCAGGCCGGCGGGCGTCTTGGCCCGGATGGCGGCGATCTCCTCCAGCGACAGCTCCCGGGCCAGCACAACGCGCTTGGCGCCGAGCTCATACCAGGCTGTAGCGGAGGCATGGTTGGCGACGCTGACCTGGGTGGAGACGTGGAGCTCACAGGAAGGCGCGTATTTCTGCGCCAGACGGAAGGCGCCGAGATCCGCCACGATCAGCGCGTCCACGCCGCAGGCGTCCAGCAGCTCCAGATGGGCCGGCAGGCGTTCCAGTTCGTCGCCCCTGGCCATCGTATTGACCGTGACGTGAACGCAGACGCCGAAGTCATGGGCCAGCTTTACCGCAGTCGGCAGCTCCTCCGGCGTGAAATTGCCCGCGAAGGAGCGCATTCCAAAGCTCGTTCCGGCCAGATAGACCGCGTCAGCCCCGTAGCGAACGGCCATATTCAGTTTTTCCATGTCGCCCGCCGGGGCTAAGAGTTCGATCTTTTTCATGGCGTCAACCCGGCAGAATCGGCGCGTACTGATCGGAATTGAGGAATTCCTGGAAGGAGGCGGCGTCTTTGAAGAAATGGTTGACGCCGTCCACGCCGGTGGCGAAATAGTAATAGTCGGTATCCTCCGGGTTGAGCACCGCCTGGATCGAGACCAAGCCGGGATTGCAGATCGGGCCTGCGGGAAGGCCGGGATAGAGATAGGTGTTGTATGGGCTGTCCAGCTCTGTGGAGAAAGTCGTCCCCAGAAGCTTGGCGCCGTAATAGACCGTGGAGTCCATGCCGAGCTTGGGATCGCTCCAGTTGTTGAGACGGTTGAACATGACGGAGGCGACCTTGGGACGTTCCTCGTCGTTCGCCGCCTCCGCTTCTACGATGGAGGCAAGGGTCAGGATCTCCCGGAGCGTATAGCCGCTGTTTTGGACCTGCTCCAGCTCTTCGTCGGACAGACGGGCGTCGAAGTTCCGCAGCAGACGGTTGAGGACCTTTTCGGGATCGTCTTTCAAATAGAACTCGTAGGTATCCGGGAAAAGATAGCCTTCAAGCCGGTTGGCTTCTCCGTAGCGCAGATCCTTCAGGAACTCGTAGTCAAACTCATAATTTGCCGCAGCCTCCTCCAGCTTTTCGCGGGAGCAGACGCCGGTCTGCTCAAAGAGGTCAAAAATTTCAAAGGAATCGGCGCCTTCGACGATCATCAGGGTGATCGTCTCGCGGGAACCTGCGCTCTCCTGGAGATTGTTGACCAGAGCGTGGTAATCGTAGGTCAGATTGATCTTGTAAATACCAGGGTCGAAGTAGTCCTCCGAGCCGCTGAATTTGCAGTAGAGCTTGAAGAGCCATTCGTATTCGATGGCCCCGGCCTCCTTCAGCGTGGCGGTGATGTCGTCGAGATCGTCCGACTCGTTGATGACAACCTCCACCGTCTCATCGGGCCGGGTCAGGGCCAGAACGTCCTGCGCCCAGCGCCAGCCCCATTTGGCTGCCAGCATGCCCAGGCCCACGGCAACCGCCAGAAACAGGGCAGCCCAAATCAGCCGGGGAAAGCGAATGCGCTTCAGGTGCCATTTCCGCTTCGGTTCCTGGACGGGAGCGGGCACGGACGGTTCCTGGTATTCCCCGTAATCGTCAAAGGTGCTGCCAAAATCCGGCGTAAACACCTGGGTTTTTTCAATTTCGTTGTTCTGCTGTTCGTCCAAAACGTTTCCCTCCGTTCTGCAAAGAGCTCGTTCCGCCGCAGCGGGTCGGCGCCCTACCTCCGGGCGATCATCAGGACGTCCTTGACCAGAAGGACCGCCATCAGGCCCAGAAGCAGCACCATGGCGGCGCCATGGATATAGCCCTCGTATTTGGGGTTGATCTTCCTGCCGGTAATGGCTGTGAAGAGGGTGTTGATCAAAAGGAAGAGGACCCGGCCGCCGTCCAGGGCGGGAATGGGAAGCATATTCATCACGGCCAGGTTGACCGCGAGGAAGGCTCCGAAATACAGGACGTAGACCACGCCGTCCAGGACAGTCTTCTGGGCTTCGCCGCCCTGGACCATGGCGTCTACCGCGCCGACGACGCCGCCCATGTCCTTCAGTCCGGCCTTGCCCGTAAAGATATCCGTCAGGCCGTACCAGACCATGCGGGTGAAGTCGATGCACTCATAGGCTCCGTAGCGGAGGATAGAGCCGAAGTCCTTTTCCGCTCGCTTGCCGAAATACAGGCCGAGCAGCTTTACCGGCTCTCCCTGGGCGTTCACCCCGTCCACCTTGCGGATCAGGGCAAAGTCCTTGAGGGTCTGCTTTTCCCCGTTTCTGACGATAGTGAGATCGCAGTTTTCCGTATTCAGCCGGGATTCCAGCAGCGTCACGTCGCTGTACTGGTAGATCCGGCGTCCGTCGATGGCGTAGAGGGTATCTCCAACCTGCAGGCCCTGGGACTCCATAACGTTGCCCGGGGAAAAGTCCGTGATTTCAGCGGTAACCGTTCCGGAATAGGCAAAAGTCAGCAGCAGACAGATCACGATATAGCCCGTCAGCAGATTCATAAAGGAACCGGCGCAGAGAATGATCAGCCGCTTCCACCAGGCGGCGTTGACAAAGCATCTGGGATTCCCGGTGTCCTGGTCCTCTCCCTCCATGGCGCAGTATCCGCCGATGGGCAGAAGGCGGAAGGAATACTTGGTCTCTCCGCGCTGCCAGCCAAAGAGCTTCGGACCCATGTTGATGGAGAACTCGTTAACCCGTACTCCGCTTAACTTGGCGGTCAGAAAATGGCCGAACTCGTGGATGAAGATCAGAAAGCCAAAGATCAGAACGGCGAGTATAATATAGAAAATTGTCATATCAAGCGATACCTTTCCAGTTTTCGGGATTCGCGAGCAGGCACGATAACAGCGCAAGCGCTTTTATCGTGTTTGCTCAGCCGCGCAGCGGGCAAGATGGTCCGCCTCCAGAATATCTTCCAGGGTCGGATCCGCGATCAAGGGCACCTGGTCCAGGGCTCGCTGAACCAGATCGGAGATGTCGTAGAATCCGATCTCCCTGCGGAGGAATTTCGCGACCGCGACCTCGTTGGCCCCGTTCATTACCGCGCAGGCCGAACCGCCGGTCTTGGCAACGGCACTGGCGATGGCAAAACAGGGGAAGGTCTCAGCGTCCGGGGCGGCAAAGGTCAGGGGCGGACAAGTCAGCAGATCCAGGCCGGGCGCCGGGTTCTCTGTCCGCTGCGGGTAAGTCAGGGCGAGCTGGATCGGGATGCGCATGTCCGGCACGCCCAGCTGCGCCAGAACGGCGCCATCCACGTACTCCACAAGAGAATGGACGATGCTCTGGCGGTGGATCACCACGTCCACCCGCTCGGGCGGGAGCTCGTAGAGCCGCATGGCCTCGATCACTTCCAGGCCCTTGTTCATCAGCGTGGCACAGTCCACGGTGATCTTCTCGCCCATCTTCCAGTTGGGATGGCGCAGGGCGTCGTCCCGGGTGACGGATTCGAGTTCGGACCGGGTTTTCCCATAGAAGGGGCCGCCGGAGCAGGTCAGGATGATCCGTTTGACCTCCCCCCTGCTTTGACTTCCCATGAGACATTGGAAAATCGCAGAGTGCTCGGAATCCACGGGAATGATCTCCGCGCCGTTAGCCTTGGCGGCGGCCATAACCAATTCACCGGCGCAGACCAGGGTCTCTTTATTGGCAAGGCCGATCCGCTTGCCCTGCTTCAACGCGGCAAGGGTCGGCTTGAGGCCCACCATGCCGACGACGGCGGTGATCACCGTGTCGGCTTCCTCCGCGGCGGCCGCAGCCAGCAGGCCGTCTTCCCCCCAGAGGATTTCGGGCCTGGGATCGGGAAGCAGCGCCTCCAGTTCCCGTGCCGCTGCCTCGGTGGCCATGGAAACCAGCCGGGGCCGGAACTCCGCAACCTGTTCCGCCATACGGGAAACGTTGGTTCCGGCGGTCAGGGCGGCGACTTGTATGGGAAGGCGGCGAACGACGTCCAGGGTCTGACGTCCGATGGAGCCGGTGGAGCCCAAAATGGCAATTGTTTTTGTCATATCATTTCACCGCAAAAGGAATCAGAAGGATGAGGACTTCCACCAGAGGGGCGACGACGGTGGTGGAGTCGAAGCGGTCGAGGATGCCGCCGTGGCCGGGAAGGAGATTCCCGTAGTCCTTGATTTGAGCCTGACGTTTGATTACGGAGAAGGTCAGGTCGCCCAGCATGGAAGCTCCGGCGCCCAGGATGCCGTAGACGACGGCCAGCAGATAATTGACCTTGAAGCCGAAGGCAAGCTGCATCACAAGGGCGTAGAGCACCACGAAGATCACCGTGGCAGCCACGCCGCCGATGGCGCCTTCTACCGTTTTATGCGGGCTGATCACCGGGCAGAGCTTGTGCTTGCCAAAGGCGCGGCCGGCGAAATATGCGCCGGAATCCGGGATCATGGTCAGAACAAAGACCAGGAGGACATAGAATTTCCCGTCTTCCATCACGCGAAGCCGGATCAACGCGCCGAGCAGATACGGGATCACAAGACCGGCAAACACGGCCGCGCAGACAGCACGGAAGCTGAGCTGCGTGTGCGACGCAAGCATCTCCCCGAACAGAGCGCAGAGAAAGAGCAGCACCGTGATCATCCCGATGGCGCGGGAGAGCTCCAGCCAGCTCCACAAACACACCGCAAAGGCAGCCAGACAGGCATAGACGAGAATGCGGGGATGTTTGCAGAAGCCCGCGCCGATCAGCAGCTCATAAGCCGCAAGGATGGACATGGCGGCAACCAAAATTGCCGTTCCGACAGGGGGAAGAACCAGCACGATCAGCAGCAGCAAGGGAAGGCCGATGGCCGCAACCAGGATCCGGGTTTTCATATCTGTCAGCTCCTTTCGGAAAAATACATAGATTCCCTTTTAATAATGTGTATAGTTTACCACATTTGGCCTGAAATGTCAACGAGAGAAGCCTGTCAGACTCAGGCTTCTCCCGTCGGTGTGCGCTACTTTACGCCGCCAAACCGGCGGCTGCGCTTGTTGTAGGCCGCGATGGCAAGATCCAGGTCCTTCGGGCCGAAGTCGGGCCAGAGGGTATCGGTGAAGTAATACTCGGCATAAGCGCTCTGCCAGAGCAGAAAATTGGAGATCCGCTCCTCGCCGCTGGGCCGGATCACCAGATCCGGGTCCGGCACGCCTGCAGACCAAAGCAGATTCGAGAAGCGCTCTTCATTCAGATCCTCCGGCTTCGCCTCCCCTGCCGCGCATTTGGCCGCGAAGGCCCGCGCTGCCCGCAGGATCTCGTCCCGGCCGCCGTAGTTGATGCAGAAGTTGACCTGGACCGTGTCGTACTGCTTCGATTTTTCGGCGGTCTCGTATGCCTCGGCCTGGAGAGTAGGCGACAGCCGTGACAGATCGCCGAAGAAACAGAAGCGGACGCGGTTTTTGTCCATATCCCGGATCAGCTCCCGGAGATACTTCTCCAACAGCTCCATGATGGTGCTGACTTCCTCCTCGGAACGCTTCCAGTTCTCGGTGGAGAAGGCGTAGACCGTCAGATACTTCAGGCCGATGGACTTGGCGTAGTTGGCGATGGTGCGGAAAGCCTCCGCGCCTACGGCGTGGCCGGCGGTGCGTGGCAGGCCGCGCTTTTTCGCCCAGCGCCCGTTGCCGTCCATGATGATGGCGATATGGGTGGGGACGTTCATCGGGGCGGATTCGGATTTTTTGTTGAAGATAGGCATTTATTTACCTCTTTTCTATCATGGGGCGTACTGCGGCTGCCCAGGGGCCGTAGGCGTTGAAGTTCAGGTGTACGCCGTCGCGGGTCAGGGTGGGGTTCAGGGCGCCGTCCTGTTCGTAGAGGGCATACAGATCCACGAAGGGACAATCCCTCTCCCCTGCCAGAGCTTTCAGCCCTTCGTTGAAGCTGCGGACGGCTTTGTTGAGCCCGCCGTCCCAGTCAAGCTCCGTTCCGACAGGCAGGACGGATTGGACGATCAGCTCCGCTTCGGGACAGGCTGCGCGCAGGGCGTCCAGCAGCTCGGCGTACTGAATCAGACACGCCTCCCCGTTGTCGGGCGTCAGGGAGTTGATGCCAACCAGGAGGAAGATCTGTTTCGGGTTTTCTGCCCTTACATCCGGGACCCGGCGGATCAGGTCTTCGATGGTGTCGCCGTAGACGCCGAGATTGACGATCCGGTATTCGGGAAAGAGTTCGTCAAAGTTTCCGTCGCAGGTAATGGAGTCGCCGAAAAAGACGGCGTCGCAGTCATATCGCACGGTTTCATCCGTCCTCTCGATGGTTTTGCCTGGATTGTCGGTTTCTTGTCCATTGACCTTGTCGGAGCAGGAAGCAAACAGGAATACCAAAACAGCAAGAAGAAACAGGATCCATTTTTTCATTTGTCGCGGCATTTTACCCTCCGAGCGGAGATAGCGGGCAGTTTTCCCGCGCTGCATTCCCTGATCCTTGATCCCTGATCCCCGATCCCTGATCCCTGATCCCTGATCCCTGAAAAAGCGGGCCCGAAGGCCCGCTTTTCTCACAGCTCCATGAGCTCTTTTTCCTTGACGGCGCAGGCCTCGTCCACCTTCTTGATGTACTTGTCGGTGAGCTCCTGCAGAACCTTCTCGGCATTTTTCTGGTCGTCCTCGGTGATCTCCGAATTCTTCTTCAGCTTCTTGATGTAGTCCATGGCGTCCCGGCGGACGTTGCGGAGAGCGACCTTTCCGTTCTCGCCCATATTCTTGACCTGCTTGGACAGGTCGCGGCGGCGTTCCTCATTCAGCGGGGGGAAGGCCAAACGGATCACGCGGCCGTCGTTCTGGGGGTGGATGCCCAGGTCGGAGGCCTGAATGGCTTTCTCGATGGGTTTCAGCAGAGAGTTATCCCAAGGCTGGATCTGCAGCGTGCGGGCATCCGGAGAGACGATGGTCGCAACCGAGCTGATGGCGCTGTCCGCTCCGTAGTAGGGAACCGTGATCCGGTCCAGGAGCCGGGCGTTGGGACGGCCGGTGCGGATGGTGCCGAAGTCCTCCTGCAGGACCTCCAGGGTGCGCTCCATCTTTCTGGTGAATTCGTCAAAATCCACCGCGGTCACGCTGTCGCCCTTCGGGGCCGCACTTTGGTTCTTATTGTTGTTTTTCTTGTTGTTCTTTTCTTCCTTCTTGGCCATTGTATATTCCTCCTTTTCTTGTTTGCGTGTACGTACCGATGTCGCTCCGCGGGCGACCGGAAAGCTTGTCCCGCTGCGCGGGCATAAGCCTTCCCTGCGGGTCAATCCGAAACGAGTGTTCCGATGACCTCGCCCTTGACAACACGGTAGATGTTCTCCGGGTCCTTCAGGGCGAAGACGAGAATGGGCATGTGATTGTCCATGGCAAGGCTGGTGGCGGTGGAGTCCATGACACCAAGACGGCGGGCCAGGACTTCGTCGAAGCTGATGCGGTCAAATTTGACGGCGGCGGGATCCTTGTTGGGATCGGCGGAGTAGACGCCGTCGATGTTCTTCGCCAGCAGAATGGCGTCCGCGTCGATCTCCACGGCCTTCAGGACCGCGCCGGTGTCGGTGGAGAAATAGGGGTTGCCGGTGCCGCATCCGAAGACGACGACTCTTCCCTTCTCCAGATGGCGTACGGCCTTATCGCGGATATAGGGTTCGGCGATCCGGGGCATGTCCACGGAAGTCATGACCCGGGCAGGCACGCCGTGCTGTTCCAGCGCGTCGCAGACCGCGAGAGCGTTGATGACTGTGGCGAGCATCCCCATGTGATCGGCCCGGACCCGCTGCATCCGGTCGCCGCCGTCCTTGAGACCGCGCCAGAAATTGCCGCCGCCCACGACGACGCCGATCTGGACACCGGCCTCCACACAGCGCTTGATGACCTCACAGACCTGTCCGATGACCTCGAAATCCAGCCCGCGATGGGCGTCGCCTGCCAGAGCCTCGCCGCTGACTTTGAGCAGCACACGCTTGTATTGGATCCCTTCTGCCAAGGAAATCACCCCTTTTTGTTCGTTGCACCTATTTTACAGTATTTTTTCTCAATTGACAACTAAAATTTTTGTAAACTTTGAATAAATTTATTCCGTCTGACTTGTGGAAAAACCCTTGCAATCAGAAACAAGCTGATGTATAATAATTTCAAAATTTTTTCTGTGAGGTAATCATTATGGCAGAAGAGATCAAACTCAATGAAACGAGAAACTTTATTGAGAGTTTTATCGATGAGGACATCGCCGAGGGCGGGCGCTTCGCCGGCATGACGGTCCACACCCGTTTCCCGCCCGAACCCAACGGCTATCTGCATATCGGCCACTGCAAGGCTCTGGTCATCGACTTCGGCACGGCTGAAAAATTCGGCGGCCTCTGCAACCTGCGCATGGACGATACCAACCCCGCCAAGGAGGATACGGAATTCGTGGAAGCGATCCAGGAGGATATCCATTGGCTGGGCTTCGACTGGGGCGACCGCTTCTTCTACGGCAGCGACTACTTTGCGCAGACCTATGAGTACGCCAAGGAGCTGATCCGCAAGGGCCTGGCCTACGTCTGCGAGCTGACCCCGGAGGAGTTCTCCAAGTACCGGGGCGACACCACCCACCCCGCCGTCAGCCCCTGGCGGGATCGGCCCATTGAAGAGAGCCTGGAGCTCTTTGAGCGCATGAAGAACGGGGAGTTCCCCGAGGGCAAATACACCCTGCGGGCCAAGATCGACCTGGAAAGCGGCAATTTCAACATGCGCGACCCGGTCCTCTACCGGATCCGCTATATCGAGCATCACCGCCAGGGCACGAAGTGGTGCATCTTCCCCATGTACGACTTTGCCCACCCGATTCAGGACGCCATCGAGGGCATCACCCACTCTCTCTGCTCCCTGGAGTATGAAGAGCATCGGCCGCTGTATGATTGGGTAGTAAACAACGTCTCCGTTCCCTCCAAGCCCCGGCAGATCGAGTTTGCCCGTCTCGGCATCGACCATACCGTTATGTCCAAACGCAAGCTCCGCCGTCTGGTGGAGGAAGGCCGGGTCTCCGGATGGGACGATCCCCGGATGCCCACCCTCTGCGGACTCCGCCGCCGGGGCTACACCGCCGCCTCCATCCGCAATTTCTGCGAGCGGATCGGCGTGGCCAAGAATCCCTCCACGGTGGAATATGCCTTCCTGGAGCACTGCCTGCGGGAGGATCTGAACGACAGCGCGCAGCGCGTTATGGCTGTCCTGCACCCGGTAAAACTGATCATCACCAATTACCCCGCGGACAAGTCCGAGTTCTTCGACGTGGAGAACAACCCCAACCATCCCGAGGACGGCACCCGACCCGTCAGCTTCTCCCGGGAGCTCTGGATTGAGGAAGACGATTTCCTGGAGACGCCGATTCCCAAGTATAAGCGGCTCTATCCCGGCAACGAGGTTCGGCTCAAAGGTGCCTATCTCGTCACCTGCACCGGATGCAAGAAGAACCCCGACGGCAGCATCGCCGAGGTTTATGCCGAATACGATCCCGAATCCCGGGGCGGCAACCCCGCCGACGGGCGGAAGGTCAAGGGCGCCACGATCCACTGGGTCGACGCAGCTACGGCCAAGGACGCCGAGGTCCGGCTCTACGACAATCTCTTCTCCGATCCCGAACCCGACAGCGCGGACAGGGACTTCATCGAATGCCTGAACCCCGATTCTCTGGAAGTGCTTACCGGCTGCAAGGTGGAGGCCTCTCTGGCCGACGTGACGCCTCCGGGACATTTCCAGTTCATGCGTCTTGGCTACTTCTGCCTGGACAGCAAGGACAGCGGCGAGGGCCATCTGGTCTTCAACCGCAGCGTCAGCCTGAAGGACAGCTTCAAGCCCGCGCTCTGATTTCATACTGAACTCCCATAGAAACCTTTAATCTGTTTCGGCAGGAATTGTGTCATACTTCGTTGTCGTCCTTGCCGGGCGTCAAGCCCGCCTGCGTCCTCCGCCTCGTCTGACGCAATTCCTGCACGGAACATTTTTCAATCTTTCTATGGGAGTTCAGTATCACAAGCTCTATTTAATCTGATTCACAAAGCGAATCCGCCGGTATATCGGACCTTGATCGTCTGATATACCGGCGGATGCTTTTGTCTGAACCAGGTTCTGATCGTTCAGCTCAGGAAATAGCGGGCGCGGAGGCTCCGCATCATTTGGGTGTAGAGCCGCTCGCAGCTCTCGTTGTCGCCCCGCAAAAGGGCCTCGTAGCAGGGCTCCAGCCAATCCCGGCGGAGCTCGGCGCAGCAGGCGCTCTCGTCGTCGCCGTACCGCATGGCGGCCACCACGGCGGGGGCAGTCTCGTAATACTCCGCGACGGCGTTTCTTCCCGCCTCGGTCTGAGCCAGCCAGCCATCCCGGAAGGCCCGGAAAGCGGTCAGCTCTTCGCAGTCGTCGGCCTTGCCCTCGGCCTCGCAGACCGCTGTCGTGACAAAGCAAAAGCCGTGCTTGCGGAAGCCGCCGTTGATCTCCGAAAAGCTGCCCAGCTCAAAGCGGTTGTCCGGGTACTTCTCGTTGAAGCGATCCCGCAGCATCGGGAGGAAGTCTTCCCCGATGGAGAGATCCAGGCTGCGGATCGCGGGGACGGTGAACCAGGCCAGGGTCAGCTTGTCGGCAAATTCCCGACGCTTTCTTCCCATCTTCTTCTGACTGCTCTGGTACTCTTCCCATTGGGCCAGGAAGGCGTCGACAAAGCTCTCCACGAGTTTCTCCCGCTGTGCTGGCATGGCACAGACGTATCGATCCATGGCCTCGAAGGTCTCCCGAATGTCTTCCCGGTGGGCACGGTAGGCGGGCTCGTATTTTTTTCTGTTAAAACGTTTGAAGTAATTCGGGTAATTGCGGATGCAGTCCAGCAGATGCTTTTCCGCGTAAGCCCGGTCCGCCTCGTCGGCAGGGAGGGTCGCGGGGATCTCCGCTTCCGCCTTGGAACGGTAATCTGCCATGCGGTGCTTGGCGCCGCAGTAGAGGCAGGAAAAGGTCTCCAACTCGGCTGGGACGGTTATCTCCTTGCCGCAGCTCGTGCAGTTCAGTGTAATCGTTTCGTTTTCCATCACAGCTCACCTTCGTTTACTCTTCCTGGGTCTTGGCTATGGCCTTTATCCTTCGGGCTTCCGCAACCGGACGGTCGGATCGCCCTGCGGGCGATTGTTTGCTTCGCAAACCGGGCGCTCAATGAGCGCCCCTACGGCAAAACTGACAGGCGTCTGCCTCGGGCGGACGGCCGATGGCCGC
>CAMUYE010000062.1 GCA_947164825.1 uncultured Clostridia bacterium
GTAGGTGAAGCCGTGGCGCTCGGCCCAGCGGGTGTACATCCGGTAGAGCATCTGGGCCCAGTCCTGGGCCTCGGTGCCGCCGGCGCCAGCGTGGAAGCTCATGAGGGCGTTGTTGCCGTCGTAGGCCCCGGTCAGCAGGGTCTCCAGCCGGGCCTCCTCCATCTCCGTTTGGAGCTGGTCGAAGCCCTCCTTCAGCTCCTCGAGCATGGAGTCGTCCTTCTCCTCCAGGGCCATTTCGCAGAGGGTCAGCAGATCCTCCCGCTGGCTCTGCATTTTGGCAAAGCGGGCGCACTTGCCCTCCAGCTGCTTGGTCTTGACCATGATCTTTTGGGACTTCTCGGGGTCGTCCCAGAAGCCGGGGGCCTCGGCCATGGCGTGAAGCCGTTCCAGTTCCTCCTGGGCCCCGTCGATGTTCAGGGAGGCCCGCAGATCCGTCAGCTTGGGCTGAAGGTCGTTGAGTTTTACCTTATATTCTTCAAATTCGATCATCGCTATCCGTCTCCGTGTTAAAATGTCCAATATATTATAATGGACGGATGGCGGTTTGTAAAGGTTTTTTTTAGGCAACAGAACGCAGGGACTTTTTTAGGCAACAGAGCGCAGGGACAAGCAATGCTTGTCCCTACAGGCGGGTCTGATGCCTGATGCCTGATCCCTGATCCCTGCTGCCTCGCGTCCCCCGTCCCCTGATGCCTGATGCCTGATGCCTGATGCCTCGTCGGAAGCGTCTGCCTCGGGCGGGCGGCCAATGGCCGCCCCTACGGCGCGTTCTGTCGTCTCCCCTGATGCCTGATGCCTGATCCCTGATGCCTAAAATAACGCTTGACAAATCCTCCCCGGTGTGCTATAACTGTATTAGCACAAGCGATACAGACAATACAGTCAATACACTCGAAAGGAGCGTGAGCGCTTGATCAGTCTGAATTACCGCGATTCCCGGCCGATCTACGAGCAGCTGGAGGAAAAGCTGCGCCGTATGATCCTCTCCGGGGCCATCGGGGAAGGGGAGCGCCTTCCCTCTGTGCGGGAGCTGGCGGGCCAGCTCGCCATCAATCCCAATACCATCCAGCGGGCCTACCGGGAGCTGGAGCAAAACGGCTTCATCTACTCCGTCCCCGGCAAGGGCTCCTTCGCCGGGAAGCTCTCCGGCGTGGACGAAGGCCGCCGGAAGGAGCTGCGGGAGAAGCTGACCGCGATCTGGACCGAGCTGCTGCAGCTGGGGGAGGACCCCGAGGCGCTGCGGGCGCTGCTGACCGACAGCGCGGCGTGTGGCGCACACTGTGCGCCGCTGCAGGCAGCCGTAGGGGCCGGCGTCCCCGACGGCCCGAACTTTCCGAATCCTGATACCCGCGGGGCGTCGAGGACGCCGCCCCCTACGAGTCCTAACGAAGGAGGTACACCCTCATGATTGAAGTACGAAATCTGCGAAAGACCTTTGACGGCTTCACGGCCCTGGACGATCTGAGCATGACAGTCCCCGCCGGGGCGGTCTACGGCCTGGTGGGCCCCAACGGCGCGGGCAAATCCACGGTCATCCGCCATATCACCGGCATCTTCCGGCCCGACAGCGGCACTGTCACCGTGGACGGCCAGCCCGTCTACGAGAACCCCGCCGTCAAGACCGGCATCGCCTATATCCCGGACGATATTTTCTATTTCCCCTCCGCCAGCCTGACGGACATGGCAAGGTTTTACAAGGGCACTTACGAGAACTTCGATATGAGCCTCTATGAGGAGCTGCGCAAGAGCTTCAACCTGGATCCCAAGAGCCAGCTCCGGCGCTTCTCCAAGGGCATGCAGAAGCAGGCGGCCTTCCTGCTGGCCATCGCCTGCCGGCCCAAGGTCCTGGTTCTCGACGAGCCCGTGGACGGCCTGGACCCCGTCATGCGCCGCCAGGTCTGGGGCCTGCTGCTCCAGGATGTGGCCCAGCGGGGCACCACGGTGCTGGTCAGCTCCCACAATCTCCGGGAGCTGGAGGACGTCTGCGACCACGTGGGTATCCTGCACAAGGGCAAGATGCTCCTGGAGCGGACCCTGGACGAGCTCCAGGACAACGTGGTCAAGGCCCAGCTGGTCCTGCGGGAGGGCACGGAGCTGCCCGAGGGACTGAAGGTCCTGCACCGTTCCCACGTGGGCAAGGTGGAGACCGCCATCATCCGGGGCAGCCAGGAGGCCGTCAGCGCGGCTCTGGCCGCCGTCAATCCGATCTTTTACGATCTCGTTCCGCTGACGCTGGAGGAGGTCTTCGTCTATGAGCTGGGAGGTGTGGACTATGAAGTCAAAAACGTCATTCTTTGATCCGACCCTGCTGAAAAAGAATATCAGCCGCTTCGCCCCCGCCTGGGCGATCCTGACTCTGGCCTTCTTCCTGTCCCTGCCTCTGCCCCTGATCCGGGGCCTGAGACAGTACGGCATGCGGACCGGCACGGAACAGCTCCGGCTCGCGGAGGCCCGGGACCTGCTGAATAATGCCCTTCCCGTGGGGACCGTCTTTGCCTTCCTTGCGGCCATCCTCTTCGCCGCGCTGGTCTTCAAGTACCTGCACCGGACCAAGGACGCCTATATGATGCACGCCTTCCCCATGACCCGGAACTGCCAGTTCCTCACCAACGGGGTCTCCGGTCTGCTGTTCTGGATCGTGCCGACCCTCTTCACCGGCCTCTGCACCCTGGGCGTTCTGGCCGCCTATCACATTTCCGGCTGCGGCGGCGAGGTCTGGAGTCTGCTGAGCCTGTGGCTGCTGGCCTTCCTCTGCTTCTACGGGATCGCGGTCTTCGCCATGCAGCTCTCCGGCCGGACGGTCATCGCCGTTCTGAGCTATGTCGCGCTGAACTTCATGTTCCTGGCGGTGCCGCTGCTGTGCCTGATGCTGGTGAACATCTACTTCAAGGGCTTCGACTACGTGATCACCGAACGCATCCTGCGCCTGGCTCCCATCGTGGAGCTGCTGAACGTGGAGAGCGCCAGGCCGCTCATGTTCTGGATCTACGGTGCGGTGGGTCTGATCCTGCTGGCTCTCTGCTGGGTGCTCTACCGCTTCCGTCACGTGGAGCGGGCGGGGGACGCCATGGTCTACCCCTGGGCCCGGATCGCCTTCCGGCTGCTCTTCACCCTCTGTGTGACCCTGGGCCTGGGCTGGATCCTGGCCTCGATCTTCAGCCTGGTCGGCGGCGACGGCAAGGGAGCGATCTTCCTGCCCTACGCCCTGATCAGCTGCTTCCTGGGCTGGTTCGGCTCCTCCATGATGCTGGAGCGGACGGTCAAGGTCTTCAAAAAGAAAAAGGTCTGGATCGGCTTCGCCGCCTTTGCCGGGGTGCTGATCCTGGCGGTGGCCTGCATGAAATACGATCTGCTGGGCTTCCAGCGCCGGGTCCCCGAGACCGACCGTGTGGCCTCCGTGGAGATCTGGACCCACGGCGACTATGACGATCCGACCACGGACCGCATCAGTCTGACGGCCCCCGCGGATATCGAGGTGGTCCGGAGCTTCCATGAGAAGGCGATCCAGAGCTCCCAGACGACGAGCGGGACCCGGGATCTCTTCGGTTACAACGACTACGGCGAGGTCCACGTCCTCTACCATCTGAACGGCGGCGGGACCCTGCGCCGGGTCTACGAGGTCCCTTACCCGGAGCAGAGCGGGCTTGCGGCTCTGTACAGCCGGGCGGATCTCGCGGCGGCCTGGTACGAGCAGGCCCTGCCCGAGGACTTCTACCGGGTCACCCTCTACGGCGTCCAGGACATCGAGGAGGACCTCTACGGCCGCAAGAGCTACGCCGGCGAGGAGCTGGACTGCAAGGATCCCGCCGCCCTCAAGGCCGCGATCCTGGCCGACGCCCAAGCGGGCCGCCTGCCCGTGATGAACTTCCTGACCGGCGGCGACTACTACGACGGAAAGGAAATCATTCAGAGAGGCTACTACGAGCTGTATCTGTATTATGAACTGAAAGAGCAGCCCGGCCAGTATACCCCGATCCTTCAGATCCCCATCGCCAGTACCGCCGAGGAGACGCTCAAGCTGTTTTTGCCGTAGGGACCCGGCTTGACCCCCGGGGAATGCAAAATGCAAGATGCAAGATGCAAAATGCAAGATGCAAAATGCAAAATGATTCCCCGTGCTTCCGGATCCGGCGCCGCAGCGGCCCACACTGTTCCCTGCAATGCGGCTATGAAAGGAGAAATCAAACGTGAAAAAGCTTCTGATCCTTGTAATTCTGGCGGCTCTGCTGCTCTCCGGCTGCGTAAAATGGGACGGTGAGCCGAATCCGAGGGCTCTGGACCTCATCCTGGTCGAAGAGAGCTCCTGGTTTTCCGATTACAAGATTCAGGACGGACTCGTCTGGCTGGAATGTGAGCTGACCCTGGAAAACCATACGTCGGAGCCCATTTCCGGCTGCTTGACGGCCTGGTTTTCCGGCGACGTGGGGACCCTGGTGAAGGAAAAGCGCCTGCCCGGCCTGCCTGCCTCCGAAGCGGAGACGATGGACGCCGCGACTCTCCCTGACCCGGCTGTCCTGGAGCTCGCCCCAGGCAGAACCACGCTTCGGGTCGTCTTCGTCGGGACCTTTGCCGGGGCCGCGCAGAAGGAGGACCGCCTGCTGCCGCAGCTGTACTGGACCAGGTCGGGCAGCGGCGGAGAAATCGTCCTCCCAATGCAATAATGGAGCAACAGCTTCCGACAGCATTTACGCAAGCAATGCAGTAAAATAGACGCACGTGGAGATTTCCGCGTGCGTCTGTTTTTGCAGATCGGGATTTGTGGGGCTATCTCCGTAGGGGGCGGCGTCCTCGACGCCCCGAACGTGCCGTTCTCTGATCCGTCCGGGCCGTCGGGGACGCCGGCCCCTACGGAGTGCCAAATCCAAATTGTACAAAATCCATACGAAGGAGTGACATACATGCAATACACAAGCCTCTTGCAGGACAAGCGGCTGACCATCCTGCTCTCGGGGGAGATCGACCACCATTCCGCCCGGGAGACCATGGAGGCCATCACGGCCAAGCTGGACGTCTATCTGCCCCGGCGCTGCGTGCTGGACTTCGGAGGCGTGAGCTTCATGGATTCCAGCGGCATCGCCATCGTGATCCACACCCTCCGGGCCATGGAGGAGCTGGGGGGCGAGGTCTGGCTGGCCAACATCCCGCCCCAGCCCATGAAGGTCCTCCGGGCCGCTGGGATCGAAAAACTGGTGCGTCTCGGCGCGGAAAGGAGCCCCGCATGAAGCACGAAAACGAAGTTCTGACCCAGTTTCCCTCCCTCTCGGCCAACGAGGCCCTGGCCCGGCAGATCGCCGCGGCCTTCGCCGCCCAGATGGATCCCACCCTGGACGAGCTGGGGGATGTGAAGACCGCCGTCTCCGAGGCCGTCACCAACGCCATCGTCCACGCCTACCCGGACCGGATCGGCCCGGTGTCCCTGCGGCTCCGCCGCCTGCCGGGGAACGTCCTGGAAATCACCGTCAAAGATCGGGGCTGCGGCATCGCCGACTTGGCCAAGGCCCGGGAGCCCATGTTCACCACCGGCGGCGCCGAGCGCTCCGGCATGGGCTTCACCATCATGGAGAGCTTTATGAACAGCTTTACCCTTCGCTCCGCGCCGGGGAAGGGAACCACGGTGAGGATGCGGAAGAAGCTGACGGGACGGGACGGGAATGCAAAAAGCAAAATGCAAGATGCAAAATGAGAGCACAGAGCCTGCAGCCTGGGCTGTCTGCCCGCCCGATTTTGCAGCTCCCGTAGGGAGCGATGCCCTCATCGCTCCTGTCATTGCCGCAGGCAATGACGCCGCCGTTCCGGCGGCGGAGGTATCTGGGGATGCCTCCCTACGGTGCGAGGCGGGGGCGGAGGTATCTGGGGATGCCTCCCTGCGGAATGAATCGGCGGGCAGGACGCTTGCGCTCATCGCCCGCTCCCAGGCAGGGGACCGCGCAGCCCTGGATCAGCTCGTCGCTGAGAACCTGGGCCTGATCCGGGCCGTGGCCCGGCGCTACCAGGGCCGGGGCGTGGAAAACGACGACCTCTTCCAGCTCGCCAGCCTGGGCTTTCTGAAGGCCGCCGCGGGCTTCGACCCGGCCTTCGGCACCCAGTTCTCCACCTACGCCGTGCCGAAGATCGCCGGGGAGATCCGCCGCTTCCTCCGGGACGACGGGGCCGTCAAGGTCAGCCGGACCCTGAAGGAGCGGGCCGCCGCCGTCCGCCAGGCCCGGGACCGGCTGGCAAAGACCCTGGGCCGGGAGCCGGTTCTCTCCGAGCTGGCCGAAGCCCTGGATCTGAGCCCCGAGGAGATCGCCGAGGCGGAGACCGCCGCGGACCCGGTGGCCTCCATCCAGCAGCCCTCCGGGGACACGGGCCTGACCCTGGAGGCCGTTCTCTCCGACGGTCCCATGGAGGAACAGATCGTCGAGCGCCTGGCCCTGCGCCAGGCCCTGGACCGGCTCCCGGAGCGGGAAGCCCGTGTGCTGGCCCTGCGCTACTACCACGCCCTGACCCAGGACCGGACCGCAAAGCTCGTCGGCGTCTCCCAGGTGCAGGTCTCCCGGATCGAGAAAAAAGCCCTCGCGCATCTGCGAGAGCTTCTGGAATGATACAGCGCATCCCCTTGAAAGCACAGCAAAAAAAGAAAACGGCCGGATGGAGTCAAAACGCTCCTTCGGTCGTTTTTGTCAAATTGGGGTGGATCTCAGCGCTGCACGCGGGTCACGTACTCGCCGCTGACGATCACGCTGCTGTCGGAGGAGATGCTCACGACGGTGGGGGCGGACTCGAAGAGATCCTTCAGGAAAGCGATAATTCTCATGATTGTTCTCCTTTCATTTGTCGAATCGGAGCGATGGCTTTGCTCGCTCCCTTGGTTTCTGGCCGCATTATAGCACCGGTATGCATAAAAGTCAAGTATATACCGAATATAAAGTATTATGAACTTTGCACAATCGATGGAGCGGAAATTGTGCAAATTGACGAAAACGCTGATCCGGGGCTTGCGGGCCGGGTCCGGAACGGGTATAATCGGGGGGAGATCACAGAAAAAGAGGGGGGGCGAAGCGGAATGAAGCTGCTGCGCTTCGAACGCATGGAGGACCTGGACTTCCCCAGGTTCGCGGAAATCTACAGGGAGAGCTATCTTGCGACGATCTCCTATTTCTTCCCCGAGGAGACGGACCAGGTGCGGGGGCTGCGCAAATTGGAGGCAAAGTTTCTCGAATACTACCGGGCGGACTTCTTCGCCGTCCCGGGGCGGCGCTGTTACGTGCTGGCCGACGGGGAGCGCTGGGTCAGCGCCATCCGGCTCTATCCCGTTCCGGGACGGTCCGGCGCCTGGCACGCCGAGGCCCTGGAGACCGCGCCGGACTGCCGCAGACGGGGCTATGCCCGGAAGCTGATGGAGCTGCTCTGCTTCGCTCTGGCGAAGCAGGGGCCTTTCGAGCTCTCGGACAGCGTGAATAAACAAAACGAGCCCTCCCTGGCCTTTCACAAGGCCTGCGGCTTTGAGATCGTGCAGGAGGAGGCCGTGAATCCCCTGAACGGACAGGCGAATCCCCGGGCCTACGGGCTGCGCTATCGCTTCGACGGCTGGGAGGCCCAAGCCCTCGATCCCGCGGGACTTTCGGCGCGCTATGCCGTCCGCCGTCTGACAGAGGCGGATCTTCCGGCCCTGCTGGCCCTCTGCCGGAGCAACCCGCTCTATTACCGCCACTGTCCCCCCGCGCCCTCATCGGAATCCCTGCTGGGAGACCTGGCGGCCCTGCCGCCCCGCCGGACCCTGGCGGACAAGTACTACCTGGGCTTCTTCGACGGCGAGACGCTGATCGCGGTGCTGGATCTGATCCCGGGTTTCCCGAAGCCGGAGATCGCCTTCTGGGGCTTCTTCATGCTGCGGGCGGAGCGGCAGGGGAGGGGCGAGGGCTCGGCCCTGGTCTCCGAGCTCTGCGCCGCTCTGGCCCGGCGGGGCTTCCGGGCTGTCCGGCTGGGCTGGGTCCGGGGCAATCCCCAGGCGGAGCGCTTCTGGAAGAAGAACGGCTTCGCGGAGACCGGCGTCAGCTACGATGCCGGGGGCTATACGGTGACCGTGGCCCGGCGGGAACTGATCCTGCCCCCGGAGGAGAGCCTTTGGATCGAGCTGCGGGATCGGGAGTGGCCCTTCACCGGCACGGATCACGATCGGCTCATCGTCCGGGCCATCGTCTATGACGACGCGGGGCGCTTCTACTTCATGCGAGCCCATCGGGACGACGACTTCGGCAAGGCCACTCTCATCGAGACCTCCGGCGGCGGCGTGGAGCCCGGGGAATCCCTGGAGGCCGCCATCCGCCGGGAGCTCCGGGAGGAGCTGGGCGCGGAGGTGGAAATCGTCCGGAAGCTGGGCCTGGTCAGCGACTACTACAATCTGATCCGCCGCCACAATCTGAACCACTACTTCCTCTGCCGGGCCCTGTCCTTCGGGGAAACCCATCTGATGCCCGACGAGATCGAGGACTTCCACCTCTCCACCCTGCGGCTGAGCTGCGAGGAGGCCGTGGCCGAGTACGAGACCCGGGCCTGTACCCCCCTGGGCCGCCTGATCGCCGCCCGGGAGCTGCCGATCCTCCGCCGCGCCGCAGAGCTCCTCGGAGCGGACGCGCCCTGACAGATCGAATAGAATAAAGACAGAAGACCGCTTTTCATAGGCGGCCTTCTGTTTTTTCAAAAAAGTACTTGACAATCTCAATACTTCGCGATATGATGTATTACGTAATCAAGAGTATCACGCGAAAGGAGGTATGACATGGATATCCAATTGAAGCGCGGCCTCCTGGACGTCTGCGTGCTGGCGGCCATCAAGAACGAAGATTCCTACGGCTACCAGATCATCAAAGACATGAAGCCCTACGTCGAGCTGTCCGAATCGACCCTCTACACCATCCTGAAGCGGCTGGAGCTTGCGCAGATGCTCACGGTCCGCAGCGTCGAGCACGGCGGCAGGCTCCGAAAATACTACCGCATCACCCAGGCGGGCCTGCGGCGCATCGAGGAATTCAGGGAAGAGTGGCAGGAGATCGTGTTGATTTATCAGTTCGTCACCAAGGAGGATCGCAATGAATAAACAGGAATTTCTGACCCGGCTCCGGCTGGGCCTGGCGGGCCTGCCCCAGGAAGAGATCGCGGAGCGGGTGAGCTTTTACCATGAGATGATCGACGATCGGGTGGAGGACGGCCTCACGGAGGAGGAAGCCGTGGCGGAGATCGGCCCCGTGGAGGCCGTGATCCGGCAGATCGTGGCGGAGACCCCGCTGCCCAGGCTCGTCCGGGAGAAAGTGAAGCCCAAGCGTCAGCTCCGGGCCTGGGAGATTGTGCTTCTGGTCCTGGGCTCTCCCATCTGGCTGGCCCTGGGGATCGCGGCCGCGGCGGTGCTCTTCTCCGTCTACGTTGTGATCTGGGCCCTGATCGCGGCCTTCTGGGCCGTGGAGCTGGCCCTGGCCGTCAGCGGCGTCTTCTGTGTCGGCGCGGGGATCGTGCTGCTCTGCCAGGGCGACGGGACCCGGGGCCTGCTGGGGATCGCAGCCGGTCTCGTGCTGGCGGGCCTGGCCATCTTCGGCTTTTTCGGCTGCAAGGCGCTCACAAAAGGCGCGGTCCGGCTGACGAAAACGATCGCGCTGTGGATCAAATCTCTGTTTCTCAGAAAGGAGAAAGAACAATGAATCGAGCAGTGAAATTTTTGCTGATTGTCGCCCTCTGCCTGATCCTGATCGGCGGCGCCCTCTTCGTGGGTGTCATGGCGAAACACAACTGGGACCTTGCCTCCCTGAACAAGGACGACTATGAAACCCGCAGCTATCCCGTCACAGAGGACTTCCGGAGTATCGATATCCGCTCCGATACCGAGAACATCTCCTTCGTCCCCTCCGACGACGGGACCTGTCGGGTGGAGATCACGGAAAAGAAAGAGGAGCCCCATACCGTGACCGTGAAGGACGGGACCCTCCGCATCGGGAAACCCAACGAAAAGGGCTGGTCCATCTCTTTCTTCTCCTTCTCCTTCTCCGTGCCGAAGATCACGGTTTACCTTCCCAAAACCGAATACGCCGCGCTCTTCATCGAGGAGAGCACGGGGAAGGTCGATATTCCCGCGGATTTCCGCTTTGAGCGGATCGACGTCACCGCCGAGACCGGCGACGTGGACTGCCGGGCCCCGGCCTCCGCGTCCATCGGGATCCGGACCAGCACGGGAGATATCCGCCTTTCGGATCTGAGCGCCGGGACCATCGGGATCACGGTTTCGACGGGCCGGGTGGAGCTGCGGGGGATCGCCTGCGAGGGAGAGCTGAACGTGCAGGTGAGCACCGGCAGGGCGGAGCTGACGGACGTCAGCTGCGGCAGCCTGGTCTCTTACGGCAGCACCGGCGGCCTGCGCATGAAGAACCTGATCGCCTCGGGAAGCCTCACCGTCGAGCGGAGCACCGGCGATGTCCGCATGGAGGCCTGCGACGCGGCGGAGCTGGAGATCGGCACCGACACCGGCGACGTGACCGGCAGCCTCCGCAGCGAGAAGGTCTTTCTCGTCAGCAGCGACACGGGCCGCATCCGGGTCCCCGAATCCGTCACCGGCGGCAAGTGCAAAATCACCACCGACACGGGAGATATTACCGTCAGCATAGAGGGAAACTGATGCTCCCACGCTGACGCTTCGACAGAAAACCCGCACAGCCGAAAGGACTGTGCGGGTTTTTGTCAGGGTATCGATGCTCAGCCGCCGAAGACCTTCAGCAGGAAGCCGGCGGCGATGGCGGAGCCGATGACGCCCGCCACGTTGGGGCCCATGGCGTGCATCAGCAGGAAGTTCTTGGGGTTGGCCTTCTGGCCCTCGAGCTGGGACACCCGGGCCGCCATGGGGACGGCGGAGACGCCGGCAGAGCCGATCAGCGGGTTGATCTTGCCGCCGGTGACCAGATACATGACCTTGCCCACCAGCAGACCGCCGGTGGTGGAGATCGCGAAGGCGGCCAGGCCCAGGAGCACGATCTTGATCGTATCCAGGGTCAGGAAGCGGGAGCCCGCCATGGTGGCACCCACGGAGATGCCCAGGAAGACGGTGATGATGTTCATCAGGGCGTTCTGGACCGTGTCGGAGAGGCGCTCGGTGACGCCGCACTCGCGCCAGAGGTTGCCCAGCATCAGGCAGCCGATGAGGGGAGCCGTGGAGGGCAGCAGCAGGACGCAGAAGATGGTGACCACGATGGGGAAGATGATCTTCTCGGTCTTGGAGACCGGGCGGGCCTGGGTCATGACGACCTCCCGCTCCTTTTTGGTGGTCAGCAATCGCATGATGGGCGGCTGGATCATGGGGATCAGGGCCATGTAGGAGTAGGCCGCGATGGCGATGGCGCCCAGGAGTTCCGGGGCCAGCTTGGTGGTCAGGTAGATGGCCGTGGGGCCGTCCGCGCCGCCGATGATGCCGATGGAGGCGGCCTGGTTGCCGGTGAAGCCCAGAAGGTTGGCGCCGAAGAAGGCCACGAAGACGCCCAGCTGAGCCGCGGCGCCCAGGATCAGGGAGGAGGGCCGGGCGATCAGGGGACCGAAGTCCGTCATGGCGCCCACGCCCATGAAGATCAGGGAGGGGTAGAGGCCGGCCTTGACGCCGATGTAGAGGATGTCCAGGAAGCCGCCGTGGGCCATGATGTGGCCGTAGCTGTGGTAGTACTCGCTGTTGGCGTCCAGGAACTCCGTCCAGAGATCGGGATGGTAGAGGGCGTCGGCCTCGGTGAGGTTCAGGAAGTAGGAGACGTTGACCAGCAGGCAGCCGAAGGCGATGCCCACCAGCAGCAGGGGCTCAAACTTCTTCTTGATGCCCAGGTAGAGCAGACCGCAGGCAATGACGATCATCACCGCGTTCTGCCAGCCGCCGTTCTGGAAGAAGCCGGCGAAGCCGGATTCCAGCAGCAGCTTTTTCAGGGTTTCTAAAATATTCATGGAGCCCTCCTTACGCGAGGACGACCAGAGTGGCGCCGGTGTCAACCTTCTCGCCGACCTTGACGACCACCTGAGCCACGGTGCCGGCCTTGGGGGCGACGATCTCGTTAAGGAGTTTGCAAGTGATGCCGATCGCAAATTCATTCTTATAGGAGATTCTGCTGAGCATGATATTGCGACAAAGACCATTT
>CAMUYE010000063.1 GCA_947164825.1 uncultured Clostridia bacterium
TGTAGCCGTCGCGGGCAATGTACTCGTCGATGTTCTCGGGGTTGATAACGCCGCAGTTCCGCAGCGCAACACGGAGCTGAGACTTGTAGAAGTTGGTGTCGTTCAGGGAGACGTTGGTGCCGGGCTCGGTGACCTCGGCGCCTTCCTTATACTCAAGACGGGTGACGATACGGCCCTTGAGCAGATGCTCGGTGACGATCTCGGGAATGTCTTCGGGGGTCACGCGGGAGTAGAAGGTGCCTTCGGGGTAGACGATCATAACGGGACCCAGGGCGCAGAGGCCGAAGCAGCCGGTCTGCACGATCTTGATCTCATTTTCCAGGCCGTGGGCCTTCAGCTCCTCAGCCAGGCGCTCCCGAACCTTGACGCTGCCGGAGGAGGTACAGCCGGTGCCTCCGCAAATCAGTACATGAGAACGATACATAGCTGTTCCTCCTTATTTCTCAGCCGCGCCGATGGTGTACTCGGTGACGACCTTTCCGCCCTTCAGGTGCTCTTCAGCCACCCGACGCGCCTTCTCCGCGGTCATCTTGACGTAGGTGACCTTCTCCTTGTCGGCCTCGAAGACCTCCACCACGGGCTCATAGCGGCAGATGCCGATGCAGCCGGTCTGCGTGACGGTGACCTTGTCGCTGATGCCGAGATTGTTGACCTCCTCCACCAATGCGGCGAGGACGGGTCTGGCGCCGGCGGCGATGCCGCAGGTGGCCATACCGACCACGGCACGGATTTCACCGCTGCCGGAACGCATGGTGACGCTGTCTTTCATACGCTCACGAATTGCTTGAAGTTCCGCCAAAGTTTTCATAGTACGTTCCTTTCTTATGTTGATTATTATTGCTGTTCAGTTTCAAATTGCAGGGCTCCCTCCATCCACATCAGCACGTCGGGAAGATTCAGGGGCACCTCCGGTCCCAGTATCTGACGGACCTCGGCTGTGTCCAGGCTGACGGATTTGCCGTCCTCCCGGTTGTAGACGAAGAGCCAGTCAATGTCGGGGCTGCCCTGAATCAGAGTGACAACGGAGCCCGCGTAATCTCCCACGGGAACACAGTCCAGATGGTCGATTTTGAATCTGGCCCGAACCGTGGTTCCGGTGGGGGGAACGACGGAGGACTCAATCTGAAGATCTCCGCCGGTCTGCTCCGCCGCCAGCTTCAAAAGCGGCAGGCCCATGCCGACGGGCCGGGTGGTGCGGGTCGTGGTGAAGGGATCCGTGACCGTGGCAACGAATTCAGGGGGCATGCCGCAGCCGTTGTCGATGATGGACAAGGTGCGCCAGCCATCTGCTTCTTCGATGCGGATCACGATCCGGGAGGCTCCGGCTTTGACGGAGTTTTTGGCCACGTCGAGGATATTCAGGGATAATTCCTTCATGCCGTTTCCTCCTCATTTTGCATCTTGCATTTTGCATTTTGCATTTCCGTCACGCCATTCCCTCCCGTAACAGAGCGATCAACGCGTCCCGCACTCTTTGGGAGCTGTAGGGCTCGTCGTCCAGCTCGATCCATTGGCTCGCGTCCCGCATGCTCTCCAGACGGTGGGCGTCCGAGGAGCAGAGCAGCCGCCGATCCTCCAGACCGTAGTCTCTGGCGTACTGCGCGCGGTTTTCCGCGTCGTTGAGCTCCAGAGTGGGGAAGAAGGGCCGCTCCGGCAGGGCGCCGAGGATGCCGATGATCCCGTTGGAGGGACGGTCGATATGTGCAGGATAAGCCGCGCCGCCGTGGGCCAGGGCCAGGGCCGTGCCTGCTTCCAGATCCAGCTTTGTGGCCGGGATCAGAAGATTCGGTTCCTCGCCCAGAATGTTGTCTTCAGCGTCCATAAAGAACTGGTTGCCGAAGACCGCGGGTTTATTCTTTATGGGAAAGCGTTTGGTTCGCACCTCCGCCTCAAAGCCCTCGGCCGCCTCAATGGTGGGGAAGAGGCAGACCAGGTGGATTTCCTCCGCGGTGGTCAGCTCCATGCCGGGCACGCCCACGATCCCGTACTGTCGGCAGGCGGTCAGGAAAGACCGGCAGTTGCCGCAGGTATTGTGATCGGTCAGCGCCGCCAGCTGGAGCCCGCAGAGGCTCGCCATGCCCGCGATGTTTGCGGGGGTCATGTCGTCATCCGCGCAGGGCGAAAGGCAGGAGTGAATGTGCAGGTCGTAAAAATACCGGTTCATAACAGCGCCGCCACCTTCGCGCAGAGCGGGAAGGCTGCCTCGGGGGAACGGAATAGGTTGATTCCTTTTCGTTCCGCCAGCTCCGCCACACCGGGGTCGGGCCGGACGTCCTCAGCGAGGATGATCAGGGCCACGTCGGTCAGAGTGGCAACTGCGACGATGTTTTGGTTGGACATGATGGTGATCCAGGCGTCTCCGGCCTGGGCGCGTCCCATGACCCAGGAGAGCAGGTCCCCGGTATAGCCGCCCTCGACCTCGCGGTCGGGCTCGGGCATGCAGACACATTCAAGCGCAAGCCCTTCGGCAAGTTCCTTGACGGTCATTTGGGAGTTCCTCCTTCCTGTTTCTCATGCAGATGCCGCCGCAGCAGGACCACGCAGTCCTCCATGTCGGCCTCGCCCTTGACCACGTCCTCGGCGAAGGCCCGGCAGGTGGGGGCGCCGCAGGAGCCGCAGTCGATCTGCGGCAGCTTGGCCACCAGCTCCTCGATCTTCATCATCATCCGCATGGCCTCGAAGCGGTCCTCCGAGAGGCTGGTGCTGGGGACGTAATCGTTGATGGGAGCGTCCAGCAGGGCGTCGGGGGGAACGTAATCCGGCCCCTGGTCCTTCACGTCCAGATAGTTGCGGTTGTGAGGCAGGCCATGCCGGAAGGACATGAGCCTGGCCTTGGCAATATAGGGATTCTCCACTGTCGCCGCACCGCCGACGCAGCCGCCGGGGCAGGCGTTGAGTTCCACAAATTCCAGATGGGGGAATTTCTTGTTCTCAATGGCGTCCAGCACCTGGATGGCGTTGTCCATATCGTCAGCCGCCAGATAGCGGTCGTCGAAGAGGCCTTCGGCTTCGCCGCCGGAGCTGGCCCACTTGACGCCGGCGATGCCGGCCCGGGAGCGCATCATGCCGGGATGGGGCGGCTTCACCTTGCCGGAGAGCTTCATGTAGACCTCCGAAATGGAGACCACGTAGTCGATGCTGCTGCGGGTCTGGCTCAGACCGTTCTTGGCATAGCTGCGCTTGGCGGGACAGGGGGAGATAAACACGGTGCAGATTTCGTCCTTCGTCAGCTCCGGGTGGTTTTTCAGCGCTTTCGCCTTGGCGATGCGGCTGGCGTATTCCACCGGGGGCAGAATGGGAAGAACGTTTTCACACAGCTCCGGGAAGCGCTGCCGGATGAGCCGCACGATGGCGGGACAGGCGGAGCTGATCACGGGGCGGGGGATGTTGGGCTTGCGCATGTAGCGCCGGGTGCACTCGGAAATGATCTCCGCGGCCCGCGCCACCTCATAGACCTCGTCGAAGCCGAGCTCCAACAGGGACTCCAGCAGACAGCCGATGTCCGTCAGGTCGTCGAACTGACCGTACAGAGCGGGAGCCGGCAGAACGATCCGATACTTGTACTTCGGATCGATGTCGGCGAGCTTGTCGAAGATGGCCCTCTTGGCCTTGTGCTGGCAGACCCGCACGCAGCGGCCGCAGTCGATGCAGAAGTTGGTGCGGATGACCGCGTGGCCGTCGCGGATGCGGATGGCCTCCGTGGGGCAGTGGCGGAGACAGGAGGTGCAGCCGATACACTTCTCGGAATCCAGCGATACCGAGTGCAGGAATTCATCAATCATGCGGTCCCTCCCTTCCGAGTTATACGCGCACTACCATAGTGAGCTTGGTGCCGACACCGACCTTGGTTTCGATCTCCAGGCTCTCGGTGTAGCGCTTCATGTTGGGCAGACCCATACCTGCGCCGAAGCCCATGTTACGGATCTGCTCTGTGGAGGTGGAATAGCCCTCCTGCATTGCCAGCTCTACGTTGGGGATTCCGGGACCGTGGTCCTCCAGAACCATGACGACCTTGTCGGGGTACACCTCGACGTCGGCGCTGCCGCCGTTGGCGTGGATGACCATGTTGATCTCGCCCTCGTACATGGCGATGGAGCAGCGTCGGATGACGTCGGAGGGGAATCCGAGCTGACGCAGCTTTTTCTTTACCGCCACAGACGCTTCACCGGCGGAGGAGAAGTCTTCCCCGTCAATGTCGAAGTGGAAATGCAGCGCCTCCATGGTATTATTCCTCGTCTGTGTTCAGCACCCCGGTATCATAGAGCAGACCCGCGGCACGGAACATGGATTCGTCGGACACCATGACGACGATGTCGTTTGCTTCCGCAAGGGAGACGATCTCAGGGGTCGGCTCCTTGCCTTGAATAAAGACGATGCAGTGCATGTCCAGCATCATGGCTGTACGGACCACTTGGGGATTGAGCAGCCCGGTGATCAGAACAGATTGGTTGGTCGCAAAGGCCAGAACGTCGCTCATCATATCGCAGCAAAACGCGTTATGAACCTCAGTTTCCAGCATTTGCTCGCTGGAGAGTACGCGGGCTTTCAGCAGCTCGGCGATCTCCCGCAGTTCCATAGGCTACCTCCTTTGTGCAGGATAGAGTCGGTGCATTCCGCAGACGGCTCCGGCTCCGGGAGGAGCGAACACGCTGCGGGATCGGCCTCTATCACTTGTATTTGGCCAGAATGCCGGGCACCATGTCGGGAGTCAGGCGGCCGTAGACGTCGTCGTTGATCATCATAACGGGAGCCAGACCGCAGGCGCCGACGCAGCGGCAGGATTCCAGAGAGAACTTGCCGTCGGGCGTGCATTCGCCTTCGCCGATTTGAAGCTCGTGGGAAAGTCTGTCAAAGACGCCCTGGGAGCCCTTGACGTAGCAGGCGGTGCCGAGGCATACGGAGATGCGGTACTCGCCCTTGGGAGCCAGCGCGAACTGGGCGTAGAACGTTGCGATGCCATAGATCTTTTCCAGGGGGACGTTCATCTGATCTGCAATGATGGTCTGGACCTCGATGGGCAGATAGCCATAGATGTCCTGGGCTCTTTGCATGATGGGCATCAGCGCGCCGGGCTGGTCCTTCAGCTCGGCAATGACGGCCAACAGCTGCTCTTCTTGTTCCTTCGTGCCACGGAAGGGAACTGTCGTTACTTTACAAGCCATTTGATGCAACTTACCTCCTAACTTGAAATACAAATGCTTGCTACTGGCCCGCAAAAGGCCATAGTACAATTTGTATTGTAACAGATTATAGGGAAAAAGTAAAGCGGAAAATTGGATATTTTTATAATATGGAGTGATATGAAATATGGAGCGGTATGACCCTGCGATCTGCGGCTGCGGCGCGGCGATCTGCGGCTTCGCTTGACATCCGACCCGGGATTTGATAAACTGAGGTCAGGCAAGCAGGAAAGAGGAGGTCGGAGCATGTTTCAGGAGCTTGACGTTCGATATGACAACAGCTTTCGGGAGGAGGACCCAACGCCGGACAGCGTCGCGCTGATTTTCCGGGGCGACGCCGTACTCGCCCGAAAAACAGAAAAGGGTCTGGCTCTGCCTACCTTCGGGGAGCTCCCGGAGCCGGGAGAGAAGCGCGCTTTTCGCTACGCCTTCACCCTGGGCTCCCGTTCCTTCTTCCTGGCGGATCAGACGGAGGGCGGGACCCTTCCCGAGGAGGGGGAAGATTTTTCCTTCGTTCCGACCCGGGAATATCGGGCGATGGGGCCGAAGGAGACTGTGTTTGCCGCCGCCGTGGGGGAGAGCCTCCATCGCTGGTACGGAGCCGCCCGCTTCTGCGGCCGCTGCGGCGCGGCCATGCGGGACAGCGATACCGAGCGGGCCAGGATCTGCCCGGCATGCGGTCTGACGCTGTATCCGAAAATCTCCCCCGCGGTGATCGTGGCCGTAACAGACGGAGACCGGCTGCTGCTCACCAAATATCAGGGCAGAGCCTTCAAACGCTACGCTCTGGTGGCGGGCTTTAACGAGATCGGCGAATCCATCGAAGACACGGTCCGCCGGGAGGTTCTGGAGGAGACCGGCCTGCGGGTCAAAAATCTCCGCTTCTACAAATCCCAGCCCTGGGTCTTTACCGACAGTCTGCTTATGGGCTTTTACTGTGAGCTTGACGGCAGCGACCGGATCACGATCCAGGAAAGCGAGCTCTCCGAAGCAGGCTGGTACGCGAGAGACGAGATCCCTTCCGATCATTCCAATATCAGCCTCACCGGCGAGATGATCGAACGATTCCGCAGCGGGAAATAAGAGCGGCGCATATTATAATGGGGACGGTACCTGGAAAAACCAGAGGTACCGTCCCTTTGCGCGAAGAAGAAAACTCCGCTTTTCGCGGCTTCCGTACGGTTCGCATAATTCTCCCTTTTATGGGAACGCTAAGAAAAAACGGTACGGAGGAAACGAATATGGAAGAAGAAAGCAAACAGCCCGCGTACACCGATCCCATGGAGCAGACCCTGGAACTGGGCTCCGGTCTGGTGCGCACCCAATACGGCAATATTTATATTCTTACGATCATCGGCCAGATCGAAGGCCATCAGGTGCTGCCGGAAACGGTGAAAACCACAAAATATGAGCATCTGATGCCCCTGCTGGCCCAGATCGAGGAGAGCGAGCAGGTGGACGGTCTGCTGCTGCTCCTCAATACCGTAGGCGGCGACATTGAAGCCGGCTTGGCCATAGCCGAGCTGATCTCCGGCATGAAGACCCCCAGCGTGTCCCTGGTTCTGGGCGGCGGACACTCCATCGGCGTGCCTTTGGCGGTGGCGGCCCAGTGCTGTATGATCGCCCCGACGGCTGGCATGACGATCCATCCGGTCCGCATGAGCGGCACCGTTGTCGGCGCGCCTGCCACCTTCCAGTATTTCAACCGCATTCAAAGTCAGATCACGGACTTTGTGGCGGCCAATTCCCACATTTCCAAAAAGCGCTTCACCGAGTTTATGATGGCCACCGGGGAGCTGGCCACCGACGTGGGCACCGTCCTCTACGGAAAACAGGCTGTGGACTGCGGCCTCATCGAACGCCTGGGCAGTCTGTCGGAGGCCCTGGAGGCGCTGCACGGCATGATCCGAAAAAAGACTGGAAATACTTGACGCTATGTGATATAATATATATATTATGGCGTTGTATCGCCTTTTGGAGGTAGCAATGACCGTTTTTGCCGCCGTCATTTTGGCCCTGACCGCCGGGATTACGGAGATCTTTCCGATATCCGGCACGGGCCATCTCTACATCCTCGCCAAGCTGTTTGGCGTTTCCACAGCCGGAGCGGAGTTCCAATCCTTCCGGGGAATGCTTTATCTGGGCGTTGCCTTCTCCGGCCTGCTGTTTTATCGCACCCAGCTCTATGATATGCTGCGCGAGAACCTTGTCCTCTTCGGGCTGGCCCGCCCGGTGTCCAGACAGCGGGGAGAGCCCTTCGGACGCCGCCTGGGACAGCTTCTGCTCTTTGCGTCTTTGCCCATGCTGCCGGCCCTGCTGCTCAACGGCCTCCGCCTGGATATGGAGCGAGGGACCCACGCCCTGGCGATCATAAGCGGGCTGCTCTGTCTGTCCGGCGCGGTGCTCTACTTTGCCGCCCGGGGCGCAAGAGGCAGGCGGGACGTCTATCAGATGACCCTGTCTGACGCAGTGATTACCGGTCTGATCCAGATGCTCACGATTTACCCCGGCCTGTCCCGCTCCGGGTTCACCGTCTCGGTTCTGATGGCGCGGGGCATCGACAGCGTTTCCGCTGCGGAGTTCACCGGCCTCATGGGGGTCCCCGTCTTTCTGGCCGCAGGCATCGTACAGCTGATCTCGGCAGGTTCTGCGGGCGGAAGTTTTGCCTCGGCCCCCTATCTGATCCTCGGCTTTGCCCTTGCCGCGCTCACGGGCTTCTTCGCCCACCGGCTCTTCGCCGACTGGATGGCCCGCCGCCGTCCGACAGCCTTTGCCTTCTGGTCCTGGGGCGCCGCCGTTCTCGCCTTGATTTTGTTCCTTATCTCCGCGTAACGAGTTTTCAAGATTATCAAGAATATTCCACGTTCAACGACAGTATTGCAGGAGAATACATATATGGCATCCAAAAAGAAACCCAAAAAGACTGCCGCCAAGGGCGGCACGAAACGCGCTGCGCAGAAGCGGCAGCCCCTGCGCGAGCAGAGCGTTTTCTCCCAGTTCAAACGGGAGATCTGGGGCGGCATCTGCGCGCTGCTGGCCCTGCTCATCATTTTAAGCAGCCTGGACAAATCCAGCGCGCTTGCGCACTTCTTTATGGGCATGGTCGGGCGGATCGGCCTGATCGTGCTGCCCATCGGCCTGGTCCTCTGCGCCATCGCCCTGTTCTTCCACGGCGGAAAACCCGTGACCATGCGGGTGCTCTGCTCGATCAGCTTTGCGCTGCTGGTTTCCGCCCTGGCCCATCTTGCCATCGGGAAATCCGAGGCCGTCTGGGGTCTGGATATGTTCGGCGTGCTGTACCGGGAGGGCGTTGAAAACCTATCCGGCGGCGTGTTTGGCGGCCTGCTTGCCATGATTTTCTGCCTGCCGGGCAATCGGCCCGTCGGCTGGGCCGTCACGATCCTGCTGCTTCTGGTCACGCTGCCCGCGTCCTTGAATCTGACGCTGACCGGTCTGCTCCGGGCGATCAACGATCACCGGGACGAGCTGCGCCGCCAGGACAAGCCCGAGCGCAAGGAGCCCGCTGAGGTTTTGGTGGAACGGGCCATCCAGCACCGGGAAAACCGGGAGGAGCGCCGCCAGGAAAAAGAGGAACGCCGTCAGGAGCGGGAACAGCGCCGAATGGCGCGGAAACGCTTTGAGTACGATCTTCCCGTTGACGAGCCCGACAACGGACTTGACGCCGAGACGAAGCGGAAAACGGAGGCGCTTCCCGTACAGCTTCCGCTGGAGCCCTCAACACCGCGTCCTGCCCGCAAAAACAAGCGTTCCGATTTTGACCTTCCCGTGGATGATCCCCTGCCCGCTCATCCCGAGCCTGACGACAGAGAACCCATTGACCTGATCGACGATCCGGAACCGCTTTTCCCGCCCAGGCCCGCAGCGCAGGAACCCGTATCGGAACCGCCCGTAAAGACCCCGCCCGCCGAAAAGGTCAAAGCCTCCGAGACCAGAAAGGCCGCCGCGGAGATCGACCGGGAGATTGAAAACGCGCCCGTTCGGGAGAAGCCCCCCTACGTCTATCCGCCCGTCGACCTGCTGGACACCGTCGCCCATGACAACGTGGACGCCAGCGCCGAAATGCGGGAGAATACCCGCCGCCTCCAGGAGAAGCTGGCCTGCTTCAACGTGGACGCACAGATCGTCAACGTCACCCGGGGCCCCAACGTAACCATGTATGAGCTCCAGCTGGCGCAGGGCGTTCGCCTGTCCAAGCTGACGGGTCTGGCCGACGATATTGCCCTTGAGCTTGGCGCTCCCGGCGTCCGGATCTCCGCCATCCCCGATAAAAACTCCATGGTCGGCATCGAGGTGCCGAACAAGCAGGTGAGCACGGTCTCCATTCGGGAAGTCATCGATTCCCGGGAGTTCCGCTCGGCCAAGTCCAAGATCAGCTTTGCCGTCGGCAAGGACATCAACGGGACCTGCGTCATCGGCGACATCTCCAAGATGCCCCATGTGCTGATTGCCGGTACCACCGGCTCCGGCAAATCCGTCTGCACCAACAGCATCCTGATCTCCCTGCTCTACAAGGCCACGCCGGACGAGGTAAAGCTGATCGTCGTGGACCCGAAGATGGTGGAGTTCGGCATCTACAACGGCATTCCCCACCTGCTGATCCCCGTGGTCACCGACGCCAAGAAGGCCGCCGGCGCCCTGCAATGGGCCGTCACCGAGATGATGCGCCGCTACCGCTCTCTCTCCGAGGCCGGGGTCCGCGACATCGACTCCTTCAATAAGCTCGCCGCGACAGACGAGTCCCTGGAGCCCATGCCAAAGCTGGTGGTGGTCATCGACGAGCTGGCCGACCTGATGCTGGTGGCCGGCAAAGAGGTGGAAGAGGCCATATGCCGCGTCGCGCAGATGGGCCGCGCCGCCGGTGTGCATCTGGTCATCGCCACCCAGCGTCCCTCCGCGGACGTCATCACCGGCCTGATGAAGGCCAACATTCCCTCCCGCATTGCGCTGGTGGTCGCCAGCGCCATGGAATCCCGCATCATTCTGGACGCCACCGGCGCCGAAAAGCTTATCGGCCGCGGCGATATGATCTACGCGCCCCTCGGAAGCAACGTGAAAAAGCGTGTCCAGGGCTGCTATATCGACGAGTCCGAGGTGCAGCGGGTCATCGACTTCGTGAAAGCCAACGGCAGCGCCGAATACAGCGACGAGGTTCAGCAGGAGATCGAGCAGCGGGCTTCCCAGACCGGCAAATCCGCTCCCGCCAGCGCCAGCGCCACCCCGTCCAATCCCAGCGGCGCAGCCCCGGAGGAGGAAGGCGGAGACGAGCTCCTGCCCGCCGCCGTGGACGTCATTCTGGAAACCGGCCTCTGTTCCGTCTCGCTGCTCCAGCGCCGCCTGAAGCTGGGCTACGCCCGGGCCGCCCGGATCGTGGACGAAATGGAGGAGCGGGGCATCGTGGGGCCCTTCGAGGGCTCGAAGCCCCGCAGCCTGCTGATCACCAAGGAACAGTGGGCAGCCATGCAGAACGGCGTTCCCATGGACCTGAGCGTCTCCGAGCCGGAGCCTGACGAGGAAGAAACGGCAGAACCCGTGGGATAAAAAATCAACAAAAAGCCCGTGGGATAAAATTTTACAAAACCTATTGACAAACCCGGATTTTGTGCTATAATACACCCGTTGCCCGCGGGTGTAGCTCATCCGGTAGAGCGCCACCTTGCCAAGGTGGAGGTAGCGAGTTCGAGCCTCGTCACCCGCTCCAAAAAAACCGTTTTTGTCGAGAGACAGAAACGGTTTTTTCACTATGGCGGCGATTGTCGGAAAGGAGGCCTTCCATGCAAATGAACGAAACCGTTTCCTTGCGGCCGATGACCCCGGAGATGTACCATGTCTATTATCGGGAGTATCAAAACGACCCGGACTTGTTTCTCGACAGGACGCAATGCAAACCTTTTATCTATACGCCGGAGTGGACCGATGCGTATATCCGGCGGCAGGTCGGGCGCAAGCGCATCTGCCTCGCGGTGATGATCGGCGATGAGATCGCCGGAGAGATCATTCTCAAAGACATTGTACCCCGCAGATCCGCCACCCTGAGCATCTGCATGAAAAACGACCGCTTCAAGGGCAGAGGCTACGGGACCCAGGCGGAGCGTCTGGCCATTGCCTATGTGTTCCACAGCCTGGATATTCCCGTGCTCTATGCGGATTCCATTATTCCCAATCTGCGCAGCCAGCACGTGCTGGAAAAGGTGGGCTTTCGCCCGCTTCGGACAAAGGGCGATTTCAAGTATTACCGCATCGAGCGGGAGGAACAGGAAGCGCGCAGGCTCTTGCTTGTCACCTGTTTTGAGCCCTTTGGCGGGGAAGAGACCAACGCCTCCGCCCAAGCGCTGGCCTTGCTGCCGAAGCGGATCGGGGATTGGTCGATCCTGAGCTTTCAGCTTCCGGTTGTTTTCGGCCGGGCAGGGGAGCGCTGCAGCGCCCTGATCGACACGATCCGCCCCGACGCCGTGCTATTGCTGGGCCAGGCCGGGGGCAGGGAAGCCGTCACCCCGGAGCTGATCGCCCGGAACGTCCGATGGGGGCGCATCCCCGACAACGCGGGGAACAGTCCGAAGGGCGAGCCCGTGATCCCCGGCGGGGAGGACGCCCTCTTCGCGACCCTGCCGGTGGAGGCCGTGACCGAGGCGATCCGCGCCGTCGGCCTGCCCGCGGAGCTTTCCGCCGACGCAGGCCTGTACGTCTGCAACGACCTGTATTACAGCGTCCTCCACGCCCTGCGCGGCCCCGCATTTGCCGACAGGCCGATCCCCGCGGCCTTCGTGCACGTTCCCTCCGCGCAGACGCTTGCGCCGGAGCAGAGCGCCAGAGCCTTAGCGGCCGCCGTTGCCGCGCTCCCGTAATGCCGCCGTTGCCGCGCTCCCGTAATGCCGC
>CAMUYE010000064.1 GCA_947164825.1 uncultured Clostridia bacterium
AAGAAGAAGAGCCTTGCCGAGATCGCCATGAGCTACGGCTACGTCTACGTGGCCCAGGTCGCCATGGGCGCCAACCCCGCTCAGACCATCAAGGCCATCTCCGAGGCTGAGGCCTACCACGGCCCGTCTCTGATCATCGGCTACGCCCCCTGCGAGATGCACTCCATCAAGGGCGGCATGATGCACTGCCAGGAAGAGATGAAGAAGGCTGTCGACTGCGGCTACTGGAACATGTTCCGCTTCAACCCCGACGCCGAGAAGAAGTTCACCCTGGATTCCAAGGAGCCCAAGGGCGGCTATCAGGAGTTCCTGATGAACGAGGCTCGCTACAGCCGTCTGACCCGCGAGTTCCCCGACCGTGCCACCACCCTGTTCGCCAAGAACGAGGCGGCCGCCATGGAGCGCTACGAGCACCTGAAGAAGCTCATCGACCTCTACGCTGAGTAATCCCACGCATTCCGGCAAAACCTCCCCTTTCGGGGAGGTTTTGCTTTTGAAAGGGCTTGTATTCTCTTTGCAGTCATGTTATGATTGATCCGCAAAGGATTCGTTTCGATCACAATGGAGGAGAAAGCAAATGCAAATGGACAGCATACAGGTCGCTTCACGCCGCAAGGGAGACCGTATCATCCTGATCGCCAACATTTTTCAGATCCTTTGGATCATATGGACCTCCCTTCGGGGGATCGCGGCGCTGCTCTATTTTATCCGGGAAAAGAGATTTTTCTTGGGGCTGATGATCGCCCTGGTCGTTCTGGGAGCGGGGATCTTCTTCGCCTGCATCGTCGCCATGCTGATCCGGACCGAGGGCGAGCTGGTCAAACAGCTCGCGGATCTGGAACGGAGTCAACGGCATTTCAAGACCACCGTAGAAGAGGGTGTGCTGGAGCCCGGCACCTGGCGCTGCACCTGCGGCAGAAAGAATCAGGACTACGTCTCCACCTGCGCCTGCGGGAAAAACAAGCGGGAAGTCCTGCTGCTCAACAGCAAAAAAGAATGATGGACAGCAAAAGCCCTCCGCGCCGATTGGCCGCGGAGGGCTTTTGCTGTGCAGAGTCCGGGATCAGATCTTCGCGCCGGCGTCCAGGAGCATCTTCTGCTTGATATCCCAGAGCTTCTGGGAGAGATCGACGTAGTAGGAGTGCGGGTTGTCGAAACGCTGGACCTCGGGCCAGAGGGTGTCTACCTGCTGGGCGCAGTAGTCCCGGATGGTCTTCAGGTCGGGCAGGTCGTAGACCAGCTCACCGTTTTTGAAGATGGGGACCTGGAGGGGCTTGGCCTCGAAGTCGTAGACCACCTTGCGCTTCCAGACGGCCTCGGGATCGAAGATCTCAAAGTCGCCGCTGTCGTCCACGGTCTCGTCCCAGAGGCTGATATAGTCGGCGATGGCCTTGCCGGTGTCCCGGCCGAAGAAGCGCCACAGCTTCTTGAAGTGGGGGTTCGTGATCTTGCCCACGTTCTCGCTGACTTTGATCTTCGGGATGATATTCCCCTGCTCGTCCTCCACGGCGCAGACCTTGTAGACCCCGCCGAAGACCGGCTCGGACTTGGCGGTGATCATCCGCTCGCCCACACCGAACATGTCGATCTGGCCGCCCTGGGCCAGGATATCCTTGATGGTGTACTCGTCCAGGGAGTTGGAGATGGAGATCTTGCACTCGGGCCAGCCCGCCTCGTCCAGCATCTCTCTGGCCTTCCGGGTCAGGTAGGCCATATCGCCGGAGTCGATGCGGATGCCGCACTTGGTGATGCCCAGGGGCTTCAGAACCTCGTTGAAGGCCCGGATGGCGTCGGGAATGCCGGAGCGAAGGGTGTTGTAGGTGTCCACCAGCAGGGTGGCGTTGGTGGGGTAGATCTCGCAGTATTTCTTGAAGGCCTCGTACTGGGAGTCGAACATCTGAACCCAGGAGTGGGCCATGGTGCCGCCGGCGGGGACGCCGTAGAGCTCGTCGGAGACGGTACAGGCGGTGCCGTTGACGCCGGCGATGTAGCAGGCGCGGGCGCCGTTGACGGCGGCGCTGGCGCCCTGGGCCCGGCGGGAGCCGAATTCCAGCACGACCCGGCCCTCGGCGGCCCGGACGATGCGGTTGGCCTTGGTGGCGATGAGGCTCTGGTGGTTCAGGGCCAGCAGCACGTAGGTCTCGATGAACTGCGCCTCAATGGAGGGGGCCCGGACCGTCATAATGGGCTCGTTGGGGAAGATCGGCGTGCCCTCGGGGATGGCCCAGATATCGCCGGTGAAGCGGAAATCCCGCAGATAGGCCAGGAAGTCCTCGTGGAAGAGATTCTTGGAGCGAAGGTATTCGATGTCCTCCTCCGTGAACCGGAGGTTCTGGATGTAGTGAACCACGTCCTCCAGACCCGCGGCGATGGCGAAGCCGCCCTTATCGGGGATCGAGCGGAAAAAGACGTCAAAGTAGGAGATCGTGTCCTTCTTCCCCGTGAGGAAGTAGCCGTTTGCCATGGTCAGCTCATAAAAATCACAGAGCATGGTCCAGTTTTCTTGCAATTTCATGTTTTATTCCTCCGCAATTCTACGATTTTTCGCGTCGATCTCGGCAAAGCTGGTTTCCGCCTGCCGATAGGCGCCGTTCAGACTGGTCAACAGGGTCAGCATTTCGTTGACGTCAGAGCTCAGGGTCCGGGAAAGGTTTTCCAGATCCGCTCTTCCGGCGGCCAGCTTTGCGTTGGCCTGCTCAAATACGGACTGGATCTGGCGATAGATATCGTCGGAACGCTCCCGGGCCAGCCGCTCCGCCAGCTCCGCCCGGCGATAGGCCGCCAGCTCCAGCTCGGTGTAGTCCTTGGAGGGGGCCACGTTGACGGGCAGGACCTCTTCCACCGGCGGGATGGGCGCGGAGAGATCCTGGGTCACGGTCATGGGGATCGTCTCGGTTTCAGGCTCGCTGCGGGCCTGCTCCAGGGCTTCTTCGAGCTCGCGCACCCTGTCCTCCAGCTCGCCGTTGCGGGCGCGCAGATCCGCGGCCAGGGCCTGGGCGTCGGAAAGGGCTTTTTCGAGCTCGTCGTTCTGCTCTGCCGCGGCCAGGGCCTCGTTGGCCCGTTCAAGCTCTGCGCGATAAGCCTCGTTCTGCTCCTCCAGACGGCGTACCAGGTCCTCGTGTTCCCGGCTCATCCGATCAATGTAGTTTACCACGTCTTCCCGGTTGTAGCCGTGGAGCGCGGCGCGAAATTGCGTGGATTCGGGCATGGCAACATTACCTCCTTATTTTGAAATGCAGCATGCATTGATCAATACGAAACATGCATGGAGCAAGGTGCAAGACCTGACTGCAGCCTTGTTCAGAGCAGCACTTTGTGGTGGGCCTTCTTGCCCTTGCGAATGTGCAGGCCCTCTTTGAGCTGTTCGGCGGAGAAGCTCAGATAGATGTCGCTGACCTTCTCGTCGTTGACGGAAACGCCGCCGCCCTGGATGAGCTTCCGGGCCTCGGAGCGGGAGGCCGCCAGCTTGCAGGCGGTCAGCAGGCTGATGACGTCGATGCTGCCGTCTTTGAGATCGGCCTCGCTGAGGGTGGTGGTGGGCATGTTCTCGTCGGACACACCGGCGGAAAACAGGGCCCGCGCCGCGTTCTGGGCCTTGTCAGCCTCGCTCTCTCCGTGGACCATCTTCGTCAGCTCCCAGGCCAGGATCTCCTTGGCCCGGTTGAGCTGTTCGCCCTCCCAGCCGTCCATCTCGTCGATCTGTTCCAGGGGCAGGAAGGTCAGCATCCGGATGCATTTGAGCACGTCCGAGTCCGCCACGTTGCGCCAGTACTGGTAGAACTCGAAGGGGCTGGTCTTGTTGGCGTCCAGCCAGACCGCGTTGCCCGCGGTCTTGCCCATCTTCTTGCCCTGGGAGTCGGTGAGCAGGGTGATGGTCAGGCAGTGGGCGTCCTTGCCCAGCTTTTTCCGGATCAGCTCCGTGCCGCCCAGCATGTTGGACCACTGGTCGTCGCCGCCGAACTGCATGTTGCAGCCGTAGTGCTGGTACAGATAGTAGAAGTCGTAGGACTGCATGATCATATAGTTGAATTCCAGGAAGGACAGGCCCTTCTCCATGCGCTGCTTGTAGCACTCGGCCCGCAGCATATTGTTGACGGAGAAGCAGGCGCCCACCTCCCGGAGCAGATTGACGTAGTTCAGGTCCAGCAGCCAGTCGGCGTTGTTGACCATCTGGGCCTTCCCCTCGCCGAACTCGATGAAACGCTCCATCTGCTTTTTGAAGCAGGCGGCGTTGTGCTCGATATCCTCCTTGGTCAGCATCTTGCGCATGTCGGTACGGCCGGAGGGGTCGCCGATCATGGTGGTGCCGCCGCCGATCAGGGCGATGGGCTTGTTCCCGGCCATCTGCAGGCGCTTCATCAGGGTCAGCGCCATGAAATGGCCCGCGGTGAGGCTGTCGGCGGTGCAGTCAAAGCCGATGTAGAAGGTGGCCTTGCCCGCGTTGATCATTTCCCGGATCTCGGTTTCGTTCGTCACCTGGGCGATCAGCCCCCGGGCGACGAGTTCTTCGTAAATTCCCATATCTGTATTCTCCTGTTTTTACTTTCAAAGATTGTTTGTGCAGGAATTGAAAATTGAAAGTTGAAAATTGAAAAGTATCGGAGTTTTGCAAATTACAATTTGCAAAACACATTCATTTTCAATTTTAAATTTTCAACTTTCAACTTGCAGCATCTCTGCCGCACTCATCAGCGTAGTATCTGTAATCACGGCGCCGCCGATCAGGCGGGCCAGCTCTCTGACGCGGCCTTCCCGGTCCAGAGGCCGGACCTCCGTGTAGGTTCTCCCCTGCCGTTCGTTCTTTTCAATGAGCAGGTGGTGTTCGGCCAGGGCTGCGATCTGGGGCAGATGGGTGACGCAGAGTACCTGGCGGCCCTTTGCCGCGCTGCGCAGCTTTTCCGCCACCTTCTGCGCCGCCCGCCCGGAAACGCCCGCGTCCACCTCGTCGAAGATCAGGGTGGAAACGCTGTCCTGCTCCGCCATGACGTTCTTCATGGCCAGCATGATCCGGGCCAGCTCGCCGCCGGAGGCCACCTTGGACAGGGGCTTCAGCGCTTCGCCCAGGTTGGCGCTCATAAGGAAGCGCAGGGCGTCCATACCGTCGGGGCCCAGCGGGGTCTCGGTAAATTCGCAGAGAAAGCGCACCTTCGGCATATTGAGCTGGGCCAGTTCGTCACAGATCCGGCGCTCCAGCTCCGCGGCGGCGCTCTGCCGCGCCGCCCGCAGCGCTTCGGCGATCCGCTTCGCCGCTTCCTCGGCGGCGGCGCAGGCTTTCTCCGCCTGTTTGATCTTTTCGTCGGCGAAGAGAATATCGTCCAGCTCTTCCCTCGCCCGGGCCAGATAGTCCAGCATCTGGACGCAGTCGGAGCCGTACTTCCGTTTCAGCTTGTGGATCAGATCCAGCCGCGCTCCGATCTCATCCAGCTCCTCCTCCGGATCGCCCAGGGCGGAGCGATAGTCCCGCAGCTCCTCGGCCGCGTCGCTGAGGGCGAAGCTCAGCTCCCGCAGCCTGTCGTGGGTTCCCCGGAGAGCGTCGTCATAGCGCAGGACGCCTCCCAGGGCGGAGAGCGCGTCGTCCAGCAGTTCCCCTGCGCCCCGACTGTCCTCGTCGCCGCCGAGGGCCGTCACGGCCTCGTTCAGGGCGGCGCTGAGCTTTTCTCCGTTGAGCAGCAGCTTCTGCCGCTGTTCCAGGGCCTCGTCCTCTCCCGGATGTAGATCCGCCCGTTCCAGCTCCCGGATCTGAAACTGCAGCATCTCCTGACGGCGGGCCTTTTCGCTCTCGTCCATGTTCAGCCGATCCAGCTCCGCTCTGCGGCGTTTCACCTGATCCCAGGCGGCCCCGTACCGTTCCAGCAGCGCGCCGTCCGCCGCAAAGGCGTCCAGCAGACCCAGATGGGTCGTTTCGTCAAAGAGCTGCTGGGAGTCGTGTTGCCCGTGGATCGTGATGAGCTGACGGCCCAGGGCTTTGAGCTGGCCGACGGTGACGCCGCGGCCGTTGACCCTGCAGAGATTTCTTCCGTCCAGAAAGATTTCCCGCTGGATCAGAAGCTCCGGTTCAAAGGGGACCTGGTACTCGGCAAACCAATCCAGCTCCGGCACCCGGTCAAAGACCGCGGAGACGAAGGCCCGATCCGCGCCGGTGCGAATGACCTCCCGATAGGCCCGCTCCCCCAGGATGGCGGAGATGGCGTCGATGATGATGGACTTGCCCGCGCCGGTCTCGCCGGTCAGGACGTTGAAGCCCCGGTCAAAGCCGATGTCGGCGGTCTCGATGACAGCGATGTTTTCGATGTGGAGAAGCGTTAACATAAACGTTAATCCAGCAGCTTCTTGATCTCGATGCAGAAGCCGATGGCGGACTGCACGTCCCGCATGATGATAAGCAGGGTGTCGTCACCGGCCAGGGTGCCCACGACCACGGACATATTCATGGCGTCGATGGCGCGGCCCGCGGCGGGAGCCAGGGTGGGCAGCGTTTTCACGACCACGATGTTCTGGGCGTAGTCATAGCTGATGACGCTCTCCTTGAAAATGGTGTTGAGGCGGCTGGAGAAGGCGCTGGAGGTCTCCTTGGTCCCGATGGAATATCGGTAGGTGCCCATGGCGGTCAGGTCCTTCAGGATGCGCAGTTCCTTGATGTCCCTGGAGATGGTGGCCTGGGTGCTGTTGAAACCGGCCTGGCGCAGCTCCATCAGAAGCTGCTCCTGGGTCTCAATGTCCTTGGATGCGATGATCTCCAGAATTTTGGTCTGTCTTTGAGATTTCATAATTTTACTCTCCATGATTCTCGCTAATGGTTTAGTTTCGACTTGACTATATCAAAGAACGTAGTGTTCTTGAGTTTCAGCAGCTTGGTTTTCTGATTGCCCATTTCCAGCAGGATCCGGTCGCCGGTGTAGACCCGGACCGCCTTGCCTCCATCCACGGACAGGAAGGCGTTGCGGCGGTTGATGCGACCCACCTGGATCTCCACCTTGCGGTTCGGCGCGGCGATCAGGCTGCGGGGCTGGAGATTGTGGGCGCAGATGGGGGTGAGGATGATGTTGTCGGCGGAGGGCTCCACAATGGGGCCGCCCGCGGACATGGAATAGGCCGTGGAGCCGGTGGGCGTGGCGGCAATGATGCCGTCGCCGGAGAAATTCATGGCCTCGATCCCGTCCAGGAGCACGGCGGTCTGGATCACCCGGGCCACGGCGCCCTTGGTGATGACCGCGTCGTTCAGCGCCAGATCCCGGTAGATGATCCTGCCCTCGTGGATCAGACGGACGAAAATCGTCATGCGCTCGTCGATCTGGTAGTCGTCAGCGGCCAGCTTGCCAAGCAGCTCCATTTCCTCCGATTCCAGCTCCGCCATAAAGCCCACGGTGCCGATGTTGACGCCCAGGATCGGGATGCCCCGCCGCATGGCGGTCTTGGAGGCGTGGAGGATGGTTCCGTCGCCGCCGAAGCAAATCAGCGCCTCAGCGCTTTTGATCTCCTCCTGGAGCTCGGACAGGACCACGTTTTCCGGCAGCGGAAAGCTGGCGTCCACGTCGAAGGCCAGGCAGATCTTTACCTCCACGCCCGCCTGCTCCAGGATGCGCTGGGCCTGGCGGACACAGGCAAAATCCCGGTCGCGGTAGGGGTTGGGGGTCATGACGACACGTTTCATAGTGTAATTATTGATTCTCCTTAATCCCTTAATTCAATCCAGCGTCTCATGGGCCGCTGCGACGATGGCGGCGGGATCGGCCTCGAAGGGGGGCTCGACGGGGGCCTTGCACAGGTGACCCAGGAATTCGATGTTGCCTTCCGGGCCCTTGACCGGGGAAAAGCTCAGGTTTTTCACGTGGAAGCCGATCTCGTTTGCGCTCTCCAAAAATCGTTCCAGGACCTCCCGATGGACGGCGGGATCCCGGACCACGCCCTTCTTCCCCACCTTCTCCTTCCCCGCCTCAAACTGGGGCTTGATCAGGCAGAGAACCTGACCTTCCGCTTTGAGCAGGCTGTGGATCACGGGCAGGACCAGCTTCAGGGAAATGAAGGACACGTCCACCACGGAGAGATCCAGCGGCTGGCCCAGCTGTTCCGGGGTGACGTTTCGGATATTGGTCCGCTCCATGCAGACCACCCGGGGATCGTTTCGGATCTTCCAGGCCAGCTGGCCGTAGCCTACGTCGATGGCGAAGACCTTGGCCGCCCCCTGTTGAAGCAGGCAGTCGGTAAAGCCGCCGGTGGAGGCGCCGGAGTCGGAGCAGACGAAGCCCTGTACGTCCACGCCGAAATCCCGCAGGGCCTTTTCCAGCTTCAGCCCGCCGCGGCTGACGTAGGGACAGGCCGTGCCCCGGACTTCCACCTGCTGGCTTTCCTCCACGGAAAAGCCGGGCTTGTCCGCCTTCTGGCCGTCCACGTAGACCAGCCCGGCCATGATCAGCGCCTGGGCCTTGGCCCGGGATTCCGCGTGACCATGTTCGGTCAGATATAGGTCTAAGCGTTCTTTTTGTTTCATGCCGTTACCCGTTACTTGTCACTTGTTACTTGTCACTTGTCACTTATCACTTATCCCCTGTTGCCTGTTGCCTCATCGGTACGCAGCATGGCGGGCAGATTGCCCGCGCTACAGGCGTGTCATTGCGAGGCCAGTTCGCAAACTGGCCGTGGCAATCCGCGTCCCCCGTCCCATTTTGCATTTTGCATCTTGCATTTTGCATTATGTATCCGAGCGGGGAACGGCGGACGGCCAATGGCCGCCCCTACGGCGGGGACGAATGAATTGACGCGGGGCGTCATGATTTGGCTGCGCCATGATTTCTCGCTTCGCTCCATGATTTGAATTGCGCGCCTATGCCCCGCAGGGCAAATCATGTCCAGCGGACAAATCATGCCCATCGGGCAAATCATGCACCGCAAGGCGCAATTCATTGATTTGCGGGCAGATTGCCCGCGCTACAGGCGTGTCATTGCGAGGCCAGTTCGCAAACTGGCCGTGGCAATCCGCGTCCCCCGTCCCATTTTGCATTTTGCATCTTGCATTTTGCATTATGTATCCGAGCGGGGAACGGCGTGGCGCACACTGTGCGCCGCTACGGGCGCAGCAGCGCTTTGGCCGCCTCGGCGATCGAATCGGCGTCCAGCCCGGCCCGGGCCAGGAGCTCGGCGTTGGAGCCGTGCTGGGTAAAGCCGGTGCCAAGGTCGAGGACGCGCTTTTTCAGACCGTCCAGCGCGGGATCGGCAGCCATCTCGTCGAAGACGCCGCCGTGATGCGGACATTCCTCCACCATCAGCAGCGCTCCGGTCTTCCGCACGGAGGCCTTCCAGCTCTCCTCCAGGGGTTTGAGCTGCCGGAGCCGCAGGACCTCCGCCTCGATCCCCTCCCGGGCCAGGGCGTCGGCGGCGTCCAGCAGGGTGTTGACCGTGACGCCGTAGCCGCAGAGGGTGAGATCCCGCCCGGGTCTGAGGACCGCTTCGTCCGTCAGCTCCGTGAACCGGCCGTCGCCGCCTCTGGGATAGCGGACCGCCACAGGACCGGTCATGTCGTAAAGGGCGCTTCGCAGCATCCGCGCCAGCTCCGCCCGGTTGGCCGGGCATAGGATCTGCATTCCCGGTACCTGCCGCAGATATCCCACGTCGAAAACGCCGTGGTGGGTCTCCCCGTCCGCGCCGACGAGACCTGCGCGATCCACCGCAAAGACCACGTGGAGCTGCAGCAGCGCCACGTCATGGATCAGCATGTCGAAGGCCCGCTGCAAGAAGGTGGAATAGATCGCCACCACCGGCAGCATGCCCTGTTTTGCCAGACCTGCCGCCATGGCGACGGCGTGGCCCTCCGCGATCCCGGCGTCTCCGAAGCGCTCCGGATAGGCCGCGGCAAAGCCGTCCAGTCCGGTGCCGTTCTGCATGGCGGCCGTGATGGCGCAGATCCGCTTGTCTTCCTTCGCCAGGGCGACCAGGGCCTCTCCGAAGGCGGCGGAGAAGCTGGCCTTGCCCTTGGCGCGGGGCAGACCGGTTTCCGGATCAAAGGGACCGATGCCGTGGAAGAGATCCGGGTTTTCTTCGGCGGGGGCGTAGCCCATGCCTTTCCGGGTGATGACGTGCAGGATCACGGGCTTGCCCATATCTCTCGCCTGTTCCAGCTGCCAGGTCAGCTTGGCCACGTCGTGGCCGTCCACGGGGCCGTAGTATTCAAAGCCCATGTCGTTGAACATATTGGAGCTGATCAGCCGCTTTTTCAGGCCCTCTTTGAGATGGTGGACGCCCCGGTAGAGGGCCCGGCCCAGGCCGTTTTTCTTGGTGGCGGCCCGCCAGAGCTTTTTGATGCGGAAGTAGCTCGGCTTGGTGCGGATGTTGGACAGGTGCTTTGCCATGCCGCCCACGTTGGGGGTGATGGACATGCCGTTGTCGTTGAGAATGACGATCAGCGGCTCCCGGCTCTCTCCCGCGTCATTGAGGCCCTCGTAGGCCAGGCCGCCGGTGAGGGCGCCGTCGCCCATCAGAGCGATGACGTGATAGTTCTCCCCCATGAGGGTCCGGGCCCGGGCCATGCCCAGGGCCACGGAAACGGAATTGGAGGCGTGACCGGCGATAAAGGCGTCGTGCACGCTCTCCGAAGGCTTGGGAAAGCCCGCAAGACCGTCCAGCTTCCGAAGGGTCGGAAAACGGTCCGCGCGCCCCGTCAACAGTTTATGCACGTAGGACTGGTGTCCCACGTCGAAGACCAGGCGGTCCCGGGCGGTATCAAAGACCCGGTGGATCGCCACGGTCAGTTCCACGACGCCGAGGTTGGAAGCCAGATGGCCTCCGGTTTGGGAGACGTTTTCGATCAGGAAGCTTCGGATCTTCGCGCAGAGGGCCCGAAGCTGCTCCTCATTCATCTCCCGCAGCTCGGCCGCGGAGGGAAATATCCATTTTTCATTCATTTCTGTTTCTTTTGCTTTCTTGAAAAAATATGTTTGAAGCGCCAGATGATCTTGGCGGCGCCGTGGACGATGGCCGTGGAATTATCCAGGGCGATCTGCTTGCAGAAGGCCTTGCCGAGGATCGTCAGCGCGGCGACCAGGGCCGAAAGCAGGAGCTGGATCACCCGCAGGGAGGGCTTTTGCAGGCTGTTCCAGGTCTCCACCGCGATCACGGCGGCGGCGGTGCCGGAAATGACGCCGCAGATGTCGCCCACCACGTCGCAGCAGACGGAGGAGACCTTTCCGGCGTTGCGGATCAGCCAGATCCCCTCGCCGCCGCCGGGCACCCGGCGGGAGGCCATGGAGTGGAAGGGTTTTTCCTCCGCGGCGGTCACGGCCACGCCCAGCAGGTCGAAGAAGATGCCGATGGCGATAATGGCCAGAAGAACGGCAAAGGCGCCGAACAGCGAAGCGCCGTTCAGGAGCCCTTGGGACAAAAAGGAAAAGGCCGCTGAAATCGTCAGCGCCAGGAGGAAGATGGTGATCAGCCAGTGGACCCGGGAGGCCGAGGCCTTCCGCTGCTTATCAGACCGTTGGTTGTTTCGTTCTTGTTTCACTTTCACGGAGGAACCTCCGGAGGACGTTTTGATTTTTTCGATACGCCCCTCATCCGTCATCCGGCTTGCGTGAGCCGCCGAATGACAGCTTCCCCCCAGGGGGAAGGCTTGTAAGGAGCTTCAATTCCGATACGCCCCTCATCCGTCATCCGGCTTGCGTGAGCCGCCGGATGACAGCTTCCCCCCAGGGGGAAGGCTTGTAAGGAAGAGGATGAAATGGTGGCGATACCCGGAGTAAATCTTGCGGCTTAGGTCGGGTTGGCTTTCCCCGCAGGCAACCCGCCGTCGCCGGAACGGGCAGTTCCCTTTTCATGCCTGCGCTGTACCGTTGCCTGTGCACAGTACCCGATTGCCACTGAGTCCGCACTGTAATCCTGCGGGTATCCAAATATGACTGCCTAGGTGTTTTCCACTCCGGACGCCGCCGGTTCTTAGCCTCTTTTGCAGATACGGTTTCCAGAGAATATCGTCTTTTCCTGTGGC
>CAMUYE010000065.1 GCA_947164825.1 uncultured Clostridia bacterium
TGACATTGGGCTTCCACATTCTGTTGGAACGTCTGTGGGAGTGGGAGACCTTGATCCCGAAGGTAACGCCCTTGCCGCAAATATCGCACTTAGCCATCAGCTGCACCTCCAATCCATCGTTGAGATTCCGTCTTTTCGCATACGGTTTTGCGCATCGGGCTATATGATAACAGATATACGCGAAAAAAGCAAGAGGAATTTTTAATTTTTTCAAAATTTTTTGTCGGCATTGAAAGACGCCGCCGCATCTGGTATAATAATCAAAATAACGATCCCATGGAGGCGCATGATGAACAACTACAGCGTTCCGCTCCGGCATCTTGTGGAGGAATTCAACCTCACCGTGGCCTATCAGGCCACCGATTTCGAGGAGATCCGGGTCCAGGTGGACGAGGTTTCCCGCCCCGGTCTGCCGCTGACGGGCTTCTTTGAGCACTTTGAGAAGCTGCGCGTCGAGGTTTTGGGCTATGTGGAAATGACCTATCTGGACAATCAGAGCCCCGCCAAGCGGCTGGAGATCTTCGACCGGCTCTTCGCCTTTCACATTCCCGCCCTCGTGATCTCCCGGGGCCAGCGGCCCCATCCGGAATGCATCGAAATGGCGAAAAAGCACAACGTCACCATCCTCCTGGCCCAGGAGACCACCTCCTACGTCATCTCCAACCTGATCACCTATCTGAAAAGCGCCCTGGCTCCGCGGATTACCCGCCACGGCGTTCTGATGGAGGTCTACGGCGAGGGCATCTATATCACCGGCGAGAGCGGCATCGGCAAGTCCGAGACCGCCGTGGAGCTGCTCAAGCGCGGCCACCGGCTCATCGCCGACGACGCCGTGGAGATCCGAAAGACCTCCTCCTCCCAGTTGGTGGGCTCGGCCCCGAGTCTGATCCGCAACTACATCGAGCTGCGGGGCATCGGCGTCATCAACGTGGCCAACCTGTTCGGCATGGGCGCCGTCAAGGAGGAGACCAGCATCGACCTGGTGGTGAACATCGTTCCCTGGGAGGCCGGCAAGCACTATGACCGCATGGGTCTGGAGGAGCACTACGTGGATCTTCTGGGGATCAAGGTTCCCTGCATCACCATTCCCGTCAGCCCCGGACGCAACATTGCCGTGATCCTGGAGGTAGCCGCCATGAACAACCGCCAGAAGCGGCTGGGCTTCAACGCTGCCCTGGAATTCAGCCAGCAGCTGGACCGGCAGTTCGAACGGTCCGCAAAGTAAGGGCGGCCGCCCGCAGCAGCCGACAACCTATCACCACAGGGAAAGAGGAGAAAGACCGATGAAAACCGCCTTGATTACCGGTGTCGCCGGAGGTATGGGCCGGGCCGCCGCGGAGGCGCTGCTCCGGGAGGGCTGGGCCGTCTGGGGCCTGGATCTGCGGGAACCCGCCGCCCTTCCCGGCCTGCGCTTCCTGCGAGCGGATCTCTCCGATCCGGCTGACCCGGAGGCTGTCGCCCGCGCGCTGGAGCGGGAAGGCGTCCGCCTCAACGCCGTGATCCACCTGGCCGGGCTCTACGACCTGGACTCCCTGGTGGAGATCGACGAGGCCGCCTGGAACCGGATCTTCCAGGTCAACCTCTATGGCCCCTGGCGGGTGAACCGGGCCCTGCTGCCCCGCCTGGCTCCCGAGGCGCGCATTGTGATCGCCACCAGTGAGCTGGCCCCCCTGGAGCCCCTGCCCTTCACCGGCCTCTACGCGGTCACCAAGGCCGCCCTGGACAAATACGCCGCCGCTCTGCGCATGGAGCTCCAGCTCCTGGGGCATCGGGTCGTCGTCCTGCGGCCCGGGGCGGTGGATACGGGCTTGCTGGACGTGTCCACGGCGCGGCTGGAGGCTTTCTGCGCAAACACGGCCCACTATGCCCCCAACGCCGCCCGCTTCCGCCGCATCGTGGAGCGGGTGGAGGCCCGGAAGATTCCGCCGGAACGGGTGGCGGAGCTGGTATGCAAGGCTGTGACGGTTCGCCGTCCCCGGGACGTATACGCCATCAACCGGAACCCGCTGCTTCTTCTGATGAACGCCCTGCCCGCCGGAACCCGGCGCGGGATCATCCGGCAGATTTTGAAGGCCCCGACGGCCTCAGGTCAATAACCTGTTCTGTTTCATCAAACGCTTGTTCTCTTCGAGGCATCAGGGATCAGGCATCAGACATCAGACACCGCCTGTTATGTTTATGCAAACCATTTCGATGGAGCCCGTTCATACGCTGTACCCAAAATATTATCTTTTTTACCGCAAACGTTCCGAACGGGGAACAGAGTACCAAGGATAAATAACAAATGAGCGGTGCCTGATGCCTGATGCCTAGTGCCTATTGCCTCGCTCCGTTGTCACAAAGGTTGAAAAAGCAGAAGCACCTGAAGAATTGCAAACTAAGGAGGAAAGACCATGAAGCTCGTCGTCCTGGACGGATATACGGAAAACCCCGGCGATCTGAGCTGGGCGCCGCTGGAAGCCCTGGGGGAGCTGACGGTCTGGGACCGCACGGACCCCAACGATCCCCGGGCCGCCATCGAGCGGATCGGGGACGCGGAGCTGGTCTTCACCAATAAAACGCCCCTGCCGCGGACGGTGCTGGAGGCCTGCCCGTCCATCCGCTTCATCGGCGTTCTGGCTACGGGCTATAACGTGGTGGACGTGGCCTGCGCCCGGGAGCGGGGGATCCCCGTCTGCAACGTCCCGGCCTACGGCACGGCCTCCGTCAGCCAGTTTTCCATCGCGCTGCTCCTGGAGATCTGCCATCACATCGGCCGCCACAGCGACAGCGTCCACGCCGGAAACTGGGCGAAAAGCGCCGACTGGTGCTACTGGGACTATCCCCTCATCGAGCTGGAGGGGAAGACCCTGGGGATCATCGGCTTCGGCCGCATCGGCCGCCAGGAGGGCCGGATCGCCCGGGCCCTGGGCATGGAGGTCCTGGCCTGCGATCCCTGCCCCTGCGCCGAGGGCAGGGAGATCGCCGAATATGTGAGCCTGGACGAGCTCTGGTCCCGGGCTGACGTGATCTCCCTCCACTGCAATCTGACCCCGGAGAATACGGGCATGATCAACGCCGAAACCATCGCCAAAATGAAGGACGGAGCCATCCTCATCAACAACGCCCGGGGCCAGCTCGTCAACGAGCGGGACCTGGCCGACGCGCTCAACAGCGGCAAGCTGGCGGCCGCGGGGCTGGACGTGGTCTCCACGGAGCCCATCCGCCCGGACAACCCCCTTCTGACCGCGAAAAACTGCATCCTCACCCCCCACATCTCCTGGGCCCCGAAGGAGAGCCGCCGGCGCATCATGGACTGCAGCGCCGCCAACGCCCGGGCCTTTCTGGCGGGCAGCCCCCAAAACGTGGTGAACCCGTAAAAAATTTTCTGTTTTTCAAAAATAATGCTTGCATTTTTCGCGTTGATGTGTTAACATATCTAAGCGCTCCAAGAGAGCGTGGTATGCGCCGGTAGCTCAGTTGGATAGAGTGACTGGCTACGAACCAGTAGGTCGGGGGTTCGAGTCCCTTCCGGCGTACCAGAAAAAGGCACTTGCGAAAGCAAGTGCCTTTTTCGATAATATCCGCAGGACCACAGGCGACAGTTCCCTGTGTTCCCTTGAAAAGGAGGACCGCCTATGCTTCCTCAATGGCTTGAAAGCGTCTATTCTGACGGCAGCGCTGACTTCGTCTCCAACCCCGCCCCGGCCCTGGGGGAGACGGTGCGCGTCCGGGTGCGTTTCTACGACGACGCCCCGGTGAAGGCCGTGATTCTGCGGACAGTGCCCAACGGAGCCGATACCATGATCCCCGCCCGGTCCGTTCGGCGGGACCGGGGCCTGGTCTGGTGGGAGGCGGAGCTGCGCATGTCCGAGCGCCGGATGCAGTACCAGTTCTACCTGATCACCGACGACGCCGTGTATTTCTATACCCAGCGGGGCGTCTCGACCTGTCTGCCGGACCAGAGCGCCGACTTCGTCCTGCTGACGGACTACGTACAGCCGACCTGGGTCCGGGAGGCGGTCTTCTACCAGATCTTCCCGGAGCGCTTTTGCAACGGCGATCCCGCCAACGACGTCCAAACCGGCGAATACGCCGTGGACGGCCACCCCGCCGTCAAGGTCGAGCCCTGGGATACCCCCGCGGCGGAGTATCCCGAGGCCCATTGCCTGGACTTCTACGGCGGCGACCTCCGGGGCATCCGGGAGAAGATCCCCTACCTGAAGGACCTGGGCGTCACGGCCCTCTACCTGAACCCCATCTTTACGGCCCCCTCGGTCCACAAATACGACTGCATCGACTACTTCCACGTGGATCCCCATTTCGGCGGGGACGAGGCCCTGGCGGAGCTGAGCCGGGCCCTCCACGAGAACGGGATGAAGCTGATCCTGGACATCTCCATCAACCACACCGGCGCGTCCCACAGGTGGTTCAACCGGGACTGCGCCTGGTTCCCGGCCTCCGTCGGGGCTTACCACAATCCCGACAGTCCGGAGCGGAGCTTCTACTTCTTCAATTCCGACAATAGCTACAAGGGCTGGTTCGGCCTGCCGGGTCTTCCGGTCCTGAACTATACCTCCGAGGCCCTGCGGGAGATCACCTACAAGGGCCCGGAGGCGGTGCTTCGCAAGTGGCTCCGGGCTCCCTGGTCCATCGACGGCTGGCGCTTCGACGTGGCGGACGTCTTCGCCCGGAACGACGAGATCCAACTGGCCCACGAGCTCTGGCCCGAGATCCGAAAGGCCATCCGGGAGGAGAACCCCCGGGCCTATATCCTGGCCGAGGACTGGGGCGACTGCGCCCAGTACCTCCAGGGGGACGAGTGGGACTCTCCCATGAACTACTTCGGCTGCGCCCGGGTGATCCGGGAGTTCCTGGGCCAGCCGGACCACTTCCTGGCCCGCTGCCCGGAGATTCGGGTCCTGCGCCGGGAGCTGCCCGCCGCCGACGTGAAGACCCGGGTGCTTCAGCACCTGTCCCGGCTTCCCTGGGCCCTCCAGGAAAACCAGTTCAACCTCATCGACTCCCACGACATCAGCCGCCTGCACAACGACCCGGACCTGGACCCCGGCGACTATCGGGGTGCGGTGATTTTCCAGTTCATGCTCCCCGGGGCCGCCAGCGTCTACTACGGCGACGAGGCCGCCATCGGGGGCCGCCCGCCCTCCAACGAGGGCTGCCGCTGGCCCATGCCCTGGGACTCGGGCTTTGAGCAAACCGAGCGCTTCCGCTTCTACCGGACCCTGATGCGCATGAAAGCGGAGCACCCCGCCCTCTCCCGGGGCGGCATGTGCTTCCTCTGCACCGAAGGCCGCGTCCTCTCCATGGCCCGCTTCACCGAGGAACGGACCGATAAAGCGAATGTAGGGACAAGCATCGCTTGTTCGCCGCTCCCGGAAGCCTTCGTCTTCGTCTTCAACGCCGGAGCCGAACAAGAGGAGATCCGCCTCCCCCTGGGCGCGATCGGCGCCTCCCGCCCCGCCGCCGATTATGACGTCTTCGGCACAACGATCACATGGCGCCCCCTGGACGAACACGCGATTGCCCTGACCGTTCCCGCCCATACCGCCCTCCTCTTCCGGGCGGAGTAAAGTAAGAAGGAAGAAGTAATAAGTAAGAAGTAAGAAGTAATAAGTGACCGTATCGGCACCTATTACTTCTTACTTATTACCTGTTACTTACTCTTTTACGTCTTACGAATCGGTCGTAGCAAACAGCGCCTTGATGCGCTCCATGAGCGGCTGGTACTCGGGGCGCTGGGGCAGCTCCTCGGAGGTCACGAACTCGGCGGCGGCGGTCTGGGCGTCCTGGAGGGTCTGCATGTCCAGCTCCAGGCTTCCCACCTTGAAGGCGGGCAGGCCGTGCTGGCGGGTGCCGAAGAAGTCGCCGGGGCCCCGGAGGGCCAGGTCCTCCCGGCTGATCTCAAAGCCGTCGTTGGTCTTGCACAGGGCCTTCAGCCGCTTGATGGTCTCCGGGTTCCGGTTCGCCGTGAAGAGGACGCAGTAGGACTTGTCTCCGCCCCGGCCCACCCGGCCCCGGAGCTGGTGGAGCTGGCTCAGACCGAAGCGGTCCGCGTTCTCCACCACCATCAGCGTGGCGTTGGGCACGTCCACGCCCACCTCGATGACCGTGGTCGCCACTAAGATATCGTACTCGCCCCGGGCGAAGGCCGCCATGGTCTCCTCCTTCTGGGCGGGTTTCATTTTGCCGTGGAGCAGGGCCACCCGAAGATCCGGGAAGACCGCCTGCTGCAGGGTTTCGGCCCAGCTCTCGGCGGAGCGGAGGCTCTCGTCCTCCCCCTCCTCGATGGCGGGGCAGACGATGTAGACCTGGTGGCCGGCGGCGGCCTGCTTGCGGATGAAGGCGTTGATCCGGGCCCGCTTGTCCTCGCCCACCAGAAAGGTGTCGATGCTCTGGCGGCCCGGGGGCAGCTCGTCGATGACGGAGAGATCCAGATCCCCGTAGAGGATCAGGGCCAGGGTCCGGGGGATGGGGGTGGCGGACATAACCAGCAGATGGGGATCCTGTCCCTTTTCCGCCAGGGCGGCCCGCTGAGCCACGCCGAAGCGGTGCTGTTCGTCGGCCACCACCAGACCCAGGTCGGAGAAGCTCGTGGCCTCGGAGATCAGGGCGTGGGTGCCCACGATCAGGTCCGCCTCGTGGGCCGCGATGGCGGCCCGGGCGTTCTTTTTCTGGGCGGGGGTCATGGAGCCCGTCAGCAGGGCAACCCGGACTCCCAGCGGCGCCAGCAGGGGCTCCAGTCCCCGGGCGTGCTGCTCCGCCAAAATCTCCGTGGGGGCCATGAGGGCCGCCTGCTGACCGTTCCGGGCGGTGATCCAGGCGGCGGCCGCCGCCACGGCGGTTTTGCCGCTGCCCACGTCGCCCTGGACCAGCCGGTTCATCACCCGGCCGCTTTCCAGGTCGGCGGCGATCTCCCCGATGACCCGCTTTTGGGCTCCCGTGAGCCGGAAGGGGAGGGCGGCCTCGAATTCCCGCAGATCCGGCAGCGTGAAGCCGGGCCGGGTCTTCTGGTCCCGCCCCGCCCGGAGCAGGGACAGGCCCACGGAGAAGATGAAGAACTCCTCGAAGATCAGCCGGTGCCTGGCCTTGGCCAGGGCCTCAAAGGAGGAGGGCGCGTGGATCTCCCGGTAGGCCGTCGCCGCGTCGCAGAGCCCGTACCGGCTCCGCAGCTCTTCGGGCAGGAGCTCCGGCAGCTCCTCCAGACAGGCGTCCAGGGCCTGCCGCACCGTCCGGGAGATCAGATTGTTGTGGAGCCCCGCGGTCAGCGGGTAGATGGGCATGATCCGGCGGGTCAGGACCCCCGGCTTCTCCACGGGCTCGAAGATGGGGTTCGTCATCTGGTAGCCCAGGTAATCCCCCGTCAGGGTCCCGTAGAAATAGTACTCCCGGCTGTATTCCAGGTTGTCCGCCACGTAGCTCTGGTTGAAGAAGGTCAGATTCAGCCGGGCCGTCTCGTCGGCCACGGTGAGCTTGGTCAGATCCAGGCCCTTGCGGATGTGGTGGGTACGGGGCGTCGAGGTCACAAAGGCCCGGAAGCAGGCGGGCTCGTCGGCCTGGAGCTCGGCGATGGGCAGGATCTTGCTCCGGTCCTCGTAGGCCCGGGGGAAGTAGGAGATCAGGTCGTAGAGCGTGCTGATCCCGAGGGAGGCAAAGGTCTTCGCCCGCGCCTCCCCCACGCCCTTCAGATACCGCACCGAGTCAAATAATCGAGCCATAGCTCCTCCATTCCATATGGACGGCACCCTGCCGTCCGCCCCCCGCAGGGACGGCGCCTTCGACGCCCCGCACCCCCGACGACCGCCGCGCCCCGTAGGGGACGCTCTTACCCCGCAGGGGTGAGCGTCCCGGTCCGCGCAGCGGACAATTTGCCGCAGGCAAATCCACCCACGTCTCGAACCCGAACCGCCTGATTTCGACGCCGTTCTCCATTCGCAGCGCACCCGGATCGCCCTCCGGGCGATCGTTCGCTCCGCGAACCGGGCGGCTCATCCGCCTGCGGCGGATGTGAGCCGCCCCTACGGACGCGTACATTTGTGTTTATCATACACCGCCGCGCCGCGCCCTGTCAAGCCCTCTTGACGGACTCCGAAAAAACGAATAAAATATAAATCGAAAAAAACGGAGAACCTGTCAACCGTTTCGCTTCCCGCCGCGTCTAACAGACAGAACAGTGAAACGGGGGTGGTTCCCATCGAAGACCTTTCCTTCTTCCAATGCTACCGCAGGGTGATCGAATCCTACCGGCTCCCGCCGGAGAAAACCGAGGCGCAGCTGGCGGCGATCCTGCGCCGCGTGCAGATTGCGGCCTTCCCGCCCGCCGACCGGCAGGGCGGCCAGACGAAACTCCGTTCAGGAGGTGCCAACGCATGAAAGAAAAACAGAACGTCACGCCGGAGCGCCTGGCGGAGCTGGTCGGGCTGGCCAGGAATGGGGATCAGAGCGCCTATACCGCCCTCTACGAAGCCACCAGCCAGGAGGTCTACCGCACCATCCGGTCTATGGTACGCAGCGAGGAGACGGCCCTGGACGTCCAGCAGGACGCCTACGTCTTTGCCTTCACCCATCTGGATCAGCTGGAGGACCCCGCCAAATTCAGCCCCTGGCTGCGCAGCATTGCCGTCAACCGCACCCGCTCCGTCCTTCGCAAGCAGACCCCGGTCCTCTTCACCGAGCTGGAGACCGAGGACGGCGCGGAGATCCCCGAGGTCGCCGATCTGAGCCCCGAGGCCTCCCCGGAGTTCCGCCTGGAGCGGCAGGAGACCGCCGACTACGTCCGGGAGATCCTGGACGGCCTCACCGTAGGCCAGCGGATGCTGGTGGGCATGTATTACTATGAACAGCTTCCCGTGGGGAAGATCGCCGCGGACCTGGGCGTCAGCCCGGGCACCGTCAAAACCCAGCTCTTCCGCAGCCGGAAGAAGATCGAGGCCGCCGTCAAGCGCCTGGAGGAGAAGGGCGTCAAGCTCTACGGCCTCACGCCCCTGCCCTTCCTGGTGGCCCTGCTGAAGAAGCAGGCTCCCGCCGCCGAGGCGGGGTCGAAGATCCTCTCCGGGGCCCTGACCGGATCCGGCGCCGCCGTCCAGACCGTCTCCACGGTCTCCGCTGCCGCCGGGGCCGCCGCCCCCGCCGCGGAGGCCGCCGCGGTCCAGGTGGGCCGCCGCTTCTTCGAGACTGCCCTGGGCAAGCTCGTCCTGGGCGTCGTCGCCGCCGGCGTCATCGGCGGCGGCGCGGCGGGCTTCCGCTGGTATCAGAATCAGGTCAACTACGGCGACTACCGGCCCCCCACGGAGACCCTGGAGCTCAAGCTCCACGCGGACTCCGCCGAGGACCTGACCGAGGACCCCACCCTCGACACGGAAGAGATCAACACCGAGGCCGACACCGAAGAAGACCTCACCCCCGTGACCACCGAGCCGGAGGACACCACGGAGCCCACCGACCCCACCGATCCCGCGGACACCACGGATCCCGTAGTGGCCGCTGACCCCAGCGGCCATCCCAACGACCCCACCGGCCCTGACCCCACGGAGGAGCCGACCACGGAGCCCACCGAGCCCTCCGAGATCCTGGGCTGGCGCTGGCAGTCGAATCATAATTACGTCTACACGGAGGTTGGATCTCTATGGGAGGTCGATCCGGAAACAGAGCTGCGCGGCAGAAAACTGGTGGTCTCGGTGAAAGGAGACGCCAAACCGGAGCTGACGACCGACAGACCTGACGTGGTGGACGTGAGCTGGTGGGGCAGGTATACCGGTGAGACCACGGCTTACAAGCCGCCGGAGGGCGTCATGGAACACATGTTCTATGTTACGCCCCGCGGCGCCGGCACCGCCCGGGTTTTCTGCAAGCTGAACGGCGTGACGGTGTATTCCACAACAGTGGTCGTGACGGAGCCTGCCTCCGCCTACAATCACACCTATCTCGCCCAACATACAAGAAACGGCGAGAACAGCCGCCCCCTGGGAGGCTGCATCGTCGGCGCGAGCTATTACTTCGACGTGACCGTGACGGGGACCGTGCCGCCGGAGATCGTGACGGACAATCCCGACGTCGTCAGCCTCCCGCAGCTGCAGAGCGGCTCCGGCGGTTACTGGCCGAAGCGCTCCTATTCCCTGACGGCGGCCATCGTCGGACCCGGCGATGCCAATATCTACGTCAAGCTGAACGGGGAGATCTGTGAGACCTACCGGGTCCACGCCACGGAATATGTGCGCGATCTCTACGACTCCTCGGAGGACCTGCTCCCCCCGGACGCCCCGAATCAGGTGCTGTACTGGTACGCGGGAGCGCATATCTCGCCGAGGACGATGCGCGCCGGCAGGAGCTTCGAGCTCTTCGTGGGGATGATCGGAAGCGAGCTGCCGGTCCTGTATACCGAGGATCCCGCTGTCGCCGTGGTGGATACGACGCCTTCTCAACGCCGCGGATACGCAAATAACCGATACGAGAACTGGTTCCCGGTCAAGGGCGTCGCCGTCGGCGAGACGACCCTGATCTGCGAATTTCACGGCGAGGTGATCTTCACCCTCCCCATCAAGGTGACCGACGGCTCCTGAACACAGGTTCATACGGTTTCATCATTTTCGACAAACGATCTCTGAATACCATACAAAAAAGAAAGGATCAATCAAACATGAAAAAACGCATTCTCACCTTGGCCCTGGCGCTGGTTCTGGTATTCAGCGTCTTTAGCCTCCCGGTCCACGCCGCCTCCGGCAAGGACGTCCACGCCTACCTGAAGAGCATCGCCATGGAGGGCAGCTACAGCAGCGAGGATCAGGTCTGGTACAACGGCTTTCAGATTGGCAGCAACGGCTCCGGCAGCTTCTATTTTGCGATCAACTACCTGGAGCAGACAAAGTACATCCAAAACTCCATCGTCTATTACGCCAATGACGACAACTACCTGAGCTGGGAGGTCACCTGGAAGATCTCCAGCAATCCCTCTCCCTCCTACAACGCCTTCGTGGAGGTCTATGACGCGGCCAACAGCGCCAACGACACCAAGGGCACTATCGTCCTCCCGGCCAGCTATAAGGAAGGGACCATCAGCAGCTTCGACCGGGGCTTTACCGGCAACACCGCCTATAAGTCCGTCATGCTGGAAATTCTGAACAACTTCCTCCCCGGAGTTCTGGAATACACCCGGGCCGTCATCAACGAGAACGACTTTGCTCTGGCGGACCTGGGCATGACGGGCTATAAGAAGTGCGATTGGATTCACGCCTACGACAAGGGGACCGTCACCCAGGAGCCCACCTGTGTGGATAAGGGCACGAAGACCTACACCTGCCGGGTCTGCGGCGACGCCGCCACGGAGGACATCGACCCCACCGGCGTCCACACCTGGGACGACGGAACCGTCGTGACCCCGGCTACCTGCACGGAGCCCGGTCTCCTGCGCTATGCCTGTACCGTCTGCGGGACTGCCGGGGCGGAGGAGACCATCCCCGCCCTGGGCCACGCCTGGAACGGGGGCGAGACCGCCGAGGAGCCGGACTGTGTGACCGAGGGCGTCCTGCGCTACACCTGCGCTCGCTGTCAGCAGACCCGGGACGAGGCGATCCCCGCCCTGGGCCATCTCTGGACCTACACCGAGACCCTGACGGAGGACCCGGAGACGGGACACGGGACGGCGCTCTACACCTGCGCCCGCTGCAGCGAGACCAAGGAGGATATACGCTGCGCGAGCGTGATCTTCGAGGACATGCCCGCCGAGGGGAACTGGGCCCACGCGCCTATTGACTGGGCCTATTTCAACCACATCACCTCGGGCAAGACGCCCACGACCTTCGCGCCCAAGGACACCGTGACCCGGGCGGAGGCCATGAGCTTCCTCTGGCTGACCCTGGGCA
>CAMUYE010000066.1 GCA_947164825.1 uncultured Clostridia bacterium
CATCTCCCGCGTCGTTCAAGGCCTGCGGCGTCCAGAAGTCAAAGTAGACGCCGATATACATATTGAATTTCCACTGCGGCTTACCCAGGCTGGAAACGTCCTGGATGCCCTCTGGGATGTTCTTGAAGGCCTGATTGTATACGGCCTTCAGGCTGTCGGAAAAGCTCGCAAAGGGGTGCTTCATGGAGAACAGAGCGCCCCAGTTGTTGCCGTCATCCGCCACGAATTTGGAGATGATCGGAGAGTCCTGCTTCAGCTCGTAGATGTTGACCGGAGAAACGCCGATGTACATCCGATAGCCCTGCTCGATGGGCATCCAGCCCACGTTGACAAAGGGGAAGTTCAGGTTCTTGCCCACGTTGCCCAGGAAGGGCAGCTCGGTGTAGGTCACCTTGATGGGCTGGCTCAGGCCCTGCTTGATCGGTACGGTATAGGTGGGAGGCGCGTAGAAGGTCAGGCCGGTATAGACCTCGGAGTAGGTATAGATCGTCGAGTGCTGCTGCGTCAGGGTCTTGTCCTCGTCGGACTGGTTCAGCTCTTCCAGCACCTCCTGGGGCAGATCCAGATCCGCCGCCTGCCGCAGAAGGTCCGTGGTCAGACGGACGAAGATGCGGTCGCCGGCCTCGGCGCAGTAGAGGATCTCTTCGATGGTCTCTCCGTTCTCCTCCCGCTCGTTGGTCAGGAGGAAGGGGATCTGGCAGTGGAAGGTATATTCGCCGGTCCTGTAATTGATCGACGGGCTGTTGTTGACGGGACAGGTATACCGCAGTCTGCCGCTCTGGTCGAGGATGACAAACTCCGCCTTCAGCGGGGTCTCGTAGAATACCCGGTCCCAGAAGCCGCCGCTGCCGTCCGCGATATGGCTGACGTAGGCCATGGGCTTGAAGCTCACGTCGACGCTGGCGGATTCCAGATTGCTGCCGATGGGGATCAGCCCGTCCACGCCGGCATTGGCGGCGGTGACCTTCACATCCTGGAAGATATCCGAAAGAACCGGGCTCAGGCCGGAGGGGAAGGTGGTGGAGATGTCGATCTGGGTGCCGCCGGAGGGCAGGAAGATGTCTTTGATCACGTTGGTGCCGTTTGCCGAAACCAGGCAGCGGACCCGGTAGCTCTGGGGATTCGCCGGCACCTTCATGGACGTGGTCTCGATGGTGCCGTCGTCGGCCACGATGCCGTACATGGAGCCCGCCATGACCGCCGCGCCGGAGGCCGGACGGGTGAGGTCGGCGTCGCCGCCGTCCAGGGTGGAAAGGTTATAGGTCATGTAGTTCAGCGTGCCGACGATCTTCATTTCCGAAACGCCGGGCGCCGTGCTCAGGGTGACGATGTTCTGGGCGGGATCCTCGATGTTTCCGCCCTCATACAGGAAGGTATTGCCCACGTAGCGCTTGCCGCCGTAGACCGTCCAAACGCAGACGTCGTCCGCATCGACCGGGGTCGCCGTCAGCGGGTAGATCTTTCCGTTCACAACCTGACCGCCGGCGGCATAGAGGAACTCGGTGTATTCGCCGTTTTCGACGCCGGCCGCGGTCAGGAAGCCATCGGGGTCAAAATTGCCGAGCTCGTCTGTTTTGACGCGGATCACGATTTTGGTGTCGGCGGAGGTCACGCTGGGGCGGATTACGACCTCGCGGCAGTCCAGCCGGTGATCCTTGCCGCTGCCGATGTAGATCATGCTGTTGTCGTTGAAGCGCTTCAGCTCCTCCCGGTATCCGCCGCCGGCCGTGTCGTAGAAGTATTCCACGTTCACGCCGACGCCGCAGTACAGCTCCTCCTCGTCCGGATACAGCTTCAGGTCGCTGACCGCCAGGGTGTCACCCAGATGGATGCCCTCCATTTGGACGGAGTCGTTCGGCTCCAGCCAGTAGTCCGTGCCGCTGACAGTCACGGAGATCGGGAACTCATAGGGGTTTTCCAGGGTCACCTGGGCGTTGATGTATTCAAACTGCGGCTTGAGACAGATCACGCCGTAGGTGGGACAGTTCCAGTTGTAGGAGCCGGTGTAGAACGCGGGGTTCGTGTCCTGATAGATGCTCAGCAGGGCCTGGTTCTTGATAAACAACGGTTTCGATACGCCGAGGCTGAACATGCTGCGGAGCATGTCCTTGTCCAGCGTCACGGTCAGGTTGGCGGAGCCGTCGTTGCCCTGGTTCGAAGTCGCTGTCAGCGGAAAGGATTTATAGCTGTCGCCGCCGGGGTAGTAGGTCAGACCGGTCAGCGCCGCGTAGCGGGCTGTGTTCGACGCGGCGGGCTGCAGCACGGTGACGCTGTCGTCCAGGAAGGCCACCAGCTTGCCGTTCACGCTGTCCTTGATGGAGACCGCGTTCGCCACGCCGCCGTCGCTGCGGTAGCTGCCGTCCGCCTGGAGGAAGCTCATGTCGTCCGGGCTGATCAGAGACACCTGGAAGGGCCGCAGGATCGGCGTCAGGCTCTTGATGTAGAGCTTGTCGGACTCTTTGCTGTTTCCGCTGTTGTAGAAGGCGACATAGGCGACTGCCTCCAGATCCGTCATCAAGGTTCCGGACCAGTACTCTTCCATCGCGGTTTCGTGCACGTGATTGCTGGGATACAGATCCACGACGGTGGATCCGAAGGCCAGCTTCGCGCGATAGCTGTAGACCTGCATACCGTCGCTTTCGATCAATTTGCCGCGGTCGCCCCAGGCCTTCAGGTAGTCCACGATCGTCGGGTAAAATTCCGTGCCATTTGTATACTCCGTGCGAAAATAGTGGAGATGATCGCCGAAGACCGTGGCAATGATCGAGGCGTCGGAGCCTTCGTGCTCCCAGTTGACGCGAACGCCGGAATACCAGAAGGGGTCCTCCTCGTCGGTGAGCTGCCAGATCGCGCCGACGGTTCCGCCCTTTTTATTCCCCTTCCACTGCATGAGCCAGCTATCCGTGGTGGAGTCATAGGCGTTGGTGCCCGAGAAATCGTTGTCCTCGTTGCCGGCGTCCCATTTGTTGATGACGGAGATCTCCGTGTCGGTGCGGACGGTGGTCAGGGTCTGGCCGACCTCGCTCCGGAGGATCGGCGCGGCCTCGCCTGACCGCGTGGAGCCTTCCCCCTGCAGGGTGACCTCTGCGGTCACGGTTCCTTCCACCGTGCAGCCTTCCTTGGCCTCCAGCTCCAGCGTAAAGCCGGCTTCCCCGTCAAAATACTCGGTGCAGACCGGGATCTCCACGGGATATTCCGAAACGCCGAAGGGAAGCAGGATCTCCCGGTCGATGGCGGAGTAGTCCCGCCCGGCCTGGGCAGTGCCGCCCGTGGACCGGATCCTCGCGGTCACCACGGTATTCAGCGCACCTTCGCGCCGGATCGTCACCGTGACCATGCCGTCCTTGATCTCGGAGAAGCTGGGCGCGGAGAAGGAGAGTACGGAGGGCTTTTGCTCCTCGTCGTCACAGATCGTGACGGCGCAGGTAGAGAGGGCGCTGTTGGTAGTGGTGCCGGAGGTCTCGGAGAGGATCACGTAGAAATACCGGTCTCCGTCCCCTTCCCGGTTGTCCTCCGGGGTGATCACAAGGTACTTCTCCGTCTCGCCGGGGGCGAAGCGCAGCGTCAGGTCCGCGCCGGGAACGACGGTGGTCATGACGTTGGCAAGGCTCTGGATCTGCTGCATCATGTCCTGGGTGGTGGTGACCGACTGCGTGCCGGCCTCCACGCCGGTATAGAGATTCCGGGCCTGCTCGAGGGGGCTCAGATCCGCCGCGGCCGTGTCATCTCCAAGTCCGGCGGCGTCCTGCAGATACCCCAGGACGGACTTCAGTCCCTCCACTGCCGCGGTTTGGGCCTCCGGATCCTCCGCGATGGCAGCCTCCGCCTCTTCCTCGTCCTTGAGATCCGTTACGGTGAAGGGCTGGCCCAGGATCCGATCCATCAGGGAGGGATTTTCCTCCGGGACGCTGAGCTCAGCGGAGCCGTCCGGCACGGAGACGGTATAGTCCCTGCCGTAGCTGGCTGTCACGTCGGAGATCTTGACCAGCACAGCGCTTTCGCTCTCAGCGCTGCCGCCTCTGCCGACGCGCAGCAGATAGCCGCCGGATTCCTCCTCTCGCACCGAAGCTCTGGCGCTGGCCAGGTAGAACACGTCGCTTGCCAGGACCTCCGCAGGCAGCTCCGTCTCCGGCAGCGTGATCGCCGCCGCAGAAGCGGTCAGGACCCGGTTCGGCGCAAGGCTGAACAGCATGACTGCCGCGAGAAGCAAACAGATGATGCGCTTCTTCATAGGTAGGCCTCCTTTATCCGCGTCAGAGCCGCGTCCGCGGGCAATCTGAACACGATAATTCTTGATCATACTCGTTATTTTGCTCTTTTATAATATTATAAAGGAAGAAACGCACAGAAACGTAACAAAAAAACAATAAAAACCGCCTTGCGGCGATTTTTATTGCAGATAATGATCCAGAAGACGACAATCCAATTCTCCCGCGGTGAGCTCCGCCCAGGAGTACTGGTGCATGAACTGGCCGCGGAAGCTGTTGAGGGCCGCGATGTCGCCGTCGTGGAGGCGGTAATAGTCGCAGTCGATCCGACTCCGATCCACGGCCATCCAGCCGCGCTTGCGGATCAGCACGCCCTCCATTCCGATGCCCTTGAGCGTCTGGCGCAGGTCGCTGAGCAGCACGCGGATGCGCGGCAGCGTGACGTGCAGATCCCATTCATCCTCCCAGAGTGCGGTGGAGATCTGCTCGTTCGTGCAGGCGGCGCCTTCTCTGCTGATCAGGTAGGCGAAGAGCTCCTTGGTCTGCATGCGCTGAAAGTGCAGCGGCTTCTCCTGCCAGTAGACTTCGAAGTAGCCGAAGCACTGAACCCGGAGCTTCTGGAGCGCGGGCCTGACGTGCGGCATCGCGTCCAGCTCTTCGCGGATTTGCGCCGCGTCCACGGGCTTGAGGACGTAGCCGCTGATGTGGCGGCGATAGGCTTCCAGGGCGTATTCCTCGTAGCCGGTGACAAAGACGATCCGCGTGTCCGGAGACAGGATCTTCATCTGCACCGCCAACTCCAGCCCGCTCACGCCCGGCATCCGGATATCGGAGAAGACCACGTCAGGCCGCAGCGCCTCGTTTTTCACCGCGTCAAGGGCGGTGGAGCCCAGAAGGAAGTCCCGGATCACCGCTCCGGGCTCGGCCCCGGCAATGGCGTTGTGCAGGTTCTGAAGCTGCTTCGGCTCGTCGTCGACAGCAAAAATCAGCATATTATACCCCTTCCTTCGGGATCCGGATCGTCGCGACGGTTCCCCTCCCGGTCTCAGATGTGATCGTCAGGCTTCCGCCGCGGTTTTGCAGGCGCTCCCGGACGTTTGCGATGCCGATGTGCTCCTTTCCGTCGTCAGGCGGAACGCTGGGGTCGAAACCGGGACCGTCGTCCCTGACCGAGATCTCATAGCCATCGGGCAGCTCTCTCGTCGTGATCGTGACTGTGCCTCTGCCGTCGGGCTTTTCCCGCACGCCGTGGCGTACCGCGTTTTCCGCCAACGGCTCCAGCGTCAGCGGCGGCAGGAAGAAATCGGTGCAGCCGATCTCATACACGACTTTGAGCGCGTCCTCGAAGCGGGTCTGCTCCAGCTCCAGATACAGCTTTGTGTGCTCCAGCTCTTTGGTGAAAGGGATGTCGTTCTCCAGCTCGACCGCGGAAAGGTTGTTGCGCAGGTATCTCGCGAAACGAACCGTCGCGGCCCTTGCCGCCTGCGGGTCGGTGTCGCAGAGGCCCTCGATGGCCCCGAGGGCGTTGTAGAGGAAGTGCGGCCGGATCTGTGAAAGCATGATCTGCATCCGCTGCCGCGCCTGGAGATCCCGCTCGTGCTCCCGGATAAACTGCAGATGCAGCCAGAGGTAATACAGCATACAGCAGCACACGATGGCGATCGTCAGAAACGAGACCGGCTGCCTGGCCTTGCCCACGTGATTGTCCAGCAGGATGGAGCCGAGGATCACCGGCACGATGAACAGCGGGATCACGAAGTCTCTTCCCCGGTGCTCCCGGTATTTCTGAACGGTCAGCCAAAGCAGCCACGCCAGCAGAATCAGACTCAACAGCAGACAGGTCAGATGCAGCGGGCCGCTGTGAAATCGATTGTCCTCGATGTAGAAGACAACTCTGGAAAACAGCGCCGTCATATAGAGTGCCGCGTTGACTCCGATCAGCACCCACGCGGGCCAGAAGCGGCCGCCCGGTTTCACCAGATAGAAGAACAGCAGCAGGATGACCGGCCGGATGCAATAGCCGAAGATCGCCAGGGCCGTTCGCTGCAGGTCGCCTGTTTTCAGGTCCGTCGCACGCAGCTCCAGATAATTCTGGGCGGCCAGCAGGAGCACCAGCAAAATAATCTGACAAAAAACGCGCTTTTGCTTCCTGGAGAAAAACTTGTCGACCGCCACCGCAAAGCCCAGCCCGGCGAGCGTGATCAACAGCGGCAGCAGGATCGAGAGCGTGTAGACCTGCTCCTGCTCCAGATTCCCGAACATCGGACCGCCTCCTCCCGCGCTTCTGAAAAAATGATACCAAATCCAGCGGGAAAAATCAACGAAATCTTTGGAAAAGGATCCCGGTCTGGCCGACGAAAAGGCGCTGAAAGCCGCAGGGGCCAAGGGCGTCATCAGACCCGGGAAAAACTGCGTCCAGGTGATCATCGGCCTGAAGGTGCAGGCCGCGGCGGACGCGCTGCACGACAGGCTGCAGCAGCCGCAGGCGTTTGCAGAGGATGCGCAGCGTACCGACCCCAAATCAGACGCGTGATACGAATATGAATCCGGCAGTATAATCAGCAAACACGCCGCAGGCGCCCTCATCGAGGACTCCTACGGCGTGTTTTCCGGCTCCCGCGGCGCGTTTTCCGGCTCCCGCGGCGCGTTTGCCGCGTTGCGCCCACAACCGGAATCGCTTACTGCGGCTGTCCGAACAACCTGATAAACTCATCCACGGAAATAATTTTTATTCCATACTTCTTGGCGTCTTGATTCTTTCCTGAGTTTGAGTTGATATTGTTATTGATCAGATAGTCTGTCTTTGCAGACACGCTCCCCTTTACCGTACCGCCTTCCTGCTGTACGTATTTTTTCAGCGCGTCCCGGTTTTTGAAGGGGCCCGAGACTTCTCCCGTGACCACAAAGCTCAGTCCGCTGCATCTGCCGCCGGCTGCCGCCGGCTCGGCTTCTTCGATCTCCAGGATCTCTTTGAGCGCTTCATATACGGTTCGATTGGATGCGCTGCGGAACCACGTTTGGATCGCGTTCGACTTTTCCGCGCCGATTCCATCGACGTCCTCAAAAGAGGCGCCCTGCTCCACTCGCGCATAGAACGCAGCGCTGCCAAGGGTATTGATGATTTTCGTCGCCGCATCGATTCCGATCAGCGGAATGCTCAACGAATAGATGAATTTTGCCGGCGTAGTATGTTTGCTTGCTTCTATGGCGGCCAACAGGTTCTCGCACGATTTCCCGCCAAACCCATCGAGCTCGATGATCTCGTTCCGATGCGCATGCAAACGATAGATATCCGAAAAGACCTCCAAAAAGCCCTTGTTGATAAAGACCTTCAGCCGCTCGGTTGACAGGCCGTCGATGTCCATGCCCTCTTTGCTGACAAAGCGCACAAATCGTTTCAGGTGTTTCGCGGGGCATTCGGAATTCGTGCATCTCAGAGTGATCGTTCCGCTTTTACTGTTTTGCACTTGTTCGGTAGGCGCGTGGCAAACAGGGCATTCAGACGGGACTGAATAGGCTCCCTCTTTTTTTATTACACGAACGCACTTCGGTATGATTTTGTTCGCTTTGATAATCTCGATTACGGTTTTTCCGTTCTCGCCGATCCCGAGCCGCTTCAGTTCGCTGATATTACAGAGGGACGCTCTGGAAACCGTCGTTCCCTCCAGAAAAACCGGATCAAAAATCGCGACCGGGGTGATCGTTGACACGGAGCATGACCACTCGATCTCTTTCAGCGTGGTTGTCGCGGAAACATCCGCCCATTTATAGGCAAGTCCGGCTCTGGTGGCATGATGGCCCGTAACGCTCCCCGTTGCGGCATAGTCGGTGTCATCGTAGTTAATCACCAGCCCATCCACGGGGATCCGCATTTTGTTGCTCTCCACCTTTTGGGTCCATCGCTCTATTGCCGACGGCAGCTTTTCCGCCTCCGTGCGTTCTCTTTCCACGGTAATGAATCCCAGTTTGTCAAGGAAATCCAGTCTGGCTCCCCAGGAAACCAGCGGGGAATCCAGATGAACCAGCGTAAACGCGTTGAATGTAACTGCGCGATCCTTCACGACAGCTACGTTGCTTTTATCCAATGAGATCGTACCGGCGACAAGGTTCCTGGGATTTGCGTATTCGTTTCCATCTTCCGAGAGTTCATCATTGATCCTCTCAAAATCGTCGTAAGAAATCGTCGCCTCGCCCCGTACGACCAGATGCCCCATATATTGGATGCGATCCGGGATCCCTTTGACGGATCCGATCAAGTGATTCAGGTTTTTCCCGATTCGTCCGTTTCCCCTTGACAGGATTTTGACGGGGAGGCCGTTGTCATAGGTCACTACAAGCGTAACTCCGTCCAGCTTCCAGGATAACCAGATGTCCCGGTCCCCCGCCCACTGCTGTAATTCCCCGATTTTTTTTGTCTTTGCCAGCGAGAGCGCAGGGTACTCGTGCGGTTCTTCCATCCCGATTTCTTCATCCGTGTCGGGCGAAGAACTGGTTTGATGGGTTGGACTGTCATTCCGAACGAATCCTGTTTTCTCCTCCAGTTCAACCAATTCGTCAAATAGTGCATCCCATTCGAAATTGGACATGATCTCTTCTTTTCCGCCGTAGTAGGCAGCAGATGCGTGATTTAATGTCTCAACGAGATAATCGATGCGGGATCGATCGAGATCCATTCGTGTGCACCTCCTGAAATCTGATTGTTTCAGCGAAAGTAAGGGCGGCCGTTATGTATTATCCGCGGCAGCGGCAGTCGGCGTTGAGGGTTTTCGTCAGTTGAATTTTTTCTTTCGGTTCCATAAGATCAATCTCCTGTGCGGAAAATAGTATTTGGCACGTCGCCCAGCAGGATCGTTTGGGCGATGGGAACGGAGCAGCTGACCTGCCGGGACATGAGGCCCGCGGGGGTGAGGAGGAGCAGATCCACCTCCACCCGGAGGGACAGGGTATGGAGGGTCTGGTTGATGCCCGCGGCGCTGAAGTCGCCCTCCAGCTCCGCGTTGGTGGAGCGCAGGGACACCAGCCGGACGGGCAGACTCCCGCCCCGACCCGAGAGCAGGGATGGGAGCAGGACGTTCCCCAGGGGGACGTTCACCTTCTCCCGGACCCGGATCGGGACCCGTTCGTCCAGCTCCCGCAGGACCGTGGATTTCATCTGATTGACGGCGGCCAGGTCGATCCGGGCAGCGGAGACGCCGCCGTCGGCTCTGCGCTCCAGGGTCACCAGATCGTCGTATCGGATCTGTCCCTGAGCCACGTAGGCGTCCACGGCCTCGTTGATGAGGTCGGAGGTCTCGTTGTCCGCCTCCATGATCACCAGCTCCCGGACCGTCGGCATCCAGCCGAAGTGCAGATACAGGGCCAGGATCAGAAGCAGGGTCAGCAGCAACAGCCGGGTCCTGGGCCGCAAAGGCCGAAGGGCCCGCAGCCGCCGCAGGGGCAGTCTTCTGAAAAAGCGCATGATACCACCTCCGGACAGCTTATGCCGCCGGATGCCGGCTTATGCGCAGGACCTTCTTTTTCCCAAAAGGTTTCCGCCTCCAGTATAGCACATTCCGGCGGGAAATGCCACAGCTTTTTCGCAAAAGAACGGCAAAGCGGCTCCGCCGGTCTTCCAGGCAGGAAGACCGGCGGAGCCGTTTGTTTTCCGAACCGCCGCAGAGGGTCTCGTTCCGGCGCTTACTCGCCGATGGCAGCGCTGCGGTAGATGAAGCGCAGCTCGCCGTCGGTCTCATCGGGCAGTCCGGTATAGGAAGCGCGGTAGGCCTTGCCCAGATCGGCCATGGCGCGCAGGCGTTCCGCCAGGCCCTCGGCATCCACGGTGACGAGCTTCGTCAGCTTCTGAACGCCCTCCTCGTTGAACTGATTCAGGCCGTCGTCCAGAGCCCCGGCGCCGTCGCGGAGCTGCCTGATCCCGTCGATCAGAGCCGGCAGGCTGTCCTGCAGCTTATGGGTCCCCGCGGCCAGACTGTCCGCGCCGTCCGAGAGGGCCGCCGCGCCGTCTGTCAGGGCGTCGGCTCCATCCGAAAGGGTCCTGGTCCCATCGGACAGGGCCGCGCTGCCGTCCGCCAGCTTGGATGCGCCGGTCTTTAGAGCGGCGGCTCCCGCGTGGAGCTCCTGGGCGCCTTGGGCCGCGGCGTCCACGCCGGCGGTGTAGCTCTTCACACCCAGATAGAAGGCGTCGTACTGATCCAGGGAGGTCTTCAGCGCGATGACGGACCGGGCGCCCTCTGCCGCGGCAGCCAGCTTGGCCTGGACCTCGGGGCCCGCCATGGCGTCGGCGATGGCCTTCCGGACCTGAGCCTCGGTGTTGTCGGCAATGGCCGTCCGGATCTCCTCCGAGGCCATCCGGGCCTCGACGTTCTGTGCGATCAGCCCCTGGACCTCTTCGGAGGCCATTTGGGCGTCCACAGCAGCTTCGATCTGGGCCTGCACCTCGGAGGAGGCCATTTGCGCGGCGATCTGCGCCTCAATGGCGGCCTGGGTCGCCTCGTCGATGGCGCCGCTCTCCACGGCGGCTTCGTATTCCTCCACGGTCAGGCCCGTCGCGGCCCGGATGACCTGGGCGCGGACCTGGGCGGCGACCGCCGCCCGGACCTGCTCGGAGACGTTCTGCCGCACCGCGGCGGTGACGGCCTCCGTGACCTGCTCCCGTACCGCGGCGGTGACCAGAGCCTCGATCTCGGGACGTCTGGCCTCCACGGCCTCGGTGACCTGGGCCAGGGCCCGGGCGTAGACCGCGTCGGGGTCCAGGGAGGCGATCACCCGATCGAGCTCGGTCTGATAATTGGAGATCGTCAGAGCGGCCACGCTCAGGCCGTTGGCCTTGAGCTGGGTCTCCGCCGCCGACAGCAGGGACTTGAATACGGTCTCAGCGCCGTCGTTGATGGCGGCGGAGTTGTCGCTGAGCTGATCCAGCCCCGCGCTGAGCCGGGCCGCGCCGCCCGTCAGCTGATCCGCGCCGGAAAGCAGGCTGCCCGCGCCGGCGGCCAGCTGCGCCGCTCCGTTCTGTACGTCCTTCGTACCGGAGGCCAGCTTCTCCGCGCCGTCGTTCAGCGTATCGGCGCCGCTTGCCACCTGATCCGCACCGTCGCACAGCGCACTGACGCCGTTTGTGA
>CAMUYE010000067.1 GCA_947164825.1 uncultured Clostridia bacterium
GGCCCTTCATCTCGTCGTTGGGCAGGGCCACCACGGAAACGGTGGCTTCGGCGGCGTGGTCGGCGGCGCAGCGCTGGATGGCGGTGGAGATGATCTCCCGGGCCAGCTGGTCGGCGTTGTCCTTGAGCTCGGCCTCGATGTCCTTGAGCTTGACGGCGGCGTCGTGGCGGGCGTCCTGCTCCACGTTCTTGATGATGAGGACCTTGGCCTCCTCCTGGGTCAGGCCGGAAATCTTTTCCAGCATTTCCAGCTGAGACTTCTTGATGAGGTTGACCTCTTCCTGGGTGGCGGCGACGGCCTGCTGCCGCTTGCGAAGCTCCTCCTCCTTGCGCTCGAAGTTATCGAGCTTCTTGTCGAGAGACTCTTCCTTCTGCTGCAGACGGCGCTCCTGCTTGTTCAGCTCGGCGCGGCGCTCTTTGTTTTCTCGTTCGTTTTCGGTGCGAGTTTTATGGATCTCTTCCTTGGCCTCCAGAAGCATTTCGCGCTTCTTGTTTTCTCCGGCCTTGATGGCCTCGTTATACAGACGCGTGGCTTCCTCGTCCGCGCTCTTTATCTTCTCAACCGCGTCCTTCTTCAGCTTCGTGAAGATCAGAACCGTTGCGATTACGCCTACGGCGATGCCCAGAATGGGCAGGAGGATATACCAAATCCATTCCATAACTCCGCACACCTCCTTTCATAAAGAATTAGGTATGCTGAGAAAAAGAAATGCCCGGACCGGCCTCCCCTAAAGGTGGGAACGGGCAAACTAATCCACCGATTATTGTACCCGCAATCCGGTCGGATGTCAAGTTCTATTTTATGTCAAACTTGATTTTTTCACATTTATACGGTATACTATCAAAAACGAGAAGGGAGGCGGCGCTGTGGTCCTGTCCTGTACCATGACCCGGAAAACCAAGCTGCTCTCGGCCCTGCGGCGGGAGCTGCGGATCTCCGACGGCCTGGTCCGGCGGCTCAAACCCCTGGACGTCTTTCGCGTCAACGGCGAGCGCGCCCACACAAACCGCCTCCTGATCCCCGGGGACGTGGTGACGGTACGCATCGAAGAGACGGCTCCCGACTTCCCCGCCGAGGACGGCCCGCTCACGATCCTCTATGAGGACGAGTGCCTCATCGCCGTGGACAAGCCCCAGGGGGTCATCGTCCACCCGACCTTTTCCCGTCAGACCGGGACCCTGGCGAATCTCCTGCTGGGCCACTACCGCCGCACGGGTCAGGCCTGCGCGGTCCACGTCCTGACCCGGCTGGACCGGGACACCATGGGGGTGGTGATCTTCGCCAAGAACGCCTGGGCCCACTGGCTTCTCATGGAGGAGCTGGACGCGGGCCGGGTGGAGAAGGTCTACGAGGCACTGACCCTGAGCGGTCCGGCTGCCGACGAGGGGGAAATCGATCTGCCCATCGCCAAGCGGCCCAACCCCAGCCTGCTCCGATACGTGGACCCCGGCGGCAAACCCGCCCGGACCCGTTACCGGGTCCTGGAGCGCGGCCTGCCCGGGCCGCCCGACGGACCCGCCCTCTGCCGCCTGGAGCTCCGCCCTCTCACGGGCCGCACCCATCAGCTGCGGGTCCACTGCGCTCACGAGGGCTTCCCGATCCTGGGGGACCCGCAGTACGGGGCCGCCGCGGGCCCGTACTGTAGGGGCGGCTCTTACCCGAAGGGTGAGCCGCCCGCGCGTCCCGACGACGGAACGCAAAATGCAAAGTGCAAAATGCAGGATGAGGGATCAGGGATCAAGGCTCAGGGATCAGGGAATGTAGCGCGGGCAATCTGCCCGCCTGACAAGGCATCAGGCAACAGGCATCAGGCATCAGGGGACGAAGGATGCGAGACAGCAGGCAACAGGCATCAGGCATCAGGGGACGAAGGATGCAGGTCCTTCGACTCCGGCTGCGCCTTCGCTCAGGACGACACGCCTGCAGGGACAAGCATTGCTTGTCCGCCGTCCCCCGTGCCCACGGGCCAGCAGCTCCTGGCGAAACGGATCAGCCTCGATCATCCCCTCACCGGCGAACGGCTGACCTTTGAATCGAAAATCCGATTGGGGAATGATGATCGGCAGGAATGCGGAGGAAAGGAAAGCGGATCGATGAAAAACGCAATCCTGATCTGCGAGGAATGCGGCAGCCGTTTTCTCGCTTCCGCTTCTAAAATGGACCGCCTCTGCCCGGAGTGCGCTTCTGTCCTCTATGGATATGAAAACTGCAGCCACGTTTTTCAAAACGGACGCTGTGTTCACTGCCTGTGGGACGGCAGCAGAAGCAAATATATCCAATCTCTGATAGACAATACAATATCATAGCCATTTTCGTGCTTGGGGCACAACGAAGCAGGTCCCAGGCGTCCGCTGGTCGGGCGCTTGAGACCTGCTTCTTATTACTTATTACTTATTACTTGTTACTTGTTACTTATTACTTGTTCAGTACGGCAGCAGCGGGGCGCTGCCGTCGTCGTCGGCGGGTTCGATGGCGCGGACCTCGGCGTCGTAGGCGTAGCTCTCGCTGACGCGGACCGTCAGCACGTCGCCCACCCGGGCGCCCAGGACGGCCTTGCCCAGGGGGCTCTCCAGGGAGATGCGGCCCTGGCTGGGATCGGTGCGGACGGTGGAAACCACCTGGATCACCATCTCTTCCTCATCCTCGGGCAGCCAGAGCGTGACCCGGTCGTAGAGCTTGGCCCCGCCGGGGCGGCCCTTGTCCTCGTCGATGATCTTCGCGGTCTTGATCATGTTCTCCAGGTAGCGCATGCGGGAGTCGTTCTTTCGCTGGGCGTCCTTGGCGGCCTTGTATTCGTAGTTTTCGCTGAGGTCGCCAAAGGCCCGGGTCCGCTTGACCTCCTCCATAATGGCGGGGCGGATATTCAGCCGGCGGTCCTCCAGCTCCTTTTCCATCAGCGCGATGTCCTGTTTTGTCAGCTTGTCATGCATGGACGGGTTCTCCTGTTCTCGCGTAGCGTTCGGTCATCTCCAGAATCTCGGCGGCCAGCTCTTCCGTGGGCATTTCCGTGAGCCGCCAGCTCCAGTTGGCGGTGGACAGGCCGCCGGGAGCGTTCATCCGGGCCTCGGCGCCCAATTCCAGCCAGTCCTGCATCTGGGCGATGAAGATCCGGGCCACGGAGCCCATGCCGGCCCGCAGGAAGCCGCGGATGTAGCCCTCCTCCTCGGTCAGGTTCAGATACTTGACGGCCTTCTCCACGGTCTCTTCCTCCTCCTCGGCCAGCCACTGGGCCAGGGTGTAGTTGTCGTGGGTGCCGATGTAGCAGACGCAGTTCTGGGTGTGGTTGTGGGGCAGATAGTCGCCGTTTTCGCCGTAGAAGGCGAACTCCAGGACCTTCATGCCGGGGAAGCCGGAGTCCTTCAGAAGCTGCTCCACCTCCGGGGTCTGGTAGCCCAGATCCTCCGCGATGAATTCCACCTCGGGAACGCCCTTCTTCAGCGCGTTCACCAGCTTCATGCCAGGGCCCTTGACCCACTTGCCGTTCCGGGCGGTCTCGTCGCCGAAGGGCACGTCCCAGTAGCTCTCCAGACCCCGGAAGTGGTCGATGCGGATCACGTCGAAAAAGCGGGCGGAGGCCCGGACCCGTTCGATCCACCAGGCGAAGTCCGTCTGCTCGTGCTTCGGCCAGTCATAGAGGGGGTTGCCCCAGAGCTGGCCGTCCTCGGAGAAGCCGTCGGGCGGGCAGCCCGCCACGCCCACGGGAGCGCCGGACTCGTCGAGTTGGAAGAGCTCGGGGTTCAGCCACACGTCACAGGAGTCCAGGGTCACGTAGATGGGGATGTCGCCGATGAGGCGGATCTCCTGCTTCCTGGCATGGGCGGCCAGCTTGTCCCACTGGCTGTAGAACAGATACTGGGTGAAGGCGTAGCAGGAGATATCCTCCTTCAGCTCCTCCCGGTAGCGGATCAGGGCCTCGGGATCCCGGCGGGCAGCCTTTTCGGGCCACTGGTTCCAGGGAAGCCCGCCGAATTTGCGTTTCAGCGCCATGAAGAGGGCGTAGTCCTCCACCCAGGGGTTGGCGGCCCGGAAGGCGGCGAATTCCGTCTTCCGCAGCTCCCGGCCCCGGCCGTAGGCCCGCTCCAGCAGGGGCAGGCGGTAATAATACAGCGCGCCGTAGTCCACCCGGCCGGGCTCGCCCCAGAAGCTCCCTTCCAGGTCCTCGGGCTCCAAAAGCCCTTCCTTCAGCAGGGTGTCGATGTCCACAAAATAGGGGTTTCCGGCGTAAACAGAGCAGCTCTGGTAGGGGCTGTCGCCGTAGCTGGTGGGGCCGATGGGCAGGACCTGCCAGTAGGTCTGGCCCGCGGCCTTTAAAAAGTCGATGAACTCGTAAGCTTCCCTGCCCAGGGTGCCGATGCCGTATTTCGTCGGCAGGGAGGAGATGTGCAGAAGAATACCGCTTTCTCGTTTCACGCGATCTCACCTCGTTTTTATTTATATGGGTGTTTTTTATATTATAGCAACGTCCGGAGAAATTGGCAATACCTTTTTATCCGGTATCTTATCAACAGAAATTGGCGATCCTTTTTTCTGCTTGACAGAATTGGTTTTCCGTGTTATACTTCCCTGCGAAAAGTCTGAAGGCGGGAGAGAGAGGCCGAAAGACCGCTCAAAACGCTGATACGTACCCGTCCGACGACAGGGTACGTTTTTTCTTTTTTGAGAACCGCATCCCAGAACAAAGAAAGAGAGGAACTCCCATGAAGCTTATCTATGGCATCAAGGACAAGCCCAAATTCTCCCAGCGCGTCGTCTTCGCCTTCCAGCAGGTCCTGGCCATCATGGCCGCCACCCTGGCCGTTCCCGCCGTCGTAAACGGCGCCGTCGGCTCCGAGATGGACCCCGCAGCCGCCCTCTTCGGCGCCGGCGTCGGCACCATCGTCTATCTGCTCTTCACCCGCTCCAAGAGCCCGGTCTTCCTCGGCTCTTCCTTCGCCTTTATCGGCTCCATGTGTTCCGCTTTCGCGGGCGCCGCTTCCATGGCCCTCGGCTATCTGGGCCTGATCCTGGGCGCCGTGCTGGCGGGACTTGTTTATGTGATCCTGGCGATCTTCGCCAAGACCCTGGGCACCGACTGGCTCAACAAGCTGATGCCCCCCGTGGTCATCGGCCCCACCGTGGCCATCATCGGTCTGTCCCTGGCTCCCAACGCCGTCGCGGACCTGCTCAAGAGCTCCGTCACCGCTGAGTCCATGGAATACGTCATCGAGCTCAAAAACGGCATCCCCGCCATCGTCGAGCAGGTGACGGAGAACCCCACCGGTTCCGTCTACGTCTGCCTGGTCTGCGGTCTTGTCACCCTGCTGACCACCGTCCTTTTCGCCACCTACGGCAGGAAGATGTCCCGGCTGATCCCCTTCATCCTCGGCATCCTGGCGGGCTACGCCTGCGCCTGCATCTTCTATCTGATCGGCGACATCGCCGGCATCGACAAGCTGAAGATCATCAACTTCCAGCCCTTCGTCGACTGCTTCTCCAACGTCACCCTGAAATCCTTCATCAAGTACGATCCCAGCGAGTGGGGCTTCACCTTCCTGAAGGCCAAGGGCGCCTTCTCCCAGCTGAATCTCACCTACGTCATCACCCTGCTGACAGCTTACGTGCCCGTGGCCTTCGTGGTCTTCGCTGAGCACCTTGCCGACCACAAGAACCTCTCCACCATTGTGGAGAAGGATCTGCTCAAGGAGCCCGGCCTGCACCGGACCCTCCTGGGCGACGGCGTGGGCTCCATGGCAGGCGCCTTCTTCGGCGGCTGCCCCAACACCACCTACGGCGAGTCCATCGGCTGCGTGGCCATCACCGGCAACGCCTCCATCGTGACCATCTGGTACGCCGCGGTGCTCTGCATCCTGATCTCCTTCCTGAGCCCCTTCATCGCCTTCCTGGAGTCCATCCCCTCCTGCGTCATGGGCGGCGTCTGCATCGCCCTCTACGGCTTCATTGCGGTCTCCGGTCTGAAGATGCTCCAGAACGTGGATCTGAACGAGAACCGGAACCTCTTCACCGCCTCCGTGATCCTGATCACCGGCGTGGGCGGCCTGATCGTCAAGGTCGGCGCCGTGGAGATCCGCACCGTGGCCTGCGCCCTGATCCTGGGCATCGCGGTCTACTGGATCCTGGGCATTCGGAAGCGGCATTGAGCTTCCTGCCGGAGACGCTCTTGCCGCCCCAGGGCGGCGAGCGTCCCGCCCTCCGCTCCCGCAGCGCGGGCAATCTGTCCGCCACCCACGTTTGCAGCGCGGGCAATCTGCCCGCCCATGCACGAAGAGAGCAGATAATCCGTAATAAACAAGAGGCGTCCGGAATGGCGCCTCTTGCTTATTTTTATACGGCTTTTCCGCGAAACAACGATTGAAAACCGGACGATCCTGTGTTATTATACAAAAAACAGGATCTGTTAGGGGAGTGATCTGCATGAAACTGCGCCAGGTTGCCGAGCTGCTGAACGCCCGGGTGTTGACCGACGAGGAGCTGCTTGAAAACGAGGTGGAAAACGTCTTCTGCTCCGATCTGATGGCGGACGTGCTGCGCTTCGCCTCCAGCGACACGGTGCTGGTCACCCGGCTGCTGAACCAGGCCGTGGTGCGCTCGTCCATGATGGCCGAGGTCCACTGCGTGGTCTTCCCCGAGGGCGTGGAGCCCCCGGCGGATCTCCTTGCCCTGGCCGAGCTCCACGACATCGCCGTCATGGCCACGAAGCGCACCATGTTCGAGGACGTGGAGACCCTGCTGGACGCGGGCCTCTCCGACGCCTCCTGGGTGTAGCGCGGATAATCTGCCCGCATCTCCGCAGCGGCGCACAGTGTGCGCCGCCTCCCCTCCTCCGTAGGGGCCGGGTCTCCCGGCCCGCGAAGCCGCAGGGGCGCTCATTGCGCGCCCGCCTCCGCTCCGATCTTGCCGCTGCCGCTTTTCCGACAAAAGCTCCCCCGGGACCGCATACCGTGGTCCCGGGGGAGTTTTTGCTGTCAGATTGCCCGCGCTACAGGCGGGTGCGGGCGGCGTCCAATAAGACAGGTTTTTCGTTGGGCAAATCACCGGCCAGCACAGCCTCCAGGAGGGCGTTCAGAGTTTGGCCGAGGATGGGCCCCCGGGGGAACCCCAGCTCCAAAAGGTCGCTGCCGTTGACAGCCAGATCCTTCAGGGAGAAGACGGCCTCCTGGGCCAGCAGCTCCCGGGCAAGGGCTCCGATCCGGTCGCAGGCCGCGGTCCGGCCCCGGTAGTCCGGATGGTGGGCCAGGGCGTCGGCCCGTTTCAGATCCAGCAGCCGGAAGAAGTCTTCCTCCCCCAGCTTGCCGATCAGCCTGCGAACAGCGCGCTCCGCCGCGGAAATTTCCGTAGGGGGCGGCGTCCTCGACGCCCCGGACGCTCCGGAAGCTGAACCCTGCGGGGCGTCGGGGACGCCGCCCCCTACGGGCTCTATCGGCGGATCGATCGGATAATCGTGTAACTCCACGAGCTTTGTCACACGGTTGATCGTATCTTTGTCAAACCGCAGCCGCGTGAGGGCCTGGCGGGCCAGCTCCGCCCCGGGCTTGGCGTGGCCGTAGAAGTGGCCCCGGCCCGCCTCGTCCACGGTGAAGCAGGCGGGCTTGCCCGCGTCGTGGAGCAGGGCCGCCCAGCGGGTGATCCGGTCCGGCGGCACGTTTTCCACTGCGACGGCGGAGTGCTCCAGCACGTCGTAACAGTGATAGGGGCTCCGCTGGTCCAGCCCCGCCATGGGGGCCAGCTCCGGCAGGGGCACCGCCAGGATGGGCCAGAACTCCGTCACGATCCGCCGGACTCCGGGACCGCAGAGCAGCTTCGTCAGCTCCACGGCAAGGCGCTCCTTGCTGACGAGGGCAAGGGTGTCTTTGCGCGCCAGGGCCGCGGCGGCGGTGGCCGGATCGACGGAAAAATCGAGCTGCGATGCGAAGCGCAGGGCCCGGAGGATCCGCAGGGCGTCCTCCTCAAAGCGCTTGTAGGGGTCCCCCACGCAGCGGATCCGTTTCCCCTCCAAATCGGCCTGACCCCCATAGGGATCCACAATTCCCGTTCCCCGGCCCCCCGCAAAGCCTTCCCCCTCGGGGGAAGGTGGCATCGGGCGTCCCCCGCAAGCCCGATGACGGATGAGGGGCGTTTCGACAGGCGCCCAGGCCATCGCGTTGATCGTGAAATCCCGCCGGGCCAGGTCCTCCTCCAGGGAACGGGTAAAGGCCACCGCGTCCGGGTGCCGATGGTCGGAGTAGCCCGTCTCGGTGCGGAAGGTGGTGATCTCCAGAGGCAGGCCTTCCAGCAGGACCGTCACGGTGCCGTGCTTCAACCCCGTCTCGATGATGCGCTCCCCAGCGAAGACCGCCTCGGTCTGCTCCGGCAGGGCGGAGGTGGTGATATCCCAGTCCCCCGGCTCCCGCCCCAGCAGGGCGTCCCGGACGCAGCCGCCGACGAGATAGGCCTCATAGCCCGCGGCGTTCAGCCGCCGGAATGCCTCGCGGGCGGGGGCTGGAGGAAGTGACAAGTGACAGGTGACAAGTGACAATTGACAATTGTCCGACGGGGAAGTATTTCCGATTTTGTCATTGCCAGACCAGTCCGCGGACCGGTCGTGGCAATCCGTTCCCCCGGCCCCTATTGCCTGTTGCCCGTTGCCTGCTGTCTCGCATCCTTCGTCCCCTGATGCCTGATGCCTGATGCCTGATGCCTTGTCGGGCGGGCAGATTGCCCGCGCTACAGATTCTGCTGTCTGTTGCCTGTTGCCTATTGCCTCAGTCGGGCCGATGTGGGCATCGGCCACTACGGGGAGGCTTTGCATTCCGGCCCCTGCCGCCTCGGGCCGTAGGGAGGCATCCCCTGATGCCTCCGCCGCCGGTACGGCGGGGTCATTGCCTGCGGCAATGACCGGAGCGATGTGGGCATCGCTCCCTACGGATTCGACGCTCATAGGGCGGTGGGCGGCACCAGGCCGGCCTTTACCATTTCCTGGAGAGACCGCAGGATGCCCAGCTTGGCGTGATACCAGGTCAGGCCGCCCTGGAAGTAGACCGCGTAGGGGGGCCGGATGGGGCCGTCGGCGGAGAGCTCGATGGAGGAGCCCTGGACGAAGGCGCCCGCGGCCATGATGACCTCGTCGTCGTAGCCCGGCATGGCCCAGGGAATGGGCTCCACGTAGGAGTCCACCGGGGCCGCGGCCTGGATGCCCTTGCAGAAGGCCCGCATCCCGGTCTCGGAGCCCAGCTCCACGGCCTGGATGATGTCGTGCCGGGGCTCGGCGGAGCCGGGGATGACCCGGAAGCCCAGGCGCTCGTAGAGGGCGGCGGCGAAGATCGCGCCCTTGAGGGCTCCCGCCGTCACCGTGGGGGCCAGGAAGAGGCCCTGGTAGAAGCTGGGCAGGATGCCCAGGTTGGCCCCGACCTCCTGGCCCAGGCCCGGGGCCGAGAGCCGGTAGGCGCAGCGCTCCACGCAGGCCTTCGTTCCGACGATGTAGCCGCCGATGGGAGCCAGGCCGCCGCCGGGGTTCTTGATGAGGCTGCCCACGCACAGATCGGCCCCCACCTGGGAGGGCTCCAGCTCCTCCACGAATTCGCCGTAGCAGTTGTCCACCATCACCAGCACGTCGGGCTTTATGGCCTTGCAGAAGGCGATCAGCTCCCCGATCTGCTCCACGGAGAAGGAGGGGCGGGTGGCGTAGCCCTTGGAGCGCTGGATGGTGATGAGCTTGGTTTTGTCGTGGATGGCGGCGCGGATGCCGTTCCAGTCGAAGCTCCCGTCGGGCAGGAGATCCACCTGCCGGTAGCTGACCCCGTACTCCGCCAGGGAGCAGGGGGAGGGCCGGATGCCGATGACCTCCTGGAGGGTGTCGTAGGGGGCCCCCACGGGGGAGAGCAGCTCGTCCCCGGGCAGGAGGTTGGCCGAGAGGGCCACGGTGAGGGCGTGGGTGCCGCAGGTGATCTGGGGCCGCACCAGGGCAGCCTCGGTGCCGAAGATGTGAGCGTAGACCTGTTCCAGCCGCTCCCGGCCCACGTCGTCATAACCGTAGCCCGTGGTGGCGGCAAAGCAGGCCGCGTCCACCCGGTTCTCCCGCATAGCCAGGATCACCTTGCCCTGGTTCAGCTCGGCCATCTCGTCGATTTTCTCAAAGCAGGGCTTCAGCTCCGCCAGAGCCTTTTCGCCAAAGCGGTACACCTCGGGAGAGATGCCGTTTTTTTCATAGGTTTCTAACAGTGTCATGGTTTTATCCTTTTCTGAGCGGAAGCTCTGTTACAGGCGTGCGTTGCACATCGTATTGCCCGGACCAGCTGTGGATCTCGAAATCACATTGGGAAAGCTCTTCCACAGAGCAAAGAAAGCGCTCGGTCAACAGCGCTGCGGAAAGATTGAAATAATCGTCTCTTGTAATATCGCCGCCAAATTGGCCTACGCCATAAAATTCAATCGGCAGCACTTCATCCGACAGGATTTGCCGGATATAGGTTTCCACTTGTGCTTCTGTCTCGCGCAGCTCCTCCTGGTCCACCAAGCCTTGTGCGTCCTTCCAATAGTCAAAGTGCCTGTGCTGCGTGGAAAAGTATACCGTATAGCACAGAAAGGCGCTGTCCCCGCTTGAAGACGAGTATTCATCCCGGAAAACCTCGATCAGCGCGTTGGTTTTCCTGCTTTTCAGAACAGCGTGATTCTTTTGTTCCGTTACGTCCAGTTGATACTGGTTTCTGATTTTAACCAAAAAGGGAAATTCCGTCATGTTTGCTCTTCCTTCTGTTTCAGCTTCACCTTTTTAATCAGGTCTCTGGGAATATGGCAATACCCGGCGGGGTTCTTGATGAGGTAGTCCTGGTGGTACTCCTCCGCCGGGAAGAACTGCTCCAGGGGCTTCAATTCGACGGCGACGGGTTTGCCGATTTTGGCGGCCAGCTTGTCCAGCTCGGCCCGTAGAACGGGGACCATCGTCTCATCCACGTAGTAGATCCCCGTCCGGTACTGCTCCCCCTCGTCGGGGCCCTGCTTGTTGACGGAGGTCGGATCAATGCAGAGGAAATAGCAGTCCAGCAGCTCCGGGGTGGGGAGCTGCGCCTCGTCGTAAACCACCTCCACGGTCTCCGCGTGGCCGGTATGGCGGTATTTCACTTCCTCATAGGTCGGATTCTCGGTGCGGCCGTTGGCGTAGCCGACCCGGGTGGCGCTGACGCCGGGGAGCTGGCGCAGGAAGTTCTGGGCGCCCCAGAAGCAGCCCGCGGCAAGATACAGGGTGGTCATGGTGAATGCCTCCTTGATGGAAATAATATGGAGTGTTTGGTTTGCCAAATTGGGATTTGGCACTCCGTAGGGGCCGGCGTCCCCGAC
>CAMUYE010000068.1 GCA_947164825.1 uncultured Clostridia bacterium
TCCATTATACAGGAAACAAGGGCGTTTGTACAGTTTTTTGACACTCTGAAAAACCTGTCTGCGGAACAACCGCAGACAGGTTTTTTATCAAGATCAATATTCCGAGGTGGCCTCCACCTTGCCGGCCTGGATGGTATCGCCCTGCCAGGTGCCGACCAGGATGACCATGGTGCCGTTGGCCGGTACCTCCGCCTCCGTGGCGAAGGCCTGTGTCCAGGCGTTGTCGTAGTAGGGGTGCTGGATGGTGGTGGGGTTCAGGACCCGGCCGTAAATCCGCAGGGTCTTGCCGGCAAAGGCGTCGGGCTTGTACTGCATATTCAGGAGCTGGACCCGCTCCAGGGTGGCGTCCATGGTGGTCATATCCACCTCGCAGGCCTTGGGGGAGAAACTCGTCTCGAGCTCCACCGTGGTATTGACGAACCAGAGCTTGTCCAAAGCGGCCTCGTCCCGGGTCAGGGTGCCGGTCATCTTCACCAGAGAGCCGATGGGAGGCAGGGTTTCCGGATTCTCGGGAACGAACTCCCACTGCCAGTCGCAGCACTTGGTGGCGTCCATGTAGCCCCAGACATAGTAACGATATTTCTGGCTGAAGGCGTCGTAGAGCCGGGTATAGGTGCCCTCCTTGGTGACGGTCTTGCCCACGTAATCGTCGGCCATATCGTTGAAGAAGATGTTCTGATACAGAACGTATTCGGTTTGGTTCAGCACCGTGGGCAGCGTCGCGGAGCTGCTCGGTGCAGCCGTACCGCCCGGTTCCTCAGCGGGAGTCTCCGTCCCCTTGCAGGCGGCGAGGGTCAGAAGCGTGAGAACACACAGAAGCAGAGCAATATGTTTTTTCATAGATGTTTCCTCCTGTTAAACACCGGGGCGGAGGGCAGCGAATGCCATCCGGGTTGGGTATGGTATGCAAAAGCGAACGGGAGAATCGGCGAATACTGCGCTCAGCATTCGGAGCTTTCATTTGTGCTCGATCCGTCTCGGGCCCGTATTTCCCGCATTTTCCGCCGATATTGAAGCAGCAAAACGGCAAAGATAAAATCTACTGCACCAAAAGCGACTGCGCTGACGATCCTATCAGCACTGTGGTTAAACAACAGTATCAACAGTTTTCCTGCGGACAACGCAAACAGGAACACAATGAGGAAAAGAGAAACACGGTCATCAGGCAGATCGGTGCGGACGCTGCGCATGATCCGGTTGACCGTACGGATCAGGGAAGACAAAAAGGCAACAATCAGACAGGCCGCAGAGATAGCAAGGGGTAAAGGAAGGAGCAGCAGCGAACGCCATGCGCCGGTAATACCGAACACGTCTGACAAGCTCCGTCCGACGGTTTCGCTCCACAGCGGCACTTCCTGACCGCGAAGCAGCATCAGGACAGTGTGGACAAAAAGCATCAGCAGCAGAATGAGGCAGTTGAACGCAAGAATCAGATATATCATCAATACAGGCTTGATGAAGCGAAAACCGGTTGTTCTAAGGGCTGCCATTTGCCTTGAAGAACTGTAAATGAGCAAGAGGCCGATCAGGATCAGGCCGCCTAAGTTAAAGGCTGCGGCATAAGCGATCCTCTGAACCAGGCCGGAGATCTGCATCTGCGCCTGTAGGCTCGCCAAAAGCGTTTCGGTGCGGGCAAGGTCAATGACCGTGAGGATTCTTATCGTCAATAAGCCGATTGAAAGCAGAACAGTGACGGCAAACAGACGAGAGGAGCCGATGGCGCGGACGACGGGGATCGCGTTGGCCTCGGAGGATCTTTCTACTTCGTCGCCAGCGCTATCCGCGTTATTGTTTACCCAAGCGATAAACGAGAAATTGATAAAGGTTAAAATATTCGCCGCTACGATCGTCGAGCCGACGGGCGTTCCGATCATCGCGGAAAGCAGAATCCCAACGACCGCGCAGATGACGGAGATGACAGCGGCACAAATGGTGACAGAGCGGAATTTCTTGAAGATACGCATTGCGGACAGCGCGGGAAAAACAACCAGCGCCGAAATCAACAGTGAGCCGACCAGGTTCATTGCGAGGACAATCACAACCGCAATAATCACGGCAATCAACAGATTGTACAGTTTCGCATTGATTCCCGTGGCGGTGGCGAAGCTTTCATCAAAGGTGACGGCGAAGATCTTGTGGTAGAACAGGACGAAGAAGAGCACCACGACCACTGACAGGGCAATGGACATCCAGACCTCCGCGGATTTCAGGGTCAGGATGGAGGTACCGCCGAAAAGCGTCGTGCAGACGTCGCCGGAGATATTGGCCTTGCCGCTGGGGGGATAGAGATTCATCAGCAGATAGCCCACAGCCAGCGCGCCTACGGAGATCATAGCCACCGCGGCATCGCCCTTGATTTTGGCTTTTGTCCCCGCGGCCAAAAGGATTACAGCACAGAGGATCGTCACCGGCAGCACCAGAAACATATCGTTGGTCAGGCCCACCACCGCGGCCACGGCCATGGCCCCGAAGGCCACGTGGCTCAGTCCGTCTCCAATGAAGGAAAAGCGCTTTAATACCAAAGGTGTACCCAGCAGCGAGGAGCAGAGGGCCACGAGGACGCCCACCAGCAGGGCGTTCTGGACGAAGGGGAGCTGCAGATAGTCGGAAAGCGTCATGGATTCTGCCCTCCCTTCGCCGTCCAGCGGGCGCCGGTCTCGGTTTTGAGGTAGTCCTCCACGGTGCCGACGTAGACGCGGGCGCCGATGTGGAGGATGTGGGTCGCGTAGCGCAGGGCCGCCTCCAGGTCGTGGGAGATCATCACCACGGTGATGCCGTCCTTCCGATTCAGGTCGGAGATGAGCTGATACATCTCCGCCGTGACCTTGGGATCCAAACCCGCCACCGGCTCGTCCAGAAGAAGGAGCTTTTTCGTGGCGCAGAGGGCCCGGGCCAGAAGGACCCGCTGCTGCTGGCCGCCGGAGAGCTCCCGGTAGCAGCGCTTTGCCAGATGCCGGATCTCCATGCGGTCGATGTTCTTCCAGGCCAGCTCCTTGTCGGCCCCGGAATAGAAGGGCCGCAGGCCCTGGCGGCCCTGGCAGCCCGAGAGCACGATCTCGTAGACCGACGCGGGAAAATCCCGCTGGACTACGGTCTGCTGCGGCAGATAGCCGATCTCGCTCTGACGCAGGCCGTCCCCGGTCAGGACCTGCCCCTTGAGGGGATGGATCAGACCGAGGATCGTCTTCATCAGGGTAGTCTTGCCGGAGCCGTTTTCGCCCACGATGCAGAGGTAGTCCCCTTGCTTTACTTCAAAGCTGATATGCTCCAGGATCGGCTTTCCCTCGTAGCCGAGGGAGAGGTCCCGGCAGGTAAGAAGCGCCATAGCTATGCTCCTTTGCGGCAGATTCGGATTTGCTGCACTGCCTTCCCCCTCGGGGGAAGGCTTTACGAGGGCTCGGCAAATCCCGATTTGTTTAGTTGAGGACGGTCTTCAGGACCTCCAGGTTGCTCTCCATGACGCCCAGGTAGGTGACGCCTTCCTCGACGCCCTTGGCTGTGACGGACTGGAGGGAGTTGATGGTGAGGATCCCGGCGTTCCCGGCCGCGGAGTTCTCCACGATGGTCTCCGCCAGCCGGGTGTTGCCGCCCTCCAGCACCAGGATATAGGGCAGCTCCAGCTCGTCCACCTTGTTCACCAGGAAGTTGACGGTCTCAAAGCTGGCCTCGGTCTCTGCCGAGCAGCCGGAGAAGGCGGCATAGCAGCTCAAGCCGTAGTCGTCGGCCAGATAGCGGAAGGGGAAGCGGTCGGCAAAGAGCAGGGTCTTCCGCGGCGCGGCCTCGATGGCGGCAGCGTATTTCTCATCCAGCTCCGCCAGAGAGGCGTCATAGCGCTCCAGCTTTGCCTGATAGCTGTCGGCAAAGGCCGGGTCCGCCGCTTTGAGCGCCTCACAGACGCTGCCGCAGAGGATCCTGGCGTTGCGGAGGGAGAGCCAGACGTGCTCGTCGTAGGCCGGGCCGTCCTCTTCCTCTTCTTCCTCAGCCTCCATGCCCTCCAGAGCTTCCTCCTCCTTGGCGGCGGAGCCCAGGGCGTCCAGGAGACAGACCACCCGCATGTCCTTGTTCGTCGCCTGTTCCAGAGCGTCGGGGACCCACTTGTCGGACTCGCCGCCCACATAAATAAAAAGGTCGCAGGTGGAGATCTTATAGATGTCCTCCACCGTGGGCTGATAGTTGTGCAGGTCGGTTCCCTTATCCAGCAGCAGCGTCAGGGCCACGTGGTCCTCGTTCTCCCCGATGATCTGCCGGGCCCAGTCGTAGGCCGGGAAGACCGTGGCGACCACGGAGAGCTCCTTCTCCTTCACGTCGGGCCGGGTGGTGGTGTTCGTATTCCCGGGGGTGCTGCAGGCCGCGAAGAGTCCTGAAAGCAGCAGGGCGCAGAGCGCCAGCGCGATGATCTTATTTTTCATAGGGTGATGCGTTCCTTTCAAAGTTTCATGCCGCAGTTCCGGCGGCCGCCGCCTGTTTCCGGGCCGTACCGGCGATCCGGGTTCTATTCGCCGTCTCGGCGCTTGTTGTTTTGACAGCTTTCACAGACGCCGTACAGGACGGTGTCGCCCCGGTCTACGGTAAAGCCATCCAGCCGGGCGATGGATTCCAGCAGGGCCTCGGTCTCGGCCTCGTCCATGTGGAAGGTCTTGCCGCAGCTTTTGCAGCTCAGGTGCAGATGCGCCTGGCATTCCTCCGCCTTCATATACTGATAGAAGACCTCCCGGCTGCCGCTCTTGGCCATCTTCCGCACCGTGCCGTCCTGCTCCAGAGCGGCGAGGTTGCGGTAGACCGCGCTGACGCTGATCTCCGGCAGATCCTGGGCGATCTGCCCGGCGCTGAGGGTCTCGTCGGCGTGGCTGTGGAGATAGGTAATCAGCCGCTTCCGGGGCTGGGTCATATAGGCTTGCATGGAGGCCTCCGATCTGCGAATGATTCGCAATTTGGTACGAGGGTAACTATACCACCGCGCCGGCCCTTTGTCAACTAAAATTTGCGAATCATTTGCAAATTTCTCCCCTTCTCCGCGCCTTGATTTCTGCGCCGCGGCATGGTATAATGAAGCCGATCAATATCATAAACGAGGAGGCAGCCCTATGCTTGAACTTGCCGCGCTCCCGGAGCGCATTTCCGTCAACGCCCACAGCAGCGTGCGGCTGGAGCTGGCGGGGAAGGTGATCCGGGTCGATCCCTTTTCTCTGCGGGACAGCCCCCGCGACGCGGACCTGATCTTCTTCACCCACGAGCACTTTGACCACTTCTCCCCGGACGACACGGCCCGGGTCGAGAAGCCCGACAGCGTTTTCGTCCTGCCCGCAAGCATGGCGGAGAAGGCCGCCCCCGTGATCGGAACGCGGCGGTCGATTCCCGTGACGCCCGGCGACCGGGGCGAGATCGACGGGCTGCGCTTCGAGGCCGTCCCCGCCTACAACCCCGGCAAGCGCTTCCATCCCCGGGCCAAGGGCTGGGTGGGCTACGTTCTGGAAGCGGAAGGCCTGCGCGTCTATATCGCCGGAGACACCGACGCCACCCCGGAGGCCGCGGCCGTCCGCTGTGACCTGGCCATGCTGCCCATCGGCGGAACCTATACCATGGACGCGGCGGAAGCCGCCGCCCTGGCAAATCGGATCCGTCCCGCCCTTGTCATCCCCATCCACTATGGCAGCGTAGCGGGTTCGGCGGAGGATTTCGAGCGCTTTGCCGCCGAGGTGGACACCGGGATCCGGGTGATCAAAAAAATCTGAAAAGGAGTTTCCCAAATGGCAAAGGTATTACTCTTGAACGGAAGCCCCCGACCCCACGGCTGCACCGCCGCGGCGCTGGAGGAGATGATCCGCGTCTTCGAGACCGAGGGCATCGAGACCGAGCTGGTGCAGGTGGGGGCAAAGTCCATCCGGGGCTGCCTGGCCTGCGGCAAGTGCCGGGAGCTGGGCCGCTGCGTCTTTGAGGATCTGGTCAACGAGACGGCCCCGAAATTTGAGGCCGCCGACGGCCTTGTGATCGGCAGCCCGGTCTACTACGGCTCCCCCAACGGCACGATCCTGTCCTTTATGGATCGGCTCTTCTACAGCACCCGCTTCTCCAAGCACATGAAGGTCGGCGCCGCGGTGGTAAGCTGCCGCCGGGGCGGCAACACCGCCAGCTTCGACGTACTGAACAAGTATTTCACCATCAGCGGCATGCCCGTGGCTTCCTCCAGCTACTGGAACCAGGTACACGGATTCTGTGCCGAGGACGTGCGGAAGGACCTGGAAGGCCTGCAGACCATGCGGAATCTGGCCCGAAACATGGCCTTCCTGATCCGGGCCATCGGGGCCGAGGCCGAGAAACACGGGATCCCGCCCATGGAACGGAGCTGCGTCACCAGCTTCCAGGACGGGAAATAAACCCATTCCGCACAAAGGAGAACGTTATGCGGCTGATCGCCTTTGATCTGGACGGAACCCTGCTGACCACGGAGAAGGAGCTGACCCCGGAAAACCGGGCCGCTCTGGAACGGGCGGCGGAGGCGGGGATCGTGCTGGTCCCGGCCACGGGTCGTTTCTACGGGGTCATCCCGGAAACCGTCCGCAGTCTGCCCTTCTTCCGGTATTTCATCACCATCAACGGGGCCAGCGTCTACGACGCTATGGAGGAACGAACGCTGGTTCGGGCCGAGATCCCCTGGCGGCGGGCCGTGGAGATCATGTCCTGGCTGGATACGCTGCCGATCATCTACGACTGCTACATGGATAATTGGGGCTGGATGACCCGGGCTCTCTACGAACAGGCGGCGGACTTCGCCCCCCACAGGCACAGCCTGGCCATGCTGCAGGATTATCGGATTCCCGTCCCGGAGCTGAAGGCCCATCTCGCCCGGGTCGGCCACGACGTGCAGAAGATCCAGATGTTCTTCCGGGATCCGGAGCTGCGGCTCCGGACCATGGAGGAGCTGCGAAGCCGCTTCCCCGATCTGGCGGTGACCAGCTCCATCCCCCGAAACGTGGAGCTCAACAGTCTGGACGCCCAGAAGGGCATAGCTCTGAAACGGCTGGCGGCCCATCTGGGCATCCCCATGGAGCAGACCGTCGCCTTCGGGGACGACCTCAACGACGTGAACATGCTGCAGGCCGCCGGACTCGGCGTGGCTATGGCCAACGCCGGTCCCGAGGCCAAGGCCGCAGCGGACGCGATCACGGAGAGCTGCGATGAGAGCGGCGTCGGCAAGGCCATCGCGCGGCTGCTGGACGCTGCGAATAATCCACAGTGAAAAGAGAGAACAGAGGATGACAGAAGCAAGGATAACACCCACTGTGCTGCTCTGCGGCTTTCGGGACCCGGTGCGCCGGAAGCGGATTTGCGACTGGCTGACCCGGGCGGGGGTCCGCCCGAAGGAACTCGCGCCAACGGAGCTGCACCAGCCCATCGGTGCGCTGTTGGGGCTGCCGGGCTTTTCGGCCCTTCTGGGGCCCTGGCTGGGCCCGGCGCCCGAGGAGGAGATGCTGGTGATGTTTGCCCTGCCCGGAGGTGTTCTGGATCGCTTTCTCCGCTTCTTCCGGGAGGAAGGTCTGGCTCCGGTGGCCCTGAAGGCCATGGCGACTCCCACCAACGTCAGCTGGAGCGCCCTGCAGCTCTTTGAAGCGCTGCGGGAAGAGCACGCGCAATTCCAAGCTATGAGAGAAAAGAGAGAAAAAGCATGACACTGCAAGAATTGAAGCCGGGCCAGACTGCCCGGATCGCCGCCGTGGGGGGCGAGGGCGCCCTGCGGCAGCATTTTCTGGATATGGGCGTCATCCCCGGAGCCGAGGTGACGGTGACGAAGCTGGCTCCCCTGGGCGATCCCATGGAGCTGCGCATCCACGGCTATGAGCTGACGCTCCGGCTGGCCGACGCGGCAAAGATCGGGATTGCCGACCCCGTGAAGGCCGAGCCCTCCGTCAAAGCCGACAAGCGAGCCCGGACGAAACAGCGCCCGGCGCGGCAGGCCCACCCCGGTCTGGGCGAGGAGGGCAAGTTCCACCCCAAGGGCAGCGGCGATCCCCTCCCCGAGGGGACGCTTTTGAGCTTCGCCCTGGTCGGCAATCAAAACAGCGGCAAAACCACCCTCTTCAACCAGCTCACCGGCGCCAATCAGCACGTGGGCAACTTCCCCGGGGTCACCGTAGACCGGAAGGACGGGGCCATCCGCCGCTGCCCGAACACCCGGATCACCGATCTGCCCGGCATCTACTCCATGTCTCCCTATTCCAGCGAGGAGCTGGTGAGCCGGAATTTCGTCCTCAACGACAAACCTCGGGGCATCATCAACATCGTGGACGCCACCAACATCGAGCGCAACCTCTATCTGACCATGCAGCTGCTGGAAATGAACGTCCCCATGGTGGTGGCCCTGAACATGATGGACGAGATGACCGGCAACGGCGGCAGCGTGGATGTGAACGCCATGGAGGCCATGCTGGGCGTGCCGGTCGTGCCGATCTCCGCGGCCAAGAATCAGGGCATCGACGAGCTGGTGAAGCACGCGATCCACGTGGCAAACTACCAGGAACGGCCCATGCGGCAGGATTTCTGCGGCTCCGACGACCACGGCGGCGCCGTCCATCGCTCCCTCCACGCCGTCAGCCATCTGATCGAGGATCACGCGGCGGCCCGGGGGCTGCCCCTGCGCTTCGCCGCCGGCAAGCTCATCGAGGGCGACCAGCGCATTCTGGATCAGCTGGACCTGGATCAGAATGAGCGGGAAATGGTGGAGCACATCGTGCTGCAGATGGAAAACGAGCGCGGCCTGGACCGGAGCGCCGCCATCGCCGATATGCGCTACGCCTACATTCAGAAGGTCTGCGAGCGCTGCGTCATCAAACCCCATGAGAGCATGGAACACCGGCGCAGTCAGCGCATCGACCGGATCCTGACCGGCAAATACACCGCGATCCCCGCTTTCATCCTGATCATGGGCCTGGTGTTCTTCCTGACCTTCGCCGTCATCGGCCCGTTTTTGCAGGATCTTCTGCAGCGCGGGATCGACGCCCTGGCTGCGCTGACCGCCCGGGGCATGGAGGCCGGCGGCGTCGCCCCGGCGATCCGCAGTCTGGTACTGGACGGAATCTTTGAGGGTGTCGGCAGTGTGTTGAGCTTCCTGCCCATTATTGTGACCATGTTCCTCTTCCTCTCTCTGCTGGAGGACAGCGGCTACATCGCCCGGGTGGCTTTCTTCATGGACAAGCTGCTGCGCAAGATCGGCCTCTCGGGCCGGAGCATCGTCCCGATGCTCATCGGCTTTGGCTGTACGGTGCCCGCGGTCATGTCCACCCGGACCCTCCCCAGCGAGCGGGACCGGAAAATGACCATCCTGCTGACTCCGTTTATGAGCTGCACCGCCAAGCTTCCCATCTACGGCTTCTTCGTCCACGCCTTCTTCCCGAAGAGCGCCTGGTGGATCCTCACGGGGCTCTATCTGCTGGGCATCGTCATGGGGATCCTGACGGCCCTGGTCTTCAAGAAGACCCTCTTCCGGGGCGAGGCCGTCCCCTTCGTCATGGAGCTGCCCAACTACCGGCTCCCCAGCCCGCGGAACGTGCTCCAGCTGCTCTGGGAGAAGGCAAAGGACTTTCTGCAGCGGGCCTTCACTGTCATTCTGATTGCCACCATCGTGGTCTGGTTCCTCAAGAGCTTCAGCTTCCGCTTTGAGCTGGTGGAGAATCCCCACGACAGCATCCTTGCCGCGGCCGCCGGTCTGCTGGAGCCGATCTTCCGGCCCCTGGGCCTGGGCGACTGGCGGATCGTTACCGCCCTGATCACCGGCTTTATGGCCAAGGAGAGCGTGGTCTCCACCATGGAGGTCCTCTTCGGTGCCAGCGGGGGCGTCACCGCCGCTATGACGAATCTCGGCGCGGCGGCCATGCTGGTCTTCAGCCTGCTCTACACTCCCTGCGTGGCGGCGGTGGCCTCCATCAAGCGGGAGCTGGGCCGCCGCTGGGCCTGGCAGGTCATCCTGGGCCAGTGTGCCCTGGCCTGGGTCGCCGCCCTGCTCGTGCGGCTCATCGGCCTGGCGCTGGGGCTGGGATAAACCAAATCGGGATTTGTAGGGATGTTGCGAAAACGCCCGTAGGGGCCGATGCCCACATCGGCCCTCACACCGATACGGGATAGGGCCGATGTGGGCATCGGCCCCTACGGTTCCACAAATCCGAATCTGGGGAGGCATCTATGAACGTTTGGGATTATTCCATCCTCGCCGCCGTGGCCTTGCTGGTGGGCTTCGCCCTCTGGCGGTTGCGGAAAAAGAAAAAAACCGGCTGCCCGGGCTGCTGCGCCTGCTGTGGCGGGAACTGCCCGACGGATAAAGAAGAAAAAATAAAAAGAAAGAAGTAAGAGGCTTGCATATCGCTGCCTCTTACTTCTTGCTTATTACTTCTTACTTATCGCACCGGGCGGGCGCTCACTGAGCGCCCCTACAGTTTGGAAAGGTACTCGTCGATGCCCTTGGCGGCAACCTTGCCGGCGCCCATGGCGGAGATGACGGTGGCAGCGCCTGTGACGGCGTCGCCGCCGGCGTAGACGCCCTCGCGGGAGGTCAGGCCGTCCTCATTGACAATGATGCCGCCGTGCTTGTTGACCTCTAGCCCCTTGGTGGTGGACTTGATCAGCGGGTTGGGGGAGGTGCCGATGGCGATAACCACGGTGTCCACGTCCAGCTCGAACTCGGAGCCCTCAATGGGAACGGGACGGCGGCGGCCCTTGGCGTCGGGCTCGCCCAGCTCCATCTTGATGC
>CAMUYE010000069.1 GCA_947164825.1 uncultured Clostridia bacterium
ATGGGGCCGTAGGCCGCGAAGCCGCCCAGACGCTGGGCGATCTTATAGCCGATGTTGCCGGCCTCGATGTTGGGGAAGATGAAGGTGTTGGCATAGCCGGCGACCTTGCTGCCGGGGAACTTCAGCTGACCCACCGTGGGAGACACGGCGGCGTCAAACTGCATCTCGCCGTCGATGGCCAGATCGGGAGCCAGCTCCTTGGCCTTGACAGTGGCAGCCTGGCTCAGAGCAACGGTGCCGCCCTTGCCGGAGCCCTTGGTGGAGAAGCTCAGCATGGCGACCTTGGGGTCGATGCCGAAGACCTTGGCGGTCTTGGCGGTCTCAATGGCGACCTCCGCCAGCTTCTCGGCGGCGGTGAAGGTCACGTTGCCTTCCTTATCCACGGTGTCCTGGTAGTCGATGTTGATGGCGCAGTCGCCCATGGCCAGGAGCTCCTGCTTGCCGTCCTTGCCCTCCCGGGCCATAATGAAGCAGGAGGAGACCAGGTGCGCGCCCTTGCGGGTCTTCACCAGCTGCAGGGCGGGACGGACGGTATCGGCGGTGGAGTAGGTGGCGCCGCCCAGCAGGGAATCGGCGTATCCCATCTTGACCAGCATGGTGCCGAAGTAGTTGCCCTTCAGCAGATTGGCGCGGCAGTCCTCGGGGCTCATCTTGCCCTTGCGGAGCTCCACCATCGTCTCCACCATCTTCTCCATCTCGGGATAGGTGGCGGGATCGATGATCTCCAGACCCTCGATGTCAAAGCCGCACTCGGCGGCCTTGGCCTTGACCACATCCACGTTGCCGATGAGGATGGGGGTGAGGAAGCCGCCTTCCTTCAGCTTGGCAGCGGCCTCCAGGATGCGGGCGTCGTGGCCCTCGGTGAAAACGATCTTCCGGGGCGTTTCCCGGAGCTTGGCGATCAGAATGTCGAACATGGTCATAACCTCCAAAGGTTCAAATTTTGACGGCTCTATTATAGCCTGTCCGGGGCTCTTTGTCAATTTGAGTTTGCAATTTTACGGGAAAAAGGACCCGCGGAGGATCCGCGGGTCCTTTTTCAGACGATTTGGGTTATTCCTCGGGCTTGACCTCGCAGCCGTCGTCGGCCTCGGGGGCCTCAGCGGGCGTGTCGTCCACGACCTCGAAGACGGCCTCGACAACTTCCTCGGCCTTCTCCTCGGCGCCGTTCATTTTGGAGAGATTCTTCTCCAGCTGGTCGAGCTCCTTGTGCAGGTTCTCCAGCTCCTTGTCCAGATCGGGGACTGTCTCCCCGTCGGACTCCGCCTTGGGCTTGGAGATGATCCTGGCCTTGGCTTCCTCCACCTCGCCGCGCAGAGCGTCGATGTTCTTGGTGGCCTCGGTAATGGCGTCGCAGAGCGGCAGATATTCGGCGTCGTCCGGCTCCTCGCCGGTGATAAAGTCGCGGTAGTAGAGCTTGCCCAGTTCCAGATAGGCCTTCTTCAGCTTCTCCTGCTCGGAGAGGATGCTGATATTGGACTTGGTAACCGAGGCAGCGCTCTTGGTGACGCGGGCGGCGGCCTGGGCCGCGTCGGCGATCATGCCCTTCAGGGCTTCCAGACTATCGTTCAGTGCCATCGTAATTACTCCTTTCTTCGTGTGGGCGGGTTGACTTCTGCCTGCATTATAGCAGAGCTTTTTGAAAATGGAAGCACTTGCGAAAAAAGTTTACAGATTATTTCCAGGGCGTTCAGAAGTTAAAACTCCCTCCGACGCCGGGAGACGGGCCGCGCCGCTGTGAAGAAAGCTCACTGCTCCTCCGGCGCCGGATCCGCCTGGGCAGGCGCGGGATCTCTGGAGGGCAGGGCCAGGACGAGGCCGATCGCGGCCAGCAGCACGACCGTGGCGCAGATGCTTGCGGCGGGTCCGTAGTCGCCGCCGGTGATCAGCGTGCGGTAGGCGTCCGTATCCACGCTCAGCAGCCCCAGGCTCCCGTGCTGATCGGCAGGGGCAAAGTTCAGCAGGAAATTCCCGGCAAAGGTCCAGGCGGCGTGGATGGCGCAGGCGCCCCAGAGCCGCCCGCGCTTGATCACCCAGATCCCCAGCAGCAGGCTCAGCAGCAGCGTATTCAGCATATTCATGGACAGCAGCGCGCCGCCTGACTCCAGCATGGCGAAGCACAGCGTGGAACTGAACAGCGCCAGGGCCGCCGGATAGCGCGCACCCAACGTGGGCGCGAAATAGCCCCGATACATCAGCTCCAGCGCCGCGCCCTGGGCCGCGCAGCCGATCAGCGCGGCCAGGGTCAGCAGCAGACGGGTGGTGTCAAGCGTCCAGCTCCCGAGCCGGAAGCCGCCCGCCGCCGTCCCGACGGCGACAACACAGCCGAAGAGGAACAGCCCGACAACGATGCCCAGGAGGTATTCGCCGAAGGCTCCTTCGCCTTGGAGCCCCATGGAGGCCAGGCTGCGTTTCTGGAATTTCCGGCAGTAGAAAATCACCGTGAAGCCCACCGCTCCGGCTGTGGCAAACAGGGCGACCACGCTCATCCAGTCCGGGATCTGTTCCAGGAGCCGTTTGAGGATCTCCTGGGTGGCGACCCCGGCGTTCAGACTTTCCAGGATCATCGTGCTTTGGGTGCTCAGCAGCCAGGCCAGGACAGGCACGCACATCACCGTACCGGCGACCGTATTGGAGATCATATAGAGGAGCATCAGGATCAGCGTCTCGCCGAGCAGGGTGAAGCGGGGCTTCATCTGGGCTGCGGCCTGCGCCCAGAATCGCGGCCGCGGCAGCATTTGGTTCATAGCAGTTCTCCCACAAAGTTTTTTTCTATTATGCCACAACGCCCGGGTTTTTGTCAAGAATTATCCTCCGCAGGGTGTCGCGGTCTATCCCCGCAGGGTGTCGCGGTCTATCCCCCGCAGGGTGTCGCGGTCTATCCTCCGCAGTGCGCCTTGCGGTCGCCGTCCCCGACGGCCTGGTTGTAGAGCCCGGCCAGGAGCTGCCAGAGCCGCTTATCCAGGATGCCGGACTCCGGTGCTCCACAGCAGCGCTGGAGACTCCGGATGGCGCAGATGGTCTGCTCGTCGCAGGCGCCGGTAAGGGCACAGCCCTCCACGTTGGCGTAGACCTCGTGAAGGGTCTGCAGCATGGCCTGGATCAGCAGGACGTGGAGGTTGTTGCTGCCCTCCAGGATGACCTGGTTGGGATTCATCACAATGTCCAGCGGGGCGGCGGGTTCGACCTCCACGGCGGCAGACTGGTAGGCCCTGCAGACCGCCTGCCAGGTGGCAAAGTCCGTGATCCCCGTCTGGGGCAGGCCGGCCCGTTTCTGCTGGACGGCCACGGCCCGGGCGGTCTGCTCGCCGTAGATCCCGTCGGGGATCACCGCGGGGCAGCTCTTGTCATAGAGGGCGATCACCCGCAGCATGGTCTGCAGGCTGGTGACGGAGCGGCCTAAAAAACGAACGTCATTGTTTGGATCCATAGTTCCTCCTTTCCGCAGAGCGGGATTTGGGGCGCTGACACCGTAGGGAGCGATGCCCTCATCGCTCCTGTCATTGCCGCAGGCAATGACGCCGCCGTTCCGGCGGCGGAGGCATCCGGGGATGCCTCCCTACAGCCCGACAAATCCAGGTTTCAGCCTACCTCGCGTCCCGGCTGCCGATGGTCAGCTCCGTGCCGGGATATTGGGTCATCCGGGTAGCCGTGCTGTAATCCAGGCTCCGGAACTGCTGGGTGATGGCCCGGGCGGAGGCGTCGCTCAGGCGGCCTGTCACAGCCAGGCCGTTGGCCTGCTGGAAGGCCCGGAGGGCCTGCTGAAGATTGGCGCCCGAATAGCCCAAGGCCTGGAGCCGCCGGCGGGCGTTTGCCACGGTGGTCTCGGCGGTGTCGAACTGCGGGAAGGCCGCCCGGTTGTCCAGGACCCGATCGTCGATGCCGGAATAGAGCTCGTAGAGGGCGTCCCAGGTCCGGTCGTCGGCGTCGCCGGTGACGGGCCAGCCCTGATAGCGCTGGAAGGCCGAGACAGCGTCCCGGGTCTGCTGACCGAAGATCCCGTCCACCGCGATGGAGGGCACTTCCTGCACGAATTGGGCGACCACCGCCAGCATATACTGGAGCTGGCGCACCTTATCGCCCCGGTCGCCCAGACGCAGAGGTTCGGGGAACTCCCATCCCAGATCCTCATAGCGCAGGCCCAGGGAGCGGAGCTCCGAAAGCCGCAGGACGCCGGCGTAGACCCGCTCCACAGCGTACCAGGTCTGACGGCCCACCACGCCGTCTTCCGTCAGGCCGAAGACCCGCTGAAAGATCCGGACCGCGTTTTCGGTACCCGAACCAAAGATCCCGTCCACGCTCAGCTTGGGGACGGCGGGGAAGTTCTGAGAGATCCGGTTGATGGCCGTCTGGACCTGCGCCACGCTCCGGCCGCGGCTCCCCACCCGCAGGGCGGTGCCGGGGTAGGACTCGCCGGCATCCGACTTGGGCGCGTTGGCCACGATCTCGATATTCCGTCCGTAGTAGTTGCGCAGGATCTGCAGCCAGCCGTAGCCCTGGGTCGCCAGATTCTGGGAGCCCCACTGGGACAGCCCCTCGCAGGTGACGGTGGTCCCGTTGCAGAATTTCGCCGCCAGAGGCTCGATGAAGCCCACGCGGCGGATGTAATCGTCGAACAGACTGTCCACCAGCCGGGAGATATTGGAAAAGAAGCTCCGGCCCTTGTAGAACTGCTGGTCGTAGGCCGTGGAGGCGGTAATATCAAAGGGATAGCCCCGGACCCGGTAGTACTCGGTATAGACCCGGTTCAGGGCAAAGGACGTGATGGCCAGGATATTGGCCCGCAGGGCGTCCTCGTCCCAGGTGGGGTAGATCTCGCTGGAAGCCACGTTCTTGACGTAGTCGGGAAAGCTGACCGTGACGTTCTCCGCGTTGGAATTGGGCGGCCCCAGATGGACCGTGATAAAGCTCGGAACGTAGGGAAGGAGTTGTGCCATGGCCGCCCTCCCCTACAGGGTCTGGGACGGCAGGGTGATGTCTTCAGTCTCGCCCAGATCCATGGGCATGCCGCCCCGGGGCACCAGGATCAGTTCCTGCAGGGTCGTAACCCCCGGAAAGATCTGCACGTCCCGGATCACGATGCCGTCAAAATTGGGGTGGCTGGCGCCCACCTGCACGTCGGTCCAGCCCTGGGGCTGATCCGGCGTCAGGGAGTTGGCCAGATCCGGCGTGGGGATCGTCACCAGTTCCGTCATGCCGCTTTCGTCCGTGCGCTGGACGCTGAGCAGGATCCGGCCCTGGCCCGGACGAACCGTGGAAATGGTGACCGTAGCCCCGGATACGGGGATCTCCGCCCGGGAGGTGACGGTCTGCACCTTGATAAAGCCGTTCATAAAAATCCCTCCTGTTCCCTCCATAGTATGCGGCCGCGGCGCGGGGCGTGAGACAAAACGGGGTGAGACGAAACGGGGCGTGAGACGAAAAGAACCGCAGCCCGGACGGTCCCTTGCGGAACCGTCCGGACTGCGGATAATCCTGTATTCCGGCGATTTTTCAGGCTATACGCCCTTCCGGGTTTCCCGGATCAGTTGCCGTCCAGCTCGTCCCCGACGTAGTCGGCGGCATTCCTGGAGGCGTTCGGGCCGTCGTAGTGCTGCAGCAGGGTCTGGATCGCGTTCTCGTACTTTTCCACGCAGCCCGCGTTCAAGAAGGCGCTGTGGCTGTTGATCCCCCGGGGCAGCTCCAGCAGACAGCTGTCAAAGCCCAGAACAAAGCCCGTCCAGCCGGTGAAGTAGCCGTAGCCCTTGGCCATATAGGTATATCTGCTGGCGGGGAACTGGGCCTGGAAGGCCCGGTAGAGGGCGCCCTTGCCCGCGGTGGTAATGATCTGGCCGTACCAGCCGTGGGTATCGACACAGATATTCCAGCCTTCGCCCTTGACGCCTTGGACAAATTCGTAGAGCGCCCGGGCCTCGACACATTGGAGCGGCTCGGTGCCGTTGAAGTTCCGGGCGTCGGTCATCTGCTGGTACCGATAGGGGAAGCAGCGGTTCATGTCGATGCCCCTGCCGCTGACAAGCTCGCCGTTTTCGTTGAAATACGTGGTGGTACAGCGGCCCGGGCCGTTGGAGCTGGTACCGAGATAGAGTCCGTCGGGGTTCAGGCAGCGGAGGATATAGACCGTCCAGCCGCCCTCCTCCACCAGCTCGTAGTGCTCCTCCAGCCAGGCTTTGGTCTGATCCGCCAGATAGACCAGCTCCTCGCCGTCCCGATCCCAGTTGTCCTCCCAGCCGTGGATGGCAAAGGTCAGGACCATGACGTTTTTGCCGTTTCCGATGCGACAGGCGGTGAGGGGATAGCGGCCCGAGCCGCTGGTCCCGTATTGGAGGAGCTCCACGACGCGGACGCTCCAGCTTACCCGCTCTTCCCGCCGTTCCAGCCGGAGCAGAACTTTGGCCAGCTCCGCCCCGGTCAGAGGCGCGTTGGGACGGATCAGCCCCTCTTCCCCCTCGCCCGCAAGCACACCGGCGCAGCACAGGCACAGCACGGAGGACGCCCAGGCGCTTTCGCTGTCCAGATCGGGCAGGGAGGGGATGTTGTTGATGGCCTCCAGCTCCCGGCCCCGCAGGGCCCGGCAGAGCAGGACGCAGGCCTCGCCTCTGGCGACGGGAGCGTCGGGCTCCTCCGGCGCTTCGTCGAGGATCCCGTATTCCAGGGCCTTCCCGATCCAGTCCGGCTCCGGGGCTTCGTCCGTCGGATACTCTGCCCGGAAATAGGCCTCATAGACCCGGACCGCGGCCCGGATCACGTCAGCCAGAGTCGGATCGTCCTCCGACGGCGTCTCAGCCTCCGGGGTCAACTCCGACGCGAAGACGCTCAGATCCACACCGGGCAGGTCCAGCACGGTCCAGTCCGCCGTGGTGCAGACGCCGCTTTCCCCGGTGCAGACGTAGGGAACGCCGTTCAGCTCGCCGGAGCCCGCTTCGTTCACCACCCAGCCGTCCCGGACGGCGTAGAGCTGACCGGCCTTCACGCAAAAGCCGTCCTCATAGCTGCCCGGCGCGGCGATGGGCGTTCCGCCGCGGAGCAGGACCAGCGGGCCGTAGGCCAGGGCAAGGACCTCCGTCCGTGCGGTGCAGACGCCGCTTTCACCCGCGCAGGTATAGGACACGCCGTTCAGCGTCCCATCCCCTGCCGTCCGCACGAAGGCGCCGCCCTCCGCCGCGTAGAGGGAGGGGCTGAAATAGTAGAAGCCCGCAGGGACGTTGTAGTCCCCCGGATCGGGGTCCAGCCAGCGCTCGTCGCTCTCCGGCGTCTCGTAGTGGGCGCTGTGGTCGGTGGCGGCCTCCATGACCGCCGCGTAGTACCAGCTTCCGGGGCGGACGTCCGGGAAGAAGCGGAGCCCTTCCCCGGCGTCGACGGCCTCCTGGTCCGGGACCCGGCCCAGAAAGTGATTGATCATGACCACGGCTTCCGCCCGGGTGATGGAGTTGTTGGGCCGGAAGGTGCCGTCGGCATAGCCCGTGACCCAGCCCTTTTCCTGGGCCAGGGCGATGGCGTTGCGGGCCCAGTGGGTCTCCACGTCGGAGAAAGTCGCGGGGCCCTGGGCCGTCTCGCCGGAAAGCTTGGCCAGAAGGGCCGCGCATTCGGCGCGGGTGACGGCCCGGTGGGGCCGGAAGCTGCCATCCGGATAGCCCGCCAGGATCCCGGCGGCAGCCATGGCGTCTACGGCCTCGGCGTACCAGGAGCCCTCCCGCACGTCCGGGAAGCGGGGTTCGCCGGGCTCGAAGCCGATCTGGCCCCAGAGCAGCACCGCCAGCTCCGCCCGGGTGAGGGGATCCTTGGGATGGAAGCCGCCGTCGTTTCGCCCGGCGATGTAGGGCTTGTGGGCCTCATCGGGCCGCGGCTCGGGCGGTTCCGGATCCGTGGGATCGGTGGGTTCCGTCGGCTCTGTGGGTTCCGTGGGTTCCGTCGGCTCGGTGGGCTCCGTGGGTTCCGTCGGTTCGGTCGGCTCCGTGGGCTCCGTGGGTTCCGTCGGTTCGGTCGGCTCCGTGGGCTCCGTGGGTTCTGTAGGCTCCGTGGGTTCCGCGTCGCGGATCCCGGAACCCGAGGCGTCGCGAAGGATTCTCTGATCCCCGATCCGCGAGCCCGGGAACTCCTGTGCGCTTGCAGGGACGGCAAGCTGGAAGGCCAGAGCCAGGATCAGAAAAACGCAAAAAATCTGTTTCTTCATCGTTTACTCCGTTACCCTGCGCTGTTTTGCAGCGCAGACGACATGGCACGCTGACGCTCTGCCGCGCAGACGCCGGGACGCACCGGGGCTATACCACGCTGACGCCGTTGATCTCGATGCCCTCGTCGGCGGCGATGACGACGCAGCGCACGCCGCCGATCTCCCGGACCTGGATCAGATCCTGTCGGTCCGGGTCCACCTTGATGACCACGTTGGGGGTGCGGTACTCGAGCTGGGCAGTGTTCAGCAGATTCTGGGGCGGAAGCTCGGCGTCTGCGCCGAAGGTCTCGTCATACTTCACGCGGAAGGCAGCTGTCCGGGCTTCGGAGACGCCGGCCTCCTCCAGGATCCCGCTGAGTTCCCGGCAGGAGACGGTCAGGGGCTCCGGATCCCGGGCCTCCTTGTGGATGGCGGCCAGCTCCCGGAGCTGGGTGTGGACGGTCTGGACCACCCGGGTGCTGCATTCCGCGTCCAGAGCCTCCGCCAGTACCTCCCGGAAGTTGTCCTTCTGCACGCCCACAGCCATGGGCGGCCGGACGTGGAACAGGGCTTCGATCAGCTCGTCGTAGCCGCAGTCCTTGGAGCGGTTGTAGAACAGGGCGCCGTAGAGGTTGGCGGTCCGGTCGTCAAAGGCCGGAAAGAGGAAGCCCAGCTCGGGATTTCCTGCCACCCGATCCGCGCCGCAGGCGCGGAAGGCCTTTTCCTCCGGGTCGTAGCGCAGAGCGGGCCGGGTCTCCTTCACCGGGCAGATCGCGCAGACGAAATAGGAAAACTGTGTGTCTCCGCTCTCTGCGCGAAGCACCCCGTCCTTTCCCCGGAAGGGCACGTCGTAGACCTCCGAGGCCAGCAGGATCAGATAGCCGGTGTCGGCGAAGCGCAGGCTGCCTGCGATTTTCTCATAGAGCGCACGGCGGGCCTCCGCGCCTTGCAGGCGCTGGTCCCGCAGCCGCCGCAGCAGGGCGTGCCGCTCGCCGCTCATGACCTCCGCCGTGGGAAAGCTGAGCTCCGAGAGGGTCCGGCCCAGGGTCCCGGAGAGCGCCTTTTTCAGCAACTCCAGATACTTCTCCTGCTCCTCCGAGGGCAGCAGCGCCAGGGATTCGTCGAAGTCGGCCAGCAGCTCTCCGCCCTGGTTGACGTAGCATCCGTAAATATGGGTAACGGCTGTGCGGTCCGCCCGAAAGCGCCGCCGCAGCTCTGAAATCTCTCTGTCGATCATCGCGGTTCCTCCCATCGGTATTCCGGCACATACTATAGCACAGTCCGCCCGGAATTTCCAGAGGAAATTTCCGCTCTTTCGACCTGTTGTTTCCGCTCCTCCGTCCTGTTGTCAACACGTCCGGAACGCTGAAAATGTTGCGCAGACGGATTGACATTCAAAGCTCTCCGTTTTATAATGAAATTCAGAAATAAATGATGAGAGGAGCGTCACCATGAGCAACGATATCCGTGTCAACCGGGGGGAGATCAACCGGCTGAACAGGCTCATCCTCGCGGAAGAACAGACGATCAACGCCGCCTTCCTGCGCATGGGCCAGACCTATTTCACCGAGCACCAGAAGGATCCCGAAGCAAGCCAGGTCCCCCATGTGCAGGCCGCCTGCGGCGCTATGGATCGGATCAATCAGATCAAGAACCAGATCAACCTCCTGCGCGGCGTCGCGATCTGCCCGAACTGCCAGGCCGAGGTTTCCATCCACTCCATCTTCTGCAGCCGCTGCGGAACCAAAATGCCCGTCCTGACGCCTCCCGCGCCAGCTGTCGATCCCAATCAGCGGCTCTGTCCCAACTGCGGCAACCGCTGCGGTCCGACGACCAGATTCTGCAACCGCTGCGGCACAAGGCTGGCCGACCCTGCTCCTGCAGCCGCGCCTGCCCCTGTGGCCGCGCCTGCCCCTGTGGCCGCGCCTGCTCCTGCGGCCGCGCCTGCTCCTGCGGCCGCGCCTGCTCCTGTGAGCTCCCCTGTATATACTCCTGTTCCCGAGGCCGCACCCGTGCCAACGACCGAGCCTATTTTCGCTCCGATCCAGGAACCCGTTTTCACGCCGGAACCTGCCCCGATGCCGGAACCCGAACCCATGCCCGCGTACACACTGGAGCCCGAACCCATGCCGGAACCCGAGCCGATGCCGGAACCCGAACCCATGCCCGCGTACACACCGGAACCTGCCCCGATGCCGGAGCCCACACCGGAGCCCGAGCCGATGCCGGAGCCCACGCCAGAACCCGAACCCATGCCGGAGTACACGCCGGAGCCGGAGCCCCAGCGCAGCTTCCTTCCCGATCCCGAGTA
>CAMUYE010000070.1 GCA_947164825.1 uncultured Clostridia bacterium
CTCGGGCTTGTGCTCGATGCTGGTCTGGAGGACCTTTTGCGTCCCGTCGTAGAGGGCCAGCTTGGTGCTGGTGGAGCCGGGATTGATGATGAGCTGTTTACAGGACATGGCCCCTCCCCTGCCTTAGCGGCAAATGGCGGCGCAGGCCATGAGGGAGTAGTACTTTTCCTCGAAGCTGGCGCTGCGGGAGTTGAGGGCGATGGGGCACTTGGCGCCGGTGACGACGCCCACCATCCGGGCGCCCGCGTACAGCAGCAGACCCTTGACAAAGATGTTGCCCACGGCCATGTAAGGAACCAAAAGGATGTCGGTGTCGCCGCTGACGGGGCTGTCGTACTTCTTGATCTCGCAGGAGGCCTTGTCCATGGCCAGGTCCAGAGAGATGGGACCTTCCACGTAGCAATCGCCGAATTCACCGGCCAGGGCCGCTTCCTTGAGGGCGGCGGCGTCCACGGTCTCGATGATCTTGGGACTGACGGTCTCGGCGGCGCAGACGGCGGCCACCAGGGGACGGTCGTAGCCCAGGGCCCGGAAGGCCTCTACGGCGTTGCGGACGATGCCCTTTTTCTGTTCCAGGTCGGGATGGGGAACCATGCCGCCGTCGGCAACGCCCAGCAGCTTGTGGTAGCCGGGGATCTCGATGAAGGCGGTGTGGGAGATGATGCCGCCGGTGCCGATGCCGGTCTGCTTATTGACCACGGCCTTCAGGATCGTGGAGGTCTGCATATAGCCCTTCTGCAGGAAGTCGGCCTTCCCCTCCCGGATCAGCTCTACGGCCTTGAAAGCGGCCTCTTCGTCGGTGTCGGCGTCCACGATGGTTTCGGGGGAAATCTCGTGGCCCAGCTCTGTGCCGATGCGGAGAATCTCGTCCCGGTGTCCCACAAGGATATAATTGAGGATGCCCTCGCCGTTGGCGTGGAGGACGGCCTCTAAGGTGTGGGCGTCATGGGCGCAGGCCACGGCCACGGTGCGGGGCTCCCCCGCTCCGACGCGGTCCCGCAGGGCCTTGAAATCTTTTAACATGCTGTTCTCCTCTTACGCCTTGACGGCTTCGTGTCCGGCGCGGTAGGCCTTCAGATTGAGCTCCTTGAACTTGGCGGGCACGGTGGAGGCGATGACGTCCTCCCAGTCCACCACGTCGTCCATGCCCAGGGCCTTGACCATGGAACCGAAGAGGACGATGTTCATGCACTTGGCGCTGCCCAGGCCCTCGGCGATCTCGCCGGCGTTGAGCACGTGGCAGGTGAAGTGCCGCTCCATGGCTTCCAGGCAGCCCTCGGGATAGACCGCGAGACCCGCGGCGATGGAGGAGGAGGCCATTTCGTAGTCGTTGATGACGGCAATGCCGTCGGGCTTGAGGTAGTCGGCGTAGCGAACGGCTTCCATTTTCTCGAAGGCCACAATGATGTCCGCGGCACCCTTGCCGATGACGGGAGAGTTGACCTTTTCGCCCCAGTGGACCTGGGTGGAGACGGAACCGCCGCGCTGGCTCATGCCGTGAACCTCGGACATCTTGACGTCATAACCGGCCCGCATGAGACCGTTGACCAATACCTTCGCGGTGAGGATAGCGCCCTGGCCGCCAACGCCGACCAGCAGCGCGCTTTTCGTTTTCGTCATGGCTTATTTTTTCTCCTCTCTGGTGATGGCGCCCATCGGGCAGACCTGCGCGCAGACGGTGCAGCCCACGCACTGGTTGCGGTCGATCTTGGCCTTCTTGTTTTCCACGAGCACGGCGGGGCAGCCCACGCCGAGGCAGCGCTTGCAGCCGATGCATTTGTCGGTGTTCACGACGCACTTGCCGATGTCGTGCTTGATGCGCTTGATCAGCAGGCAGGGACGGCGGGCAATGATGGCCGCGGGGACCTCGGAGGCCAGGGCGTCCTGAACGGCCTGTTCCATGGCCTTCAGATCCTGCGGATCCACGATGATGACCTTCTTGTAGCCGTAAGCCGTGAGGATGTCCTCGATCTTGAGGGCCTCGGCGATCTCGCCCTGAAGGTTGAAGCCGGTGCCGGGGTTGTCCTGGTGGCCGGTCATGCCGGTGATGGAGTTGTCCAGCACCACGGGGATCAGATTGCCCTTGTTGTAGATGATCTCAGCGGCGCCGGTCATGCCGCTGTGGAAGAAGGTGGAGTCGCCCAGGACGCCGAAGACCTTCTTATCGGTGACGCCGGCGGCCTCAAAGGCCTTGGCCATACCCATGGCAACGGAGAAGCCGCCGCCCATGCAGACCACGGAGTCCAGCGCGTTCAGGGGGGCGGAGCCGCCCAGGGTGTAGCAGCCGATGTCGCCCGCGATCACGAAGTCCTTGTGCTTGGACATGGTGTAGAAGAAGCCTCTGTGGGGGCAGCCGGGGCAGAGGGCGGGAGGACGGGAAACGGCCTGGACGCCCACGTCGGTGACGGGGGCCGCCTCGCCGAAGATACGCTCTTTGACGATTTGCGGGTTCAGCTCATACATATTGCCGATGAGCTCCTTGCCCACGCAGGGGGTCCCGGCGGCCTTGATCTGCTCCTCCATGAAGCCGTCCAGCTCCTCGATGACGTAGAGCTTCTCGACCTTGGAGGCGAAGTCCCGGATCAGATCCATGGGCAGGGGGTTCGTCAGACCCAGCTTCAGGAAGGAAGTGCCCTCGGGGAAGGCGTCCTTCGCGTAGTAATAGGCGATGGAGGCGGTGACAACGCCGATCTTGCCGTCGCCCAGCTCGACCTTGTTCAGGGGGCTGGTGCAGCCGTAGGCCTCCAGCTTTTTGAGGTTCTCCTCCAGCTTGGGGTGGTTGCGGTAGGCGTTGGCGGGGGCGGAGATATATTTCCGCGTGTTTCTGACGTAGGCGGGAACCGGACGCTCCTCCCGCTCGCCGAAGGCAACCAGGCTCTTGGAATGGGCCACGCGGGTGGTGGTTCGGAAGAGGACGGGCATATCAAACTGCTCGGAGATCTCATAGGCGGCCTTCAGGAAGTCCAGGCACTCCTGGGAATCGGAGGGCTCCACCATGGCGATCTTGGCGGACTTGGCGTAATAGCGGTTGTCCTGCTCGTTCTGGGAGGAATGCATGCTGGGATCGTCAGCGGAGACGATAACGAAACCGCCGGACACGCCGTTGTAGGCCGCGGTGAAAATGGGGTCCGCCGCCACGTTGACGCCCACGTGTTTCATGGCGCAGAGGCTGCGCACGCCAGCGATGGAAGCGCCGTAGGCGACCTCCGTCGCGACCTTCTCGTTGGGCGCCCACTCACAGTAGAGGGAGTCCTTGTACTGGGGGAGATTCTCAAAGATCTCGGTGCTGGGGGTGCCGGGATAGGCTGAACAGACTTTGACGCCGGCCTCGTAGGCTCCTCTGGCAATGGCCTCATTGCCGGAAAGCAGCTTTCGATCCAATGTAAACGACCACCTTTCTGAAATAAAAAAGCTAATTTGTGAAATCCAACCAAAATAATTATAAAATAATACTTGCAAACTGTAAAGATTAAACTTATAATAGCGGTATTAGAATTACTTATTTTTCACCGATTTCGCATGGATTAGAGGATTTTCTTATGACGATTCAACAAGTACTCTACGTTCTGGAGATCGCCTCGCGCAGCAGCGTGTCCCAGGCCGCCCAAAAGCTCTACCTGTCCCAGTCCGCCCTTTCCCAGCAGCTCCGGCGTCTGGAGGAGGAGCTGGGCTACGCGCTGTTCTCCCGGACTGCCAACGGCCTTCAGCTTACGTCGGAGGGAAAGCACTTTTGCGAACAGGCCGGTCCCGTGGCGGACAAATGGTACGATTTCTGCAAATCCGTGCAGAAGCGCCCCGCTTCCGAGCCTCTGCGGCTGCGTCTCGGCATCGGCTCCCGCGTATACTCCAATAACCTCTTCCCCAAAATTGCCGAATACTTCAAAAATCGCCCTGAAATTGAAGTCACGTTTGTGACCGAAGCAGGACGCGACATGGCAGATTCCCTGCGCAAGGGGGAGCTGGATCTCGCCCTGGACCGCCTGCCCACCGAGGAACAGCCGGAAGACGGCGAGCTCTTCTCCATCCCCCTGATCCGGGAGCGGCAATGCGTGCTCCTGAGCCCGGACGATCCCAGAGGCGGCTACAACGCCCTGGCCTTCCGGGATCTGCAGGGCTGTACCATGATCTCCGGTCTGGAGGACTCCGCCGAAGACCGATCCATGAAGAGCGCTCTGCGAAAATATCATATCAGCGTCAAGCGCGTCTACCGAACCGACGGCATTGACACAAGTATGCAGCTTGTACGAGACGGCATGGGAATCGCCATGGGTCCTGCCTCCTTTGCGGATTATTTTCACGTCAAGGCTGTTCCTCTTGAGCCGGAGACTTGGATCAGCCTGCAGTTCATCTGCTTGAAAAGCAGTCTCAACCAAGCGGTGATCAAGCGGTTTCGGGATTATTTGACAGATATTTGCAAACAATTCTCTGCTGAATAAGGACAAAAGAAAGAGCGGGGCCGACCCATGAGGATTCGGCCCCGCGATTTTATGCGAGAAGTATTTGATGCTATTTGCCTGCCTCATCCGGAATCCGCTGATCGCGGATGCCCCGGGCAAAGCCGGGGAGAACTATGGCGTACAGTTTCTATACTTCCGGATTATTGCTCAGAGGGATAGTCGGACTTTCCGGTGATCTTCCGCTTCAGGATCTTGCCCATGCGTTTAATTGCGTAGGGACCTACCAGCTTCATCATCTCCTCTGCAGTGTGCATCTCGCTGCAGGCAGGCAAATCCCGCGTCAGATGAATGGCGTCGAACTCGCAGCGGGTGGTGCAAAGGCCGCAGCCGATGCACTTGTTGAAATCCACCGTGGTGGCGCCGCATTTCAGGCAGCGGGAGGCCTCACGTTTTACCTGCTCCTCGGTCAGAGGCAGACGCAGGTCGGAGAAGCTTCTTCTTGGATCGCCGGGCTTCAGACCGGGAGCCTGCCGGGGAGCGTTGTCGTAGCCCTCCACCCGGATATCGTCCTTGTTGAGCTCCGGGAACTGCCGCAGATCCCGTCCGATGGTGAGGGACTGACCGGGATGGACAAAGCGGTTCAGGCTGACCATGCCTTCGCGGCCGTCGGCAATGGCGTCGATGGCGAAGCGGGCGCCGTGGAAAATATCGCCGCCCACAAAGATATCGGGCTCAGCGGTCTGCAGGGTCACAGGATCCGCTTCGGCAGTGCCGTTGCGGCGGAGCACGACCTTGCTGCCCTTCAGAAGATCCCCCCACTGGGCACTCTGACCGATGGCCATGAGAACATTTTCGCAGGGGACTGTGACGGTGTCGTTTTCGTCATAGACCGGGCTGAAGCGGTGCTGCTCGTCATAGACTCGCGTGCAGCGCTTGAAGACGATTCCGGTGACCTTTCCGTTTTCAGTCAGGACCTCCTTGGGACCCCAGCCGTTGCGGATTTCGATGCCCTCAGCAAGGATTTCGGCCACCTCATCCTTGGCGGCGGGCATTTCTTCCCGCTGCTCCAGGCAGAGCATGGTGACCTTGCCCTCAGTGCAGCGCAGTGCGGTCCGGGCAACGTCTGCGGACACATTTCCGCCGCCCACCACCACGACGTCGCCGTGGAGCTTCGTGCTTTGCTCCAGGTTTACCCGACGCAGGAAGTCCACGCCGGACTGAACGCCCTGGGCGTCCTCGCCCGGGACCCCGGCCAGGCGACCGCCCTGGAGACCGATGGCGATAAAGAACGCTTTGTAGCCCTGCTTGCGCAGCTCATCGAGGGTCAGGTCTTTGCCAACCTCCACGCCGCAGCGGATCTCCGCGCCCATGTCTTGGATCAGCTGGATCTCCTTGCGGAGCACTTCTTTCTCCAGACGGAAGTTGGGGATGCCGTTCATCAGCATACCGCCGGGGCGTGCTTCCTTCTCGAAAACCGTCACGGGGTAGCCCTCGGTCCGCAGATACCAGGCCGCGGAGAGGCCGGCAGGACCGGCGCCGATGACGGCGATCTTGTAATCGTCCCATTGCTTGCCCTCGCCGTTCTCGCTCATGACCTTGAAGTGTCCGGGATTCTCCAGCTCCCACTGGGCCAGGAACTTCTTGATCTCGTCGATGGCAACGGGCTTGTCAAGCGTACCCCGGGTGCAGGCGTCCTCGCAGCGGCGGTTGCAGACTGCGCCGCAGACCGCCGGGAAGGGGTTGTCCATGCGGATCAGCTTGACAGCTTCCTCATAGCGTCCCTCCCCTGCCATCTTCACGTAACCCTGTACGGCGATATGGGCAGGACAGGCGGCCTTGCAGGGAGAGGTGCCGGAGTCGTAGCAGTTGATCTTGTTGCTGTCCCGGTAGTTCCGGTCCCACTTATCCTCGCCCCAGACGTGGTCGTCGGGCAGCTCGTGGACCGGGTACATCACCTTGGATCCGTCCTTTTTGCAGAGCTTCTGACCCAGCTTGGCTGCGCCGGCCGGGCAGACCTCCACGCACTTGCCGCATGCAACGCATTTTTCCGTGTCCACGTGGGCCCGGTAGGCGGAACGGGACATATTGGGGGTATTGAAGAGCTGCGAGGTTCTCAGGCCGTAGCAGGAGCCGGGAGAGCAGTTGCAGATGCCGACGATGCGGTTCTCGCCGTCCAAATTGGTGATCTGGTGGACGTAGCCCTTCCGCTCGCCCCGCTCAATGATCTCCATAGCCTCCTCCCGGGTGATATACTCCGCGTCCTTCCCGGTTTCCACCAGGAACTCCGCGATGTCGCCCAGGCCGATGCACATCTTGCCTTCAATGTCGCCCACACCCTCGCCGCGGATCCGCTGTGCCTTGCGGCAGGCGCAAACCATCTTGCAGAACTTGTCGTACTTATTGAGCCAGTGGGACAGGTGCTCCACGCTGACGCTCTCGATCTTGGGGTCGATGGCCTTCTCCACGGGAATCACGTGCATGCCGATGCCGGCGCCGCCGGGGGGCACCAGCTTGGCCGCCAGCTCCAGCGGCTCCTGGGGGGCCAGGTTGAACATGGTGGCGACCTCAGGATTTGTATCGCAGAGGGTCTTATGCTCCACCATGTACTCGCCGGAGCCAACAACCCACTTCGGGATCCAATACTGGATATGCTGGTCAGGGTTGTCCCGGTTCTGCTCCAGAATGCCGATCCAGGTGAGATGATTGATCATCTTCTGCGCGTCAGCTTCACTCATGTGGTTTCGTTCTGCCAACTCCTTGGTAGTGTAGCCAACGCGGCGCTTCTTGAAGCTCAGCAGGAAGACCACTTCCTCCTTGGTCAGCAGCCGGTCGAGGATCCAGAAATCCATGTGGTTTTCCTTCATACCGCCGGGCAGTTTCCGGGGAATGGAGTCGGTAATCATCACAGCGAGCTTTTTGACAAGCTTCGCCTTTTCGGGGTCGGCGCAGTGATGCCCGTCCACGGGGTAGTCCCGCTCGTTGACATGGATCATGGGATTGACTTCTTTTACCATAGCAAATACCTCACAGAATGGGGATACGGATGCGCAGATCGCTGACGGGATAGGCAGAGCAGGCATGGAACCAGCCCATTTCCTTATCCATCAGGCGGCGGCCGTCGCCGTAGGGAGAGACGAAGATCTCGCCGGAGAGCAGTTGGCTGCGGCAGTAGCCGCACTCGCCGCCCCGGCAATGGGTATCCACAGGGATGCCTGCCCGCTCCAGAGCCACCGCCACGGGCTCGTCGCCGCGAGCCTCGATCTCGTCCTCACGGATGCCTCGCAGGACCTTGATCTTCCAGCGCTTTTCCTTGTTCTCCGCGGGATAACCGGGGATCTGGGCCGGGTCCGCAGGCTGGCTCATGACGTCATGCCGGAAGCGGCGGCAAGTCAGCCCCAGCTCCTTCGCGGCCTGCTCCACCAGCTTGAACATGGCGATGGGACCGCAGAACATCAGGGTGGGATCCTCACCCATGTACTTGGCAATCAGTTCCTTGGTGATAAAGCCCTTCTCCCCTTCCCAGCTCTCGTCGCCGGACAGGACGTGAACCACCTTCACGTCGGAGCAGTCCTGCTCCACCTTGGCCAGCTCCTTGCCCAGCACGATGTCGTCGTGGTGGACGGAGCCATAGAGGATGGTCAGCCGGACGCCTTTCATTTTGCCGTAGGCAATCTCCCGGGCCATGGAATAGAAGGGGGTAATGCCGGAGCCGCCCGCCAGGGCGACAAGGTTTTTGCTGTCCCGCAGGGGCTCATAGTAGAAGGTGCCAAAGGGCATATTGCCTTGGAGCACCGTGCCGACCGTGACGTTCTCTAAGAACCAGTCGGGCACCAGATAGGGCCGGTTGCGGCGGATGGTGACCTCGAAATAGCCGTTCTCCCCTCTGGCGTCGCAGGGGGCGGAGGAGATGGTATAGGGGCGGGTCAGCTCGCTCTCCCCGATCTTCATGCGGAAGTTGACGTACTGACCGGCCTGGAAGACGGGAATATGCCCATCAGCGGAGACCATACGGTAGACCCGGGATGTGGGAGAGGCCTCCCGGATCGCAGTGACCCGGAATTCCATGTGGTCCGGGTGCAGCGCGTCCGCAACCGCCCGGATATTGTCCTCCGGATGGGGAACGGCGGAGGCGTTTTCAATGCTCTTTTTCCGAAGCTCGGTGACCCGGGAAGCTCCGCCCACGTCCTTCAGAAAGCCTTTAACCTTGATGCTCATTTTGCTTCCGCCTCCTTCCTTGCCAGATCGTCCAGGACGCCCTTGGCGGCGGCCCGGCCATTGGTAATCTGGGGCCCCATGCCGTCGCCGGACATGCCGTGAGCGCCGGCGAATTCCAGGCCTTGGATAAAGTGATCGGCCTCCTTCATCTGCAGCCGGGCCACGGCGTGGTCCTTCAGGCTGTGGGAGTAGCCGTAGATGTTGCCCTTCCAGGCGCCGACATAGTGGGCGATCGTCATTGGCGTCTCCACCTCGATCTCCACGATGTTCTTACGGAAATCCACGCCGGAGATGGCAATGTATTCCTCCATCATCTCGTTGGCAAGGCGGCGCTTGAGATCGTAGTACTCTTCCTCGGTGACGCTCTCAAAGGGCTTGGAGGGCACCAGGGCCGTAATGGAGACCTGGCAGTAACCCTTGGGCACGCAGTTGGGATTGGCGTAGTTGAGGCAGATGGTCGTAATATAGTTGTAGGGCTCCGTCAGATTGGAGTAGTTTTCCATGATCTTGTTAGTGTCCATGGTGCGGCCGGAGAAAGTGGAATAATTCATCAGGCCGTTTTCCTCCGGCGTACCCTCCAGCACAGCGATCACGGAGACCGGCGTCAGAGAAAGGGCACGGCCGTTCACCATTTGGATCGCCTTCTGCGGCACTTCGGACAGGGGTTCGATCATCTGCGTATAGACTTTGTTGGGGTAGGGGCCGGAGATCACGTAGTCGCAGCGAATCTCATCTCCCCGCTTGGTGCGGACGCCGCAGACCTTTCCGTCCTTCACCAGAATTTTCTCCACCTCCTGGCGGAATTCGAACTGGGCTCCGTTTTCCAGAACCTTCTGCTGCATCTTCATGGACATCTCATGGCTGTAGCCCCGGCAGACGTAGGAGCCGGTGAAATAGTCCGCCATCAGGAATGCGTAGATGGTAAAAGGCAGATCGTCCATGCGGTTGCCCACGTAGATCCAATAGGGCGTCAGCAGCTCTACTGCCTTTTGGGGCAGGCCGAAGGTGTTGATGACCTCAGTGGCGGAGTAGCCCACGGTTTTGACGAAATCCGGGTGCTTGAGCAGCATCTTTACCTTGCTCATAGGCGTGACGGAGAGGATATTCATGCTGTCGTAGACCCGACGGCATAGCAGCATTAGCTCATGGACCTTCTCATAGGTACCGGGGACCGCTGCGTCGATCTCCCGGGCCATGCGCTCGTAGCCCTCGTGGAGAGTCACGTCCAGGTCAGAGTTGGGAAGCACCGCCCGGTAGCACTCCGGCACGGGCAGCCAGTCGATATCCACACCCATATCCCGGAAGAATTGGCCCACCTTCAGGGGAGCTTCCTTGGTGCCAATGGACATCATCTCATGCAGTGTGGCCTCAATCTCAAAGCCGTTGCGGACGAAGTCGGTGGCAAGTCCACCGGGGAGATTGTGTTTTTCCAGGATCAGGATATCGGTGACGCCCTTGGATTGGAGCTGCAGCGCTGCCGCCATACCCGCCAGCGCGCCGCCGATGATAACGACCTGGTAGTGGTCTTTATAGAATTTCATTTCATCCCATCTTTCTATAGACTTACAGGGGAGGCGGGGCCTCCCCTGTATAGATCGTGATCAGAAGAAGCGCTCCACCAGCTCGCGGGAGTACTCAGCAGTCTCGTCCATGTCGCCAAAGGACATGATCTCGCCTGCGTAGAAGGTGTCATACTTATCCTGCATGGCTTCAACCTTTTCGTACCAGCCGTCGGCATAGTCCTTGGAGAAGACATGGGGGAAGTAGTACACGG
>CAMUYE010000071.1 GCA_947164825.1 uncultured Clostridia bacterium
TTGAACCGCAGATTTCACCCTCTGAAACCTGCGGTTCTTTGACAGACTGAAAAACCGTTGCCTTTCCTAACGAAAGGCAACGGTTTTTTTATATATGATTTTACCCGGGGAGCCGCGTCCCCGGGTAATTCAAAGAAGAAAGGAGGAATGAAAAATGAATACATCTTGTATATCTGTATTGTATCGGGTAATTATTAAATTTGTAAGTCAAATATTTTTACAAAAGTATTAAGTTGACATAATTTATCAGATATATTTGAAAACTTTTTGTGACCTACTTGACAATTGCCCCCTTTGGGTATATGATGGGCACAAAGAGATTAGCACTCTAATTGGCTGAGTGCTAAAGCCGAAAAGCCGCAATTCATCGGGGCGGCGGCCTGACTCCAGGCCGCCCCGTGCATGAATCGGCAAAGTGAAGGAGGTATCGTTATGAATGCCAACAAGTACACCAAGCGTTCCATGGAGGCCATTCAGGAGGCCCAGAGTCTGGCCCTGAACTTCAACCACCAGCAGATCGAGCAGCTCCACCTGCTGCTGGCCCTGCTGCGGCAGGAGAACGGCCTGATCCCCCAGCTTCTCAAGCGCATGGGGAAGACGCCCGAGAGCCTGGAGGCCGCCGTGGAGGACAAACTCCGTCAGCTGCCCGCCGTCACCGGTTCGGGCCGGGAGGCGGGGAAATACTACATCGCCCGGTCCGTGGATCAGCTCTTCTCCCAGGCGGAGGAGGTAGCCGCCTCCATGAAGGACGAATTCGTCTCCACCGAGCACATCTTCCTGGCCATGATCGACCGGCCCGACAACGCGATCCGGTCCCTGTTCCAGACCTACCAGATCCAGCGGGAGGAGGCCCTGAAGGCCCTCCAGGAGATCCGGGGCAGCCAGCGGGTCACCTCCGACAACCCGGAGGACACCTACGAAGCCCTGGAGCGCTTCGGCACCGACCTGGTCCAACGGGCCAGAGAAAAGCAGATGGATCCGGTCATCGGCCGGGACGAGGAGATCCGCAACGTGATCCGCATCCTCTCCCGCAAGACCAAGAACAATCCTGTTCTGATCGGCGAGCCCGGCGTGGGCAAGACCGCCATTGTGGAGGGCCTGGCCCAGCGCATCGTCCGGGGGGACGTGCCCAAGAGCCTCCAGGACAAGACCATTTTCTCCCTGGACATGGGCGCGCTCATCGCCGGCGCCAAGTACCGGGGCGAGTTTGAGGAACGCCTGAAAACCGTTCTCAACGAGATCAAAAAGAGCGAGGGCAAGATCCTGCTCTTCATCGACGAGCTGCATACCATCGTGGGCGCCGGCAAGACCGAGGGCTCCATGGACGCGGGCAACCTGCTGAAGCCCATGCTGGCCCGGGGCGAGCTCCACTGCTTGGGCGCCACGACTCTGGACGAGTACCGCCAGTACATCGAGAAGGATCCCGCCCTGGAGCGCCGCTTCCAGCCGGTGCTGGTGAACGAGCCCAGCGTCGAGGACACCATCGCCATCCTCCGGGGTCTGGAGGAGCGCTATGAGGTCTTCCACGGGGTTAAGATCACCGACCCGGCCATCATTGCCGCGGTCAAGCTCTCCGACCGCTACATCACCGACCGCTGCCTGCCGGACAAGGCGATCGACCTCATTGACGAGGCCTGCGCCATGATCCGCACGGAGATGGATTCCATGCCCACCGAGCTGGACAAAGTCCGCCGCAAGATCATCCAGATGGAGATCGAGGAGGCCGCCCTCAAGAACGAGGAGGACGAGCTGAGCAAGGGCCGTCTGGCGGAGCTTCAGAAGGAGCTGGCGGAGCAGCGGGACCAGTTCAAGGCCATGAAGGCCCAGTGGGAAAACGAGAAGGACACCATCGCCAAGGTCCAGTCCCTCCGGGAGCGCATCGAGAAGATCAACGCCGAGATTGAGAAGGCCGAGCAGGCCTACGACCTGGAGGCCGCCGCCAAGCTGAAATACGGTGATCTGCCGGAGGCCAAGAAGCAGCTGGAGGAGGAAGAGCGCCTGGCCCAGAACGCCAGGGAGCAGAGCCTGCTCCGCAACCGGGTCACCGAGGAGGAGATCGCAAAGATCATCGAACGCTGGACCGGCATCCCCGTGGCGAAGCTGGTCCAGGGCGAGCGGGAGAAGCTTCTGCACCTGGACGAGCGGCTGCATCGGAGGGTCGTGGGCCAGGATGAGGCCGTCCGCGTGGTCACCGAGGCCATCCAGCGCTCCCGGGCCGGCATCCAGGACCCCAACCGTCCCGTGGGCAGCTTCCTCTTCCTGGGCCCCACCGGCGTGGGCAAGACCGAGCTGGCCAAGGCCCTGGCCGCGGAGCTCTTTGACGACGAGCGCAACATCGTCCGCATCGACATGACCGAGTACATGGAGAAATTCTCCGTGTCCCGGCTGATCGGAGCGCCTCCCGGCTACGTGGGCTACGAGGAGGGCGGCCAGCTCACCGAGGCCGTGCGCCGCAAGCCCTATTCCGTTATCCTCTTTGACGAGGTGGAGAAGGCCCATCCCGACGTTTTCAACATCCTGCTGCAGGTGCTGGACGACGGCCGGGTCACCGACTCCCAGGGCCGCACCGTGGACTTCAAGAACACCATCATCATCCTGACCTCCAACCTGGGCTCTCCCTACATCCTGGAGGGCATCGACGAGAACGGGGAGATCAGCGAGACGGCAAAGGCCCAGGTGGAGACGCTGCTGAAAAAGACCTTCCGGCCCGAGTTCCTGAACCGTCTGGATGAAATCGTCTTCTACAAGCCCCTGACCAAGGAGAACATCTTCAAGATCATTGACCTGCAGATCAACCAGCTCAACAAGCGTCTGCTGGACAAGCAGCTCCGCTGCACTCTGACCGAGGCCGCCAAGACCTACATCGTGGACGAGGCCTTTGACCCCGCCTTTGGCGCCCGGCCCCTGCGCCGCTACGTCCAGCACACCGTGGAGACTATGATCGCCAAGCGGATCCTCCAGGGCGACGTGGCCCCCGGCTCCGAACTGGTCGTGGACGTGGTGAATGAGCAGCTGATTATCCGGTAAATACGCGCAGCCGCGGGCTCTGCCCGCGGCTGTTTTCCTCAAAATATTTACAAAATTCGAGAATTTTGTAAATATTTTGAGATAATTCTTGCGAAATCGGTCAAGATATGGTATAATCACTTCCGGAAACACCCCATCCGGAGGATTTTATGCGAAGATTCATTACCCTGCTTTTGACCCTGCTGCTCGTTTTCAGCCTGTTCATTCCCGCCTTCGCGGCGGAAAAAGAGACGGAAGAATTTGTAATCGTGACGGAGCCGGAACCGCTGGATCCCAAGGTCGAGGCCATGATCGCCTGGGCCATGGAGACCGCCGCCGACGACACCCACGGTTACAGCCAGAATAACCGCTACGGCCCCGACTACGACTGCACTTCCTTCGTCTGCACGGCGCTGATGGAGGGCGGCTTCGCGCTGGAGCGCTATCTCTCTCCCCGCGGCATGGTCCGGGAGCTCCCGGCCCTGGGCTTCGCGGTCTACCGCAAAGGCGAAACCGAGCCCCAGCGCGGCGACATCCTGGTGGAGCTTGGCGTCCACGCGGAGATCTGCATGGGCAACGGCACCTGTGTCGGCGCGCACCAGGACTACGGCCACAGCCGCAGCGGCGACCGGAGCGGCCATGAGATCGAATACCGGACCCCGGAAAGCGAAAAGAAATGCTGGTTCTGCAAGAAATCGCAGTACAACTACATCATCCGCTACGAGGGGCTGGAGATCCTCGCCGCCCAGCGGCAGCAAATCGAGGAACTGAGGCTGCTGGATGCTCTGCTCCTGGAAGAAAACCCGCTTTTCCTGCAGTGAGAACAATCAAAAACGACCAAAACGGCCCGGACGCGCCCAGCGCCCGAGCCGTTTTTTATGTTCCTGATCCCGGGTTCTCTTCACGCCCGCCCCGGACCGGCATATACTGGTCTGAGGAGATGAAGCGATGGAAACGACCTTTCTGCTCGTCGGCGGAGACCGGCGGCAATTCTGGCTTTCCCGGCTCCTGGTTTTTCGGGGCCGGGTCTTTACGCTGGGGGTTCCGGGGCTGGAGGACAGTCTTCCGGATCGACCGGCGGACTTGCTGATCCTGCCCACGCCCTGCATGAATGAGGCGGGCCTGCTCCGCGGACCGGGGAAGGGTCTGGCGCCGGAGGCTCTGGAGGGTTTCTACGACAGCGGCACCCGGATCTACGGCGGGGCGCTGCCCGAAAATATCCGGCAGCGCCTTCCCGGCTGCGGCCTTGTAACGGAGCTGCTGTCGGATCCCGCCGTGGCCGCGGCCAACGGCAGACTCACCGCGGAGGCCGCCGCCGCGCTGACGGAGGAACGGCTGGAGCGCTCGCTCTACGGCATGAACTGCCTGGTGCTGGGCTACGGACGGGTGGGGAAGCCCATGGCGGCCGTCCTGGACGGCCTGCACGCCAGGGTCACGGTGACGGCCCGGCGGCCCGGCGTCCGGGCGGAGGCGGCCCAGCTCGGTTATGAGGTTCGGGACTTTTCTGACCCGCCCGCACCCTTTGAAGCTGTGTTCAACACCGTCCCGACCCAAGCCCTCTCCCGGCAGGCCCTGGACGCTCTGGGACCGGACTGCCTCTGGGTGGAGCTGGCCTCCGCCCCGGGCGGTCTGCCCGCCGGATACCGACCCGCCTTCGACGTGCTGCCTGCCAATTCCTTGCCCGGCCGCCGTCTGCCCCGCTCCGCGGCGGCGGTACTGCTGGAGGGGATCAAAGCAAGGGAGGGGATCGCATGAGAACGGAGCGGATCGGCTTCTGCCTGACGGGATCCTTTTGCACCTTTGAGCCGGTTCTGGCGGCCATGAGCCGCCTGGCCCGGGAATACGAGACCGTGCAGCCCATTTTGTCCTATGCTGCCGGATCCACCGACAGCCGCTTCGGCGCGGCGGCGGAGTTCCGGGAACGGATCGAGGCCATCTGCCGCCGCCCGGTATGGGACAGCCTGGCCGGGGTGGAGCCCATCGGCCCCAAAAAGCTGCTGGATCTGCTGATCGTGGCTCCCTGCACCGGCAATACCCTGGCGAAGCTGGCCGCAGGCGTCGCGGATACCCCCGTGACCCTGGCCTGCAAGGCCCAGCTCCGCAACGCCCGGCCCGTGGTGCTGGCCGTGTCTACCAACGACGGGCTGGCCGCCAACGCGAAAAGCATCGGCGCCCTGCTGGATCGGAGGCATCTGTACTTTGTGCCCTTCGGCCAGGACGACCCGGAGAAAAAGCCCACGTCCCTGGTGGCGGTTATGACCCGCATCCCCGAAACTGTCGCCGCAGCCCTGGAGGGACGGCAGCTGCAGCCGATCCTGCTGCGTTAATCGTAGGGAGGCATCCCCTGATGCCTCCTGCTGCTGGGCGGCGCCCTCGACGCCCCGTGCAAATCGGCGTTCTTGCGTAGGGCGGCCAGACCCCTGGCCGCCGCGATGAGCGCCAGTGTGACGGCGGCGGCCTGAGGTCAGGCCGCCCTACGGAGCTAACGGGTACACACCCAGTAGATGACCCCGTAGACCACCGACGCCAGGGTGCCGTAGACGATGACGGGACCGGCGATGGTGAACATCTTGACGGCCAGGCCCGTGACCCAGCCCTCGGTCTTGAACTCCACGGCGGGGGCGGCCACGGCGTTGGCGAAGCCTGTGATGGGGACCAGGGTCCCGGCCCCGCCGTGCTTGGCCAGGTCGTCGTAGAGCCCCAGGCCCGTCAGCAGGGCAGAGAGAAAGATCAGGGACACGGAGCAGAGCAGGGCCGCCGGTTTTTCTCCCAGATCCAGGGACAGGTACAGCGTTTTGAGCGCCTGCCCCAGGACGCAGATCCCCCCGCCCACGGCGAAGGCCTTGACGCAGTTGAGCGGCGTCTTCGATTTCGGCGCCAGACTGTCGGCCAGCTTTTGGTAAGCGGCGTTGGATAATTCCATAAAACCCCTCCTTTTTCGGACAGCTTGCCCGAAAAAAGAGGGGTTTATGCGCCTGACCGACAAATCCGGATTGTATTATTCGTACACTGAAAACAGGTAGCACATAGGCGTTTCCTCGACGCCGATGGGGGCGCTGCTGGAAACGATGCGAGCAAAATAAACCTCCCAGGTGGCCTCCGGGTCGTCGGAGATCAGGTAATGGACGGCGCGGCGGTATGCGGCCCCCGGGGGCGGGGCCGCATCCTCGCTGACGATCAGATATTTGCAGCTCATGACGGTTCCTTCGTTGGTGAGACGGTAGTGTTCGCCGTCAAAGCGCAGCTCCAGATCGAAGACGTCTTTTCGGTCGTAGACCAGCCGCAGGGTGATGGCGTCCGCCTCCCCCCGCTTCGCTGCCGCCAGAAAGCCATCCCAGCGCGCTTCGTTCTCGACCCGCGTGGGGATCGCCTCCTGGTGGACCGTGACCACGTCGGATTCGTCCGGCTCGACGGGATCATTTTCGGCGGAGAACGTTTCCATGGAGGAATCAGCGACAAACTCGCGGGTCTCCGGTACGGCCGGCGTCGGCAGAACGGGAGGCTCCAAGGGCAGCTCCTCCGGCAGCGTCAGGGCACAGCCGGCCAGCCCCAGGCTGAGCAGAAGGGTCAGAATCAGGATCCGTTTCATGGGGACCTCCTAAAAGGAAGGGAAGAAATAAGAAGTAAGAAGTATCAGGCGGCTGACGACTTTCTGTAAATGTATTTTTGTGATCCGTCAGCGGAGCACCACGGAGGTCTGGGCGCCGATGGTGAGGGTGCTGCCGTCCAGGGCGGCTTCGCCCATGCCGACAAAGCCGCTCAGCACGGTGAACTCGCCCAGACCCAGGGCGGCCAGGTCCAGGGTGGATGCACTGCCGGAGGGATTGTGGAGGACCAGGACCCGGGAGCCCTGCCATTCGGAGATGAAGCCGCCGGTATTGGTGCCGTCCAGCCGCAGGGCGCTGTAGTCGCCCCGGGCGATCTCCGGGTTGGCCTTCCGCAGGAGGATGACCTTTTTGTAATGGGTGTAGAGGCTGCTTGCCGAGCTGAGCTGCTCGGCCGCCGTTCCGTCGGCCCGGTTGTCGGCGGGATAGGTGGTCCCCTCGGGGTCTTTCACGCTGTCCCCGTCGCCCCAGACCATGGCAAGCCGCCGGTTGGCGTCGGTGTTGGCCCCGCCCCGGGAACCCCGCATCCCCAGCTCCTCGCCGTAGTAGAGGAAGGGCGAGCCCGGGCCCAGAAGCAAAAGATTGGCGGCCATCTGGGCGCAGCCGTTCCCGGAGGAGAGATAACCCGCCGCCCGATCCGTGTCGTGGTTGGCGATGAAGGGAACGATCATGGCGTCCCCGCGCAGGGACTTGACGTCGTTCAGGTAGGACTGGACGTATTCAAGGTAGTCTTTGACGCTGCCCTCCTTCGCTGCGCTTGCGATCAGCCCCTCGGCCTGGGACACAGTGAAGTCGAAGCAGTTCATGGCCGGGTAATAGAGATCGGTGACCCAGTCGTCGTCCCAGACCTCCGCCACGGTGTAGATATCGGGCTTGATCGCCCTGAGCTCGTTGAGATACCAGCCCCAGAACTCCGTGCTGGCGCTGTGATCGCCGTAGTAGACGTACTTGGCCGCGTCGAAGCGGAAACCGTCCACACCCAGATCCAGCCAGAACTTTGCCGCGTCCAGCACGGCCTGCCGCACGTCGGGATTGTCGAAGTTCAGCTCCGGCATGCCATCCCAGAAGTTGCACTCGTAATAGACGTCCGTGCCGGCCAGCTTGGAGAAGACCCGGCCTTCAGGCGCTTCCTGGCCCTGGGTGTAGCAGCTGTAGAAGTCGTAGTATGGATCGTCCGCCGCGCCGTTCTGCCGGGCCTCGGTAAAGCGCTTGAACCACTGGTGGTTTCGGCTGGTGTGGTTGATGGCGAAGTCGAGGATGAGCTTCACGTTCCGGCTGTGGCAGAGCTCTGCCAGCTCTTTCAGGTCCTCCAAGGTGCCGAAGCCCTTGTCCACGGCGCAGTAGTCGTCCGCGTCATACTTGTGGTAGGAGTCTGAGGGGAAGATGGGCGTGAGCCACAGGCCCTCCACGCCGAGGCTTTTGCCGGAGCTTTCGTCGCCGTCGTTGAGGTAGTCCATGCGCTTGATGATGCCCCGCAGGTCGCCGAGACCGTCGCCGTCGGAGTCGGAGAAGGAGCCCACGAAGATCTCGTAAAAAACCCGGGCGTTGTCCTCCGGGGCCTTGACGCCCTCGGGGACGGGGACAGCCAGTTCTCCGGCCGAAGATCCGGGGTTCCCGGAGGGAGAGGGATCCTGACTGCAGCCCGCGAAAAGCGTCAGCAGGAGAAGAAGAGCCAGGGTGAGCGAGAGGAGCTTTTTCATGGGAAACGCCTCCTTTTCATTCATTGCTTCCATTTTACTGAATATAAATACCCTTGTCAAGCGGCAACAGATCGCCGGGGGACCGGGCAAATAAAAAAACAAAATATTCTGAAAAAAGTTCTTGACAAATAAAAAAACCTTGTGTATAATAACACACGTCGCCGGAAGACGGCGGCGGAAGTACGGAAGGTTAGCTCAGCTGGGAGAGCACTTGCCTTACAAGCAAGGGGTCACAGGTTCGAGCCCTGTTGTTCCCACCATGTGGCCCGGTAGTTCAGTTGGTTAGAACGCTAGCCTGTCACGCTAGAGGTCGTCGGTTCGAGCCCGATCCGGGTCGCCAATATTTGCCTCTGTAGCTCAGTCGGTAGAGCAGGGGACTGAAAATCCCCGTGTCGGTGGTTCGATTCCGCCCGGAGGCACCATCTGACTTGCGGGTGTAGCTCATCCGGTAGAGCGCCACCTTGCCAAGGTGGAGGTAGCGAGTTCGAGCCTCGTCACCCGCTCCAACGTGCATTCCGCACGACGAAAGGGCGGAAGCAAACGCTTCCGCCCTTTCCAATCCAAAAGTTTTACCCGGTGATGTAGCCAAGTGGTAAGGCAACGGTCTGCAAAACCGTCATTCGGCAGTTCAAATCTGCCCATCACCTCCACGTCGGAGCAAGCTCCGTACGGCTCAGAAAAACCAGTCGCTTTCGGCGGCTGGTTTTTCTTCGACTGTACGCCGCTGCTCCTCCTTTCCCCACGCGACCCGCTTCGCTGGGCTCGCGCGGGGGCCCCGAAGCAATCACCCGTACTGCTCAGAAAACCCTGTCGCTTTGGCGGCTGGTTTTTCTTCGACTGTACTCCGCTGCTCCTCCTTTTCCGAATCGAACCCGCTGCGCTGGGCTTCGATTCGGGGCGAAAAGCGCCGGAAACCGCACATTTTTCGGCCAACCGTCTGTTTGGAAAAGTCGCGTCAAGCGGCTTTCTTTTTTTGCGTTTTTTCCCGGATCTTGACCGGCTTTCCCCCTGGGAGGGTGATTTTTCCGCTTTGCCTCAGCTGCCCGAAATTCGGGCCGAAACGCCCGGATAGCACCGAAATAGCGCCGTCCCGATCAGACCGTTGCAGTCCCGTTTCGTACCCCTTTTTGGCTCCGAAACCCGGTTCCGGGACCGGCATTGCCGTCGATCTTGCGGACCGTCACAGGTCACCGCTTCGGTCAGATCTCAAAGTTCCGGATCTGCTGCAGCTTCAGATAGTCCGGCAGGTTCACGTAGACCCGCTCCGTCAGATTCCGGCTGGTGTGGCCCAGATAATCTCCCACCAGCACCCGGTTGCCGCCGGTGTACTCGTAATAATAGGTGGCGAAGCTGTGGCGCAGGGCGTGGAGGCCGCAGTGCTCGATGCCCGCGTTCTCCAGCAGCCGGTCGAAGCGCTGGCGCAGATTGCTGTCGCTAAGGGCCTTGCCCTTGGCGTTGGCGATGTATCCGGCGTAGCCCTTCTTCTCCCGGGCCAGCAGGGCCTTCAGATACGCCTCGGCAGCCCGGCTGAGGAAGAGGGTGCGGTTCGATGCCCTGGTCTTGGGCTTGCCGTCCACGCATTCGGAGCCGCCCAGCCGGTTTCCCTCCACGTCCCGCTTCATCACGGTGACGCGGTTTTTGGAGACTGTGAGCCTGTGGTTCGTGAAATCCACGTCGGAGTAGCGCAGAGCCCGGGCCTCGCCGCTGCGGAGGCCGGTGTTCAGCATGAAGAGGAAGAACTCTGTCTGCTGCAGGGGCTTCGGGGCGGAGCGAACCTCTTTCCCGCTCCGGCGCAGAGCGCTTCAAGCCTCCTTTGCCTTTTTCGTTTGCCCCTCGTTCCGGGACAGCGTGTGA
>CAMUYE010000072.1 GCA_947164825.1 uncultured Clostridia bacterium
CCGGACGACGACCCGGACGACGACCCGGACGACGACGACCCGGACGACGACGACCTGGACGACGACGACCCGGACGACGACGACCCGGACGACGACCCGGACGACGACGACCCGGACGACGACCCGGACGATGACGGCGATGACGACGACGATGACGATGACAAGCCCGCTCTTGACGCTCCCACCCAGCCGACGCCCACCGAGGCGGCCCTGATCTCCTCTGACCGGGCCCTGGAAATCGCGCTGAGCTCCCTGGGCGCGGACCGCGACAGCATTCAGCAGCTTGAGCTGGAGCTGACGCGGGAGAACGGCAGCCCGGTCTATGAGCTGGAATTCAAGCTGGAGGGCTATGAGCACGACTTTGAGATCGACGCGCTCAGCGGCAATATCCTTTTTCACGAAGCAGAGCCGGAGGACTGAGCCGTCACAGCCCGCCCGGGGCCTTCCCGACCCGCGCAGAGGTTCCCCGTTCAAAAACGTATACAGAACGTAACCCGTCTGTCCCGTTTCCAACGCCCGGAACGACGAGACGCCCCCGGCGTCCCGTCGTTCCGTTTTTTTGCAGTAGGGGACGGTTCTCTGTGTTGCTTGTTTTCTTCTTTTTCATACTGAACTCCCATAGAAAGATTGAAAAATGTTCCGTGCAGGAATTGCGTCAGACGAGGCGGAGGACGCAGGCGGGCTTGACGCCCGGCAAGGACGACAACGAAGTATGACACAATTCCTGCCGAAACAGATTAAAGGTTTCTATGGGAGTTCAGTATCAGATACCTAAGAGGACTGCGGCTCTCCCAGGTATGCTTATGAGGGTTAAACGCAAGCGTCTAAAGCGCTTCCAGACCAACACAGAGAACCGTCCCCTGATTGAACCATCTTTGTCAATCAGAGAACCGTCCCCTGATTGAATTGCCAGGAGCTCTTCGTCAAGAGAGTTTTGCCGTCTCCGTCGAGATCAAAAAGATCGCCCATCAGATCGTCCCGGGAATCCTTATTCGTCATTCCGATCACCTCAAACGTCCGGTGTCGTCAGGCCGCGGTTTCCCCGGCCTTTCTATGATGAAACAGTGCGGTCATCCATTTCAGGACGAAGTAGGCAAGCAGCGGGACCAGAATGGTGCCGACGGACAGGATCAGCACGTAGACCGTCTGGCCGAGCACGGCGCCGATGCAGTCTCTGATGCGCAGTCTGATATCCTCCAGAAACGGAGCGTTGCTTCGGACGAAATTATTGAAGTTCGTATCGATCAGCTGTGCAAAGGGCCCGACGATCAGACAATACAGGCCGTAGGTGATAATGACCAATTTCACGTCCTTCTTTGTGTGGAATTCCACCAATCCCTGGAAGACGAACAGGAAGAAGGTAAACGTGCCGATGCCGTGGAACAGGACCGTGTGCACCTCGAAGAAGCTGCCGCCGCGCCCGGTCAGACAGGCCCACATGCTCCGGATCGCGTCGTCGGAATAGACGACGTTGGGATAGACGGCCATGAACAGGAACACGCACGAGGAGACGACGCCGGCGATCAGGAGGAACTTGTCCCGGTGTTTTCCCTTATAGAAGCAAGCCGCGGGATGAAAAAACAGAAACAGGCTGCAGAAATGCAGCGGGATCCAGTAGGTATCGTAGCCGGTCACGATTCCCGTGATTTGTTTTGCGGCCTCCAGCAGCAGCAATAATACCGTGCAGATCTTCAGCGGCAGCAGTCTCGCTTCAAAATCCTTGTCTTTCAGTGCGCGGCTCAATACCGCCGCCAGGACCGCGTAAACGATGAACTGGGGGATCAGCGTATAAACGTGCAACGGCGTCCAAAACATGATTCAGACCTTCCTCTCTGTCTCGGCTGTGATTTCCCGGCGCAGCGCTTTCAGCCCGCCGATGATCTCCTGCAGATGCTGAACGATAAAGCCGGGTTCGGTTTCCTCCCGGTCGACGATCCGCTTCAGCCTCTGCAGGACCTCGTTGTCCGGCTCGCTCTCGCAGGCGAGATCCAGATCCTCCGCGAAGCGGAACAGGACCTCGCTGCAGCCGTTATCGGCGTCATACAGGGTCTCGTCCGTCTCCAGGACGGGCAGATACCGGGTCAGGCGGCGGTAGTCCCGCGTTTCCGCGGCAGCAGAACGCTCTGCGGCGGACTGCGCGGGGGCTTCCGGGTCTGCGGCCTTCTGTTTTGCTTGAGCCGCGGCTTCTTCCGCTTTTTTCTTCTCCCGGGCGGCCCTTTTGGCGCGGCGCTGGGGCCGGTTGGCGGCCTCGGAGGCGAAGACCTCCACGGCGGCGTCCGTCAGATCCTCATCCCAGACCCTTCCCGACGTCATGGTTTTCGCCCAGGGACACAGCTTTTGATAGTCGGAATCCAGGATCACCGTGTAGGGCGGGCCGCAGCGGTCGTCCACCGCCATATACAGATGCCGGCCCTCGTGGATCAGGCGTGTGGGCCATTCCAGGTCCGGATCGTCCACCCGGTCGAAGATCTCCTTTGTGATCTCGAACAGATCATGGTTGGGCCCGCCACCGACCTCCGCGGTGTACAGGCCGGTCTCCGGGTCATAACAGCAGCGCCATCCGTTTCCGGTTTTGAATATCATAACAGCCTCCTTAATCACGGCGGGGCTGGCGCGAGCCTCCTTCGGGACGCTTCGCGTTCGGCCTCTATGCGGTTTGGGTTTGTTCCAGCAGCGCGGCGCAGCCCTCGACCACGTCCTGCCAGGCCGCTTCAAAATCCCCGGTGTACCAGGGATCGGCCACCTCCAGGCCTGCCCGGCCGGTGAAGTCCAGCAGCAGGCGGAGCTTGTTCTCCGGGTCGCCGCCGGTGATCCGGGATGCGTTTCGCACGTTGGCATGATCCATGCATACGATCAGATCGTAGGAACACTGGGGACGGTTCTCCGATTGAGTAATAATTCTCATTATTCAATCAGAGAACCGTCCCCTGATTGACAGCTCTGGATTTGCGTTCATTCTGTTTTCTCCCCTGTTTCCCGGAGCACAAAGGCCTCATATTCGGGATGCGTCTCCAGGGCCCGCCGGACGTCGATCTCGTAATCCACCACCATGCAGTGGTCGTACTGATCCTCGAAATATTCCCGGACGCGTTTTCCGCCCAGGGCCTCCATCGTCCTCCAGGAAGCGGGGTTGTCCAGATCCGCGTCCAGCAGCACTTGCCCGATCCCGTGCCGGGCACAGACCTTCAGCCCCAGGTAGAGGTTGATCTTGTTGTATCCCTTTCCCCGTTCCGTGGGCCGGATGGAAAAGCCGATGTGCCCGCCGTAACGGCGCAGCTTTTCGTTGAGGGCCAGCCGGATATTGATCATCCCGACGATCCGCCCGTCCCCCTCGCGGACCAGAAAATAGGTCCTTGCAGGGACCTTCTCTTCGCTGGGCTCCCTTGTTCACTCCGTATAGCCGCAGCCGCGTTTGTCCGGGCCCGCCGCGCCGGACAGATACCGGGCGCGGAACTCCGCGTTGATCTCCCGCAGCTCCTTGCGGCCTTCGATATAGTCCTCGTACATTCTGAGCAGGCCGGGGCTGCAGCCGTCGCAGAGGCCGTCGATGCTGCCGACGGACTCCGCCACGATCTGTTCCCGCTCCGCCCGGGTCGTATCGGCGATCAGGATGCTTTTCATGGCTGTTTCTCCTTTATCGGTTTGCCCGCAGCGTAAACGTCGGGCCCCAATTATTCAGGACGGCTTGATCTCAAAGTCGTACCAGCTGTCGCTTCTGACGGAAAGGGGAATGACCGTCCCCTTCCATTGTTCCTTCGGCAGCGCGATGATTTCGGTTATAGTATCTCCTCCTCTGCAGCGCAGCGAACGTCGATGGGCGACGGCTCCAGCCAGGGCGGGCAGGGGAGCAGACCGGGTCCGCTTTCCCCCGCCGGGCAGATCCGCGCCTCCCGGCGGGCCAGGACGATGCCGATGTCCGCGACCACCAGGCGCTTCATGTACCGGCCCGCCCGTTCCGTCACCAGGCCCCGCTTGACGAAGCCCACGGTCACGGTCAGATCGGAGCGGACGGCGATCTCCGCCTCGCCGGTGTCGCCGTTCATGCCGCTGTTGATATCCACGCTGACGACCCTTGCGCCGCAGGCGTTGATCTCCCGCACGGCGCCGAGCCAGGGCTCCCGCAGGCCGCCCTGGAAGCCGGTTCCCAGCAGGCAGTCCACCACCGTATCGCAGCGGTCAAAGGCCCCGGGGGCATAGGGCTCCATGGGAACGCCGAGTTCGGCGGCCAGTCTTGCGTAATAACCGCTGTCCTCGGTCAGCTTCTCGCTGAGCTTCACGATCCGGCAGCGCCGACCCTTCCGGGCCAGAATGCAGGCCAGGGCGTAGCCGTCCCCGCCGTTGTTGCCGCCGCCCACGGCGATGGCCGTCATGCCGTCCCACTCGGCAGCCCGGTAAACGCCCAGGGCCGCCCGGTACATCAAAGTCCGGCCGGGGCAGAAGCGCTCGATGGTCAGCCGGTCGCTCTGGCGCATATTCTCAACGGAAATACAGTCCAGAGCAGTCTTTTTCGTCTCTTCCGCGATGATCGGATGCTCAGCCATGATACGCTTCCTCCATGCTTGGCGTGCACTGATGAAAACGGGCGAAGCTCCGCACCGCGGCTTCGATCGCCCGCATCAGCTTCTTTGTGCGTTTGACGCCGTCCTCCAGCCAGACGTGCTTCACCGTCAGGATCCCGGCCTTATAGTCCGCTGTTGCTTCCAGCCTGCCGACAAAGCCCTCCCCATAGACGATCGGGAGCACGTAATAGCCGTATTTGCGCTTGTCGGCGGGCGTGTAGATCTCCCAGGAATAGCGGAAACCGAAGAGGGCCTCGATGAGCTTTCTGTCCCAAAGGAAGGGGTCGAGCGGGGCCAGGAACGAGCATCTTGCTTTCAGCGGGGCGTCGTTTTGCAGCACGTCCTCCAGCAGGCCGCCGTCCTCCGCACGTGCGTAAAGCACAGGCTTGAAGCCGTCAACCTGAACGGGAATGATCCTGCCCTCCCGTTCCAGCGTCTCGAAGGCAAGATTCCGCTGCTCCGTCGTCATGGGAATGCCGAGGAAGGCGTCAGACCGCCGGTTGGGCAGCAGGCCGACCGCGCCGATCCGCCGCAGGATCCGCCATTGGATATGCGCCGTTTCCTCCGGGCAGGGATCCTCCGCCCGGAGGATCGCCTCGGGAATATGCGTTTCCGCCAGATCATAGAACTTTCGGGAGCCGGTCTTGTGGTGGATGACCAGCCTGCCGTCGGTGTACATTTGCTCCAGCACGGAGCGCGCCGCCTTGGAGTTCTTGTGCCAGTTCCCGCTCCAATGGATCGAGGAATGCCAGAAGATCTCTCCGTCGATGGGCAGGGTGTCGGCGCTCACCGGTCCGTGCGCCCGGATATAGGAAATCGCCTGCTCCTCCAACGCCTCCAGGCCCGCGAACTGCCGCCCGTGGACATAGCTGCGCTGCCGGTAGGCCGCGAAATACGGCCAGTCCTCCACCGGGAAGATCGAAAGCTCCTTGTCCGGGTAGTCCACCAGCAGGCGGTCCCGATACAGGAGCTCCTGCAGATGCTTCTTTTGAAAGCCCTTGACCCGGGACTGCAGGGTCAATTCGGCGTTCTTGCCGCAGACGTCCACCGGGTCGAACTGGATGCAGCCCGCCTGCCGGACGTACGCGAGGGCGCCTTCCTTCCCCGCGAAGCGCCAGTCGCCGAGAAGCCCCTGCTTCCGCAGCAGAAAGCGTCTGGCCTGTTCGATTGTCAACAGTCGTTCCTGCATCTCTGCCTCCTGAGCCTGCCGGCGCCGGTCTTTTCCGGCATAATCGCCGCGGTTTTAGATAAGTGCCAGCATCTGGGCGGGGTTGTCGGCGGCCTTGACCTTGTCGAAGGCGCGGACGATGATCCCGTTTTCGTCGATCAGATAGGTGGTGCGGACCACGCCCATAGTGACCTTGCCGTAGTTCATTTTCTCCTTCCAGACGTCGTAGGCCTGGATGACGTTCCGCTCCGGGTCGGAGAGCAGGGGAAAGGGCAAACCGTACTTCTCCTCGAAGCGCTTGTGGGAGGCCACGCTGTCCTTGCTGACGCCCAGCACCACGGCCCCCTTCTCCCGGAACTGGGGATAGAGCTCTCCGAAAGCGCAGGCCTGCTTCGTGCAGCCCGAGGTCATGTCCTTCGGGTAGAAATACAGGATCACCCTCCGCCCGCGATAGTCAGAAAGGCGGTGGGCCTGTCCGTTCTGGTCCAACAATTCAAACTCCGGCGCGATGGTTCCGATGGCTAACATAGCAATTCCTCCAATTCAATGATCCAATCCGCAGCATACTCCGGCAGTTCGGGCATACCTGGTTCGCATTTCTGATCGGCCGCGTACCGGAGCCCGTCCCAAAGGGCTTTCCGTTCGCTGCCCGTCAAGGCGGCTTTTCCGCTTCAGGTGGGGTTACAGGGGCTGCGATTGTTGAGAATTCTCCATATTTCATTATACAGGATCCGGGTGAAAATGCAACCCAAAAACGACGGAAAGCGCCGATCGCCTCCTTGCCCTTTTTTCGCGGATTTGCATACAGATCAAGCGGAACGCGTCAATCTGACCTGCTTCCTTCCTCAAAGAAGAAAAAACTGAAAAAACGGCTTGACTCTCACGCTGCGTGATGGTTTATAATAAGCGTGTGAGAGGAGTTGAGCTGCCATGATGACGGTGCATGAGGTCAGCAGGCTGACCGGGGTTTCCATCCGGGCGCTGCAGTACTACGACGAGATCGGCCTTTTGCCGCCCACCCGGTACACCGAGGCCGGGTATCGGCTGTACGACGCCGCCGCGCTGGAGCGGCTGCAGCAAATCCTGCTGTTCCGGGAGCTGGAGTTCCCGCTCAAGGAGATCCGGCGGATCCTGGAAAGCCCGGCCTTTGACCGGAACAAGGCGCTGGAGCAGCAGATCGAGCTTTTGACCCTGAAACGGGAGCACATCGACAATTTGATCCGCATGGCGCGGACCGTGAAGCAGACAGGAGGGATTTCTTTGAATTTTGAAGCCTTTGACAAGACGAAGCTGGAGGAATACGCGGCCCGGGCCAGAAAGACCTGGGGCGAGACGCCGGAGTACCGGGAGTTTGAGCGGAAGAACAGCGGGAAGACGCCGGCGGAACTGAAACAGACCGGCGACGGTCTGATGGCGCTGTTCGCGGAATTCGGCGCCCTGAAGGACGGCGACCCCGCCGCTCCGGAGGCCCAGACCCAGGCCCGCCGGATTCAGGCCTACATCACCGAGCACTACTACAACTGCACGAACAAGATCTTTGCCCAGCTGGGCAGGATGTACGGCTGCGGCGGCGAGTTCACCGAGAACATCGACAAAGCCGGGGGCCCCGGCACCGCGGCCTTCGCCTCCGAAGCGATCCGGATCTATTGCGACCTATAAAAAAACTATTTCTTGACGAAAGGGTTTCTACCCGTTTCGTCAAGAAATAGCAGTATCACGGTTCCGGCATCTCCCGGACTTCGTCGGCGGGCACCAGCCGGAAGCCCTCGCAGCGGAACTTCGGCGCTGTCACGCAGGAAACGAAGGTGTAGCCGTCCGGGACCAGAGGGCTTCCGTAGATGACGAACATCGGTCTGATCCTCCTTATTGAAATTCCGTGTTCTCGAACAGCTCCCCGGAGAAGTCGGTGGAAAGATGATTGTCCGGGTCGCTTTCAAAGTAATAGTTCACAGTGATGACAGGATTGATCGCCGCATAGCCGAAATAGACGCTGAAGCTGTCCGCGCAGATCTCCTCAATGACCACGGTATCGTTTTCCGTCATGGAGCTGAGATAGGAGATCAGCGCCGGAACGTCGTTTTCATCAGCCATTCTGACCGTCCCGTCCGCTGCGATCTGCGCCAGGGTAATGTAGTTGCTCGCGCTTACAACGGTGAGATCCGGCCAGACGGTCACCGTAAAGCAATGGACGCGGAGATCGTCAACCGTGCTGTCGCCGCAGGTGACGGGAACGCTCGTACCCTCCTGAATTGCGAGCCGGAGCTCGCTGGCCGAGCCGGAGCGGAAGGTGTATTTGACGGCGGGAACCGTTACGTCCCGGAGCTCGCTGCTGCGCTCGTCGTGGTAGGATTGCGTTTCATCGACCGCCTTTACAAGCTCCAGCTCTCCCGTGATGCCGCAGAAGCGGCCGACAAAGGCCCGTGCGGACTGCTCCATGGCGCTGCGGTCTGTGATCGCGGCCTCCGTCATCTCCAGGATCCGGTCAAATCCCGGATACAAGTTGAAGACAAAGCGTCCCGTGACGCTCGAGCCGGAGATCGTCGCGCTGCCGTTCGGCGCATCCATCAGCCAGTTGGCGTAGCCGTCGTGGGGCGAATCCTCGCGCATCGTCAGATTGTCGCCGCAGGCCAGGACCTCGCGGACGTAATCTGCGGCCAGATCCATATAGGTTTCCGCGCCGTCCAGCTGCAGATAGCGGTATCTGTTCAGGCTGCCGGTCTGCCGGATCGCGCCGTCCTGGAGCCGGTAATGCGTGACCGGATACTCCTCCGGCCATTCCTCCTCCCAGCCCGCCGGCTCGCCGCTCGGCGCGGGCTCGTCAGCCTTCGTTGACGCCGGTGCGTCGGTCTGTACGGGCTCGTCAGCTTTCGTTGACGCCGGTGCGTCGGTCTGTGCGGGGAAGGACCCGGTCGCGGCAGCTGATTCTTTCGTTCCATCCTGCCCGGCGTCGGCTGCGCCTCCGCCCGAAGCGCATCCGGCCAAAAGGCACAGAACGGTCAGCAAGGCCAGGACCCCCGGGATATGTTTCTGAATTGTTCTTTTCAACTCCGTCGAACCTCCTTATCGGATTCTCTGCTCCTGAAAACAGTTCTTTTTTCTTTCTGCTTACATTATACCGCGTGATCGCGGCCTGTCAATACAGCGTCCGCTAAAATTCTAAAAGCCGATGCTCCTGGCTGCTTTTGCGGGGCCGTTCCTGCGCTGCGGAGTCGTCGATCGGTTTGTTCTTGATCCAGCTCATCCCGGACGGAGCGTGCGAACTGTAAGCGCCTCGGACAAAACAAAGCAATCCGGGACAGGATTATTCCCGGAATCAGCAGTATAATTCGTTGTGAAAGGAGGCGGACCGAATGGATTGGGTCAGGACCATCAACAACGCCATCGACTATATGGAAACCCATCTGACGGAAGACGTTACCCTGTCGGAGATCGCGGGCGCCGTATATCTCTCGGTGTTTCATTTTCAGCGGGCGTTTTCTCTGCTGACGGAGATGTCGCCCGCGGAATACCTGCGGAAGCGGCGCCTTTCCCAGGCCGGGGCGGATCTGGTGAAGGGAGAGGAAAAGGTCATCGACGTGGCGGCGAAGTATTGCTATGATTCCCCGGAGAGCTTCACAAAGGCGTTTACCAGGTTCCACGGCGTGACGCCGATGCAGGTCAAAAAAGGAAGCCCCATCCGGTTCATGAACCGGTTCGCCGTCCGGATCACCATAGAAGGAGGCTGTATCATGGAGTACACCATCGAAAACTGGGGGGCGACGGAGCTTCTCATGCACGCGAAGGACTTTCACGCGGAGACCAGCAAGGCGGAGATCCCGAAATTCTGGGACGAATACTACGAGAACGAGGCGTACAGAAAGGTTCCCGGCTATCTCGGCATCTGCGCCCAGAACAAGACCGGCGGCGACCGGTTCCGCTATGGGATCGGCTGCAGGGCTTCCGACGCGGAGGGCGTCCCGGATGGCTTCGAGATGATCCGGCTCCCGGCCTGCACCTGGGCGGTGTTCAAGTGCGTCGGGCCCATGCCCGGGGCGATCCAGGCCATGTGGGAACGGATCTACCGGGAATGGCTGCCGGTCTCGGGCTATGAGCTGATCCCGGATTATGAGATCGAAAACTATCTGCCCGGCGA
>CAMUYE010000073.1 GCA_947164825.1 uncultured Clostridia bacterium
CAACGACGTGGCCGGCGACGGCACCACCACCGCCACCCTGCTGGCCCAGGCCATCACCCGCGAGGGTCTGAAGAACGTCACCGCCGGGGCCAACCCCATGGTGATGCGCAAGGGCATCAACAAGGCCGTCGAGGTCGCCGTGGACGCCATCAAGGCCAACAGCCAGGCCATCTCCGGCTCCGCCGACATCGCCCGCGTGGGCGCCATCTCCTCCGGCGACGAGGAGGTCGGCAAGCTGATTGCCGAGGCTATGGAGAAGGTCACCTCCTCCGGCGTCATCACCATTGAGGAATCCAAGACCGCCGAGACCGGTCTGGAGGTCGTGGAAGGCATGCAGTTCGACCGCGGCTATATCTCCCCCTACATGGTCACCGACACCGACAAGATGGAAGCCGTCATCGACGACCCCTATATCCTGATCACCGACAAGAAGATCTCCGCCATCCAGGAGATCCTGCCCGTCCTGGAGAAGATCGTCCAGGCGGGCAAGAAGATGGTCATCATCGCCGAGGACGTGGAAGGCGACGCCCTGGCGACCCTGCTGGTCAACCGGCTGCGCGGCACCTTCACCTGCCTGTGCGTCAAGGCCCCCGGCTTCGGCGACCGCCGCAAGGAAATGCTCCGCGACATCGCCATCCTGACCGGCGGCACCTACGTGTCCTCCGATCTGAATATGGATCTGAAGGAAGTGGACGTTTCCGATCTGGGCCGCGCCCGTCAGATCAAGTCCACCAAGGACAACACCACCATCGTGGACGGCATGGGCGATCCCGCCGAGATCAAGAATCGCGTGCATGAGATCAAGGCTGCCATTGAGGTCACCACCTCCGATTACGACCGCGAGAAGCTGCAGGAGCGGCTGGCGAAGCTCTCCGGCGGCGTGGCCGTCATCCGCGTGGGCGCCCCCACCGAGGTGGCTATGAAGGAACAGAAGATGCGGGTCGAGGACGCGCTGAACGCCACCCGCGCCGCCGTTGAGGAAGGCATCGTGGCCGGCGGCGGCACCGCCTACGTCAACGCCATTCCCGCTGTGGAGCATCTGGTCGCCCGCCTCAGCGGCGACGAGAAGACCGGCGCCGCCATCATCGCCCGGGCCCTCCAGGCCCCCATCCGTCAGATCGCCGAAAACGCCGGTGTGGACGGCTCCGTGGTCTTTGAGAAGATCAAGAACTCCCGCAAGCAGGGCTATGGCTATGACGCCGCCAAGGACGTCTACGTGGACATGATCCCCGCCGGCATCGTGGATCCGACGAAGGTCACCCGCTCCGCTCTGGAAAACGCGGCCTCCATCGCCGCTTCCGTGCTGACCACCGAGTCCCTGGTAGTCGACAAGCCCGATCCCCAGGCTGACGCTGCCATGGCCGCGGCCGCAGCAGGCGGCGGCGGAATGGGCGGGATGTATTGATCCTCTCCCCTGTTAATCTGATATCGCAAGCGCAGGCCCGCACCGGTTTCCGGTGCGGGCCTGCTTTGTTTCGTCATGTTTTGTTATGATCCTTCCAAAGGATCCGGTATCATGCAGTTTGGGATGTTTTATGGGCTGACTATTTGCATGAATCAATCGTCGGGCGAGCCGGGATCGCTCGGTTTCGGATCCGCCGGAGGAGGCGGAACGACCGCTACCACCTTATCGCGCTTACGATAGGTATTGTTGGCGATATGGACCGTTTCGATCACGTTGCCGTCGAGATCCCGGAGCGTCTTCGAGGTGGAGATCACGTAGCCCGTATACGGGGTGACGAGGGTGTCCCCGTTCTTGTGAGAGCCGTCGGTCACGACCCGCTGCGTGGTCTCCCAGGGGATCTCCTCCAGGACTTTGTAGTGGAGCTCCACGGTATAGTTCTTCCATTCCCGACCGTGCAGGATGATGTGGACGTCGCCGTCGCTGACGGAGGCCTCGATCTTGATGGGCGTGGGACTGGTATTTTCAAATTTATAGTCGATGGATCCCCAGTAGATGGCGGCGTCCATGCCCTGGGGAACGTAGGTGACGAGATAGGTGTGGCTGCGGCGCTCCACCGTGCGCAGGTCCGCCTGGAGCACGGCGTAGTAGATGGAAGAAGCTACCTGACAGACGCCGCCGCCGATTTCGGGAACCGACGCGCCGCCGACATAGGCCGTAGCCTCGCGGTAGCCTTTTTCGGCGGTGCGCTGGCCCACGGTCTCGTTGAAGGAGAAGACCTCTCCCGGCATGACAATGGTCCCGTCGATCTCCGCGCAGGCCAGCTCCAGGTTGTGCGTCCGGTCATTGATCCAGCTGTGCGGGGTGTGCGCTTCGCCCAGCACGTCGCCATAGAGCCAGGTGTCCAGCTGTTCCGCGGTAACTGCTGCGGGAAGCGTTTTCAGGGGCAGCTTGTAGGTCTTTCCTTCCTCGGCGTTGTCCAGCAGCTCCTGCAGCTCGGAAAGTTCCACGCCGTAACCGGGAATATCCGGCGTGATCACAAAGCTGGTCATATCGAGCTGGGCGTCTATGGGCTCCGTGGTGCAGCTTTTTCGGATCTCTTCCGCGTCCAGCGGCGTGGGCTTTTGGGTTTGATAGCGCAGCGTCGGCTGGAGATCCCCGGCGACATAGGCGTCCATCAAAGCGTCGAGGATGGCCTGCGCGGTGATATCAACGCCGCGCCTGCCGGTGTTGACGTTCAAAACGTGCATCTGCTTTTCTTTGGCGGAGATTGTGACGACTGTGGCTTCGGAATCAAAAAAGATCCTTCCCCAATGCCGTTCCGCGTCGTCCGCCAGCGTTTGCAGCGCTCCCATGTCAAAGTTGAGATAGTTGCGAGGATCCACGACGTAGCGGTTCCAGCCGACTTTACCGACTCCGTCATCCAGATCGGCGGTCAGGCCGTTGAGGTCGACCCGGACCCGGCTGAGAGAGGGCGGGATCGTGAGTACGATGGGCGCATCCTGTTCCTCCGGATCGGAAGGCAGCAGCGTGAGCACCATATCGCCGTTTTCGATGGCGTTGGCGAGGTTGCGATACTGCTCGATCGTCTCGGACTTCGAGAAGCCCCGCTGTTCTCTGCTCTCGGTCGGCGTGCCGTTCCTGACGCCGAAAAGCAGAACGGCCGCAAGCGCGCCGAGCAGCAGGACGGGAACGAGGATCCACAGCCAGATAAGACGCCGGCGGGGCTGTTCCGCTGCCGGCGCGGCTTTGCGTCCTGCTTGAAATTTTCCTTGCTTCATAAGGTATCGTCCTCACAACAACAACCGGTCAGGAGCCTGTTCAAACGCTCCCGTTACACACATCTTTCTCATTATTCTACCGCAAGCTCCGACAAAAATCAACCCAAAATCCCATCTGAGAGATTTTTGTCGCTTCCTCCAAAATCCCCGCCCGGCGGGCGTTGACTTTTGTCGAAAAATTGAATTTTAACACTTGCCATTCCTTCCGTTTCCCGATATAATAACGGAGAGCGTGTTTTTCGTTCCGCGCTTTGCGGCCCGCGTGTTGCTGCAAGCGGTTTTAACCCTTTTTATTTCAGCATTCGGAGTATGGTTATGCGTGATCTGTTTACCTTTTCCGTCCCCTGCCTCTTCGGTTTGGAGGGGCTGGTTGGCGACGAACTGCGGCGTCTGGACATGGAAAACGTGCGCGTGGAGAACGGGCGCGTTCTGTTTGACGGAGGCGTAAACGCTCTGGCCGCCGCCAATCTGCGTCTGCGGATGGGAGAACGGGTTTTGCTCCGGCTCGGGAGCTTTCCGGCCAGGAGCTTTGAAGAGCTGTTTCAGGGCGTAAATGCCCTGCCGTTGGAGGAATTCATCCCGAAGGACGGGCGCTTCCCCGTGAAGGGTCACTGCCTCAATTCTCAACTCCATTCCGTGCCCGACTGCCAGGCGATCGTCAACAAAGCCGCCGCCGATCGGCTCGGAAAGCACTACGGCCTGAAGCGGCTGCCGGAGACCGGAGCGCTCTATCAGCTTCAATTTTCCATTATGAAGGATCAGTGCGAGCTGTTTCTGGACACCAGCGGAGCCGGACTGCACAAGCGCGGTTACCGGGCCGTCGGAAACGACGCGCCGCTGCGGGAGACGCTGGCGGCCGCCCTCGTCAACCTGGCCCGATACCGGGGCCGGGACTTCTTCTGGGATCCTTTCTGCGGCAGCGGCACCATCGTGATCGAAGCGGCCCTGATCGCCCTGAACCGGGCCCCGGGCCTGAACCGTTCGTTCTCCGCGCAGAACTGGAGCTTCGTCCCCGCCTCCGCCTGGGATCAGGCCCGCGAGGCCGCAAAGGACGCGGAATTCCGGGGCGAATACCGGATCCTCGGCTCTGACAACGACCCCTCCAGCCTTGAGATCGCCATCTCCAACTCGAAGAAGGCCGGCGTGGGCAAACTGATCCGCTTTGAGGAAGCCGACGCGACCAAGCGGGATCTTCCCGCGGAGCGAGGCGTCATCGTCTGCAACCCGCCCTACGGCGAGCGGATGATGGAACAGCGCAGCGCCCAGAGGCTCTATCAGGCTCTCGGAAAGCATCTTCGCTATGCAGACGGCTGGCAAAAATTCATCATCTCCTCGGAACCGGAGTTCGAGCACTATTTCGGCAAACGGGCGGATAAGAAACGGAAGCTGTATAATGGGATGATCCAGTGCAATCTCTTTCAGTATACGGGGAAGAGGCAATAGGCATCAGGCATCAGGCCCGCCTGTAGCGCGGGCAATCTGCCCGCCCGTTCTTTCCCGCTCAGAAGGGAGATCAAGGATCAAACACGCCTGTAGGGACAAGCATTGCTTGTCCGCCGTCCCCCGCTCGGACGGGTAGTGCAAAATGCAAAATGAAAGAGAAGCGTCCAGTTCAGCCGCACCTACCGCAAAACCGGCGATTAACGACCCTTCAGCTTCTCTAGATTATATTGTATCAAACAAACTTGACCATGTCAAGGGAGATCGGCAGTAATGAAACATTTATTCATTATCAATCCAGCGGCTGGAAAGTATGACCACACGGAGGAGCTTTCGGCAAAGATCAAGGCCCTCTGCGGGACCCGGGGGCTGGACTATGCGATCCGCTTGTCCCGGCAGCCGGGAGACTGTACAGCCATCACCCGGGAGGCCGCGGCGAGCGGCGAGGAATACCGCGTCTATGCCTGCGGCGGCGACGGGACGCTGAACGAGGTCGTCTGCGGTGCGGCGGGAGCGGCCAATGTCGCGATCACCCATTTTCCCTGCGGCTCCGGCAACGACTTTATCAAGAACTTCACGGACCCCGCCGCTTTTTTTGATCTGGCGCGGCTGCTGGATGCGGATGAAACAATGCTGGATCTGATCCAAGTGGGCGAGAACTATTCTCTCTCCATCTGCTCTATGGGTATTGACGCCCGGATCGGAACGGAGATCCTGAAATATAAGCGCCTGCCCCTGGTCACCGGCAAGGGCGCCTATAATCTCTCTACCATCGTAAACGTCGTCAAAGGCATTCACAGGCATTACGCGGTGGAGATCAACGGCAGGACCATCGACGGGCGCTTCACCCTGATCTGCGTCTGCAACGGCCGGTACTACGGCGGCGGCTACCGTCCCGTCCCCCAGGCCATGCCCGACGACGGAAAGCTGGAGGTGCTGCTGGTGAACAAGGTCTCTAGACTCCAGCTGGCGGGGATCATTGGGAAATACAAGGCGGGCCGGTACAGCGAATACCCGGAGATTTTTCGGCATTTCGCCACGGACCGCGTCGTGATCCATTGCGACCGGGAGGAGGTCATCAACCTCGACGGCGAAGCCCGCTGGGGAAAGGACGTGGAGATCCGTCTTTCCGATCGGAAGCTGCGCTTTTTCTACCCCAAGGGGCTCTCCATCGCCACAAGCTGACACAGCATCAAAGCACGCAGAAATTTCCCCAAATTTTTGCGTGCTTTGTTCTGTTTCTTTTGACATATCTCCGAAAAATCTTTCGCCGTTTTCTATTTGTTGATTTTTGGCAGTTTCCTATGTATAATAAGGCGTAAAAACCCAGCGTTCTTTCGTTTTGTTCACCTGTCGTAATCTGATCGAAAAAAGGAGAATCCAACATGAGAACCATCGGAACCGTCGTTCGGGGCGTGCGTGCGCCCATCATTCGTCAGGGCGACGACATCGCCGCCATCACCGCCGAGGCCGTTCAGGCCGCCTGGGCGGAAGCCAACATCGTCCCCAGAGACCGGGACGTCGTCGCCGTTACCGAATCCGTGGTGGCCCGTTCCCAGGGCAACTACGCCACGATCCGGCAGATCGCGGCGGACGTCAAGGCCAAGACCGGCGGCGGCACCGTCGGCGTTGCCTTCCCCATTTTGAGCCGCAACAGATTCTCCATCCTGCTCAAGGGCATCGCCGCGGCCTGCAAAAAAATCGTGGTCCTGCTCTCCTACCCCTCCGACGAGGTCGGCAATCATCTGGTCGACATTGATCTGGTGGACGCCGCCGGAGTCAACCCTTACACCGACACCCTGACCGTCGCCCAGTTCCGCGAGAAATTCGGTCATATCCTCCACCCCTTCACCGGCGTGGATTATATTGACTTCTACCGGGAACTCATCGAGGGCTGCGGCGCCGAGGTGGAGATCCTGCTGGGCAACCGGGTCCAGACCCTGGTTCCCCTCTGCGACGCCGTCATCACCGCCGACATCCACACCCGCGCCCGCTCCAAGCGCCTGCTGAAGGGCGTTGGCTGTAAGTGCGTTCTGGGCCTGGACGATTTGATGACCGCCCCCGTGGACGGCAGCGGCTACAACGAGACCTACGGCCTGCTCGGCTCCAACAAGGCCACCGAGGAGACCGTCAAGCTCTTCCCCCGCGACTGCACCGCCGTGGCGGAGCGGATCTCCAAGCTCCTTTCCGACGCCTCCGGCAAGCAGATCGAGGCCATGGTCTACGGCGACGGCGCCTTCAAGGACCCCGTCGGCAAGATCTGGGAGCTGGCCGATCCCGTGGTCAGCCCCGGCTACACCAAGGGCCTGGGCGGCACGCCCAACGAGCTGAAGCTGAAATACCTGGCCGACAACGACTTCGGCGATCTGTCCGGTGACGAACTGCGCAAGGCCATCGAGGACCGCATCCGCGCCAAGACCGGCGAAAGCCTGGTGGGCAACATGGCCGCCCAGGGCACCACGCCCCGTCAGCTCACGGATCTGATCGGCTCTCTCTGCGACCTGACCTCCGGTTCCGGCGACAAGGGCACTCCCATCGTCTATATCCAGGGCTACTTCGACAACTACACCAACGAGTAAGCAGGCATTTGACGCTATTTCACCGACAGAAAGGAACCGCTATGCTGATTAGAAGTGCCAAAGAAGACGTCAAGTACGTGATGTACACCCGCGAGCAGATTGCAGCCAGAGTCCGCGAGCTCGGCAAAGAGCTGACTGAAAAATTCAAGGGCGAGACTCCGCTGATGATCTGCGTGCTCCGCGGCGCAGCCTTCTTCTTCACAGACCTGTGCCGGGAGATGGACTGCATGATGGACATGGACTTCATTGCCGCGTCCAGCTATTTCAAGGGAACCAAGTCCTCCGGTACCGTACGCCTGGTCAAGGACTCCAATATCAACATGGAAGGACGGCACGTGGTGCTGGTGGAGGACATCATCGACTCCGGTCTGACCCTGGAATACCTGGTCCGGCTCTTCGCCACCCGCGATCCCAAGTCTATCACCACCGTCGCCCTGCTGGATAAGGACGTCAATAAGCCCGAGCGCTTCAACGTGGATTATTACGGTTTCCGTATCCCGGACGAGTTTGTCGTCGGGTACGGTCTGGACTACGCGGATTACTACCGCAACCTGCCCTATATTGCCGTCATCAAGGAAGAGTGCTATCGCTGAGGAGGCCGGCATGGAAAAGTTGAAACAGCGCATCCTGAACGAAGGCACGGTCCTGCCCGGCAGCATTATCAAAATCGACGGCTTTTTGAATCACCGTGTGGACTGCGCCTTCCTGGGTGAGATCGCGGATGAGTTTGCGCGCATTTTCGATCTGTCCCAGGTCGACGTGATCCTCACCGCTGAGGCCAGCGGCATCCCTCTGGCTGCAGTCTGCGCCTTCAAGTGGGGCAAGCCCATGATCTTTGCCAAAAAAGCAAAGTCTGACAACATCGAAGGCGGACTGTACAAAAGCGAGATCATGTCCTATACCTACAAGAAAGTCGTCACCCTGATCCTCTCCAAGCAATGGCTCACCCCCGGCACCCGGGTCCTGATCATCGACGACTTTATGGCCCGGGGAGAGGCCGTCCGCGGACTTTGTGAGCTTGTGGAAGAGGCCGGAGCCTCCCTGTCCGGCATCGGCATCGCCGTGGAAAAGGGCTTTCAGGGCGGCGGTGACCGGCTGCGGCAAATGGGGCTCAACTACCACGCCCTGGCCGTGATTGAAAAAGCGGAACCTGGCATTATCATCTTTAGAGACGAGGAGTAACGGATCATGAATTACGATTATCTTACCAACGTCAGACCCGAAAACATGGAACGCATCACTACCCCCGCCCTGGCCGACGCCTTCATTGAAGAACAGGTCGCGGCTCTGCGGGCTCAGATCGGAAGCGGCAAGGTCCTGCTGGCCCTCTCCGGCGGCGTGGATTCCTCCGTTGTGGCTGCCCTGCTGATCAAGGCCGTGGGCGACCAGCTCACCTGCGTCCACGTCAACCACGGTCTGCTGCGCAAGGGCGAGCCCGAGCAGGTCATCGAGGTCTTCCGCAACCAGATGAAGGCCAACCTGGTCTACGTGGACGCCGTGGACCGCTTCCTGGACAAGCTGGCGGGCGTGGCCGATCCCGAGGAGAAGCGCCATATCATCGGCGCGGAGTTCATTCGCGTCTTTGAGGAAGAGGCCAAAAAGCTGGAAGGGATCTCCTTCCTGGGTCAGGGCACCATCTACCCCGACATTCTGGAGTCTAAGGTCGGCGTCAAAGCCCATCACAACGTGGGCGGCCTGCCCGAGGGGCTGAACTTTGAGCTGGTGGAGCCCGTCAAGCTGCTCTACAAGGACGAGGTTCGTGTAGTCGGCAAGGCCCTGGGTCTGCCCGATTCCATGGTCTACCGGCAGCCCTTCCCCGGCCCCGGCCTTGGCGTCCGCTGCGTGGGCGCCATCACCCGCGACCGGCTGGAGGCCGTCCGGGAATCCGACGCCATCCTCCGGGAAGAGTTTGCCAAGCACGGCCTGGACGAGAAGGTCTGGCAGTACTTCACCGTGGTCCCCGACTTCAAGACCACCGGCATCAAGGACGGCAAACGGACCTACGACTGGCCCGTGGTCATCCGCGCTATCAACACCGTGGACGCCGTCACCGCCCAGCCCGCCGAGCTGAACTTCGCCTTCGTGCAGAAGCTCGTCGCCCGCATCACCGCCGAGGTCCCCCACGTCAACCGCGTCCTGTGGGACGTGACGCCGAAGCCCAGCGCGACAATAGAGTGGGAATAAGAAAAACGGCAAAAAGCCCTTCGCTGTGGGTATGCAGCGAAGGGCTTTTTGTCGTTATTTGGGGGGAATGACAAATCGGGATTTGTAGGGATGTTGCGAAAACGCCCGTAGGGGCCGATGCCCACATCGGCCCTATCCCGTATCGGTGTGAGGGCCGATG
>CAMUYE010000074.1 GCA_947164825.1 uncultured Clostridia bacterium
ACCGAGCCCGCCGACCCGGAGCCTACCGAGCCCGCAGACCCGGAACCCACGGAGCCGGAGCCTTCCGAACCCGCCGAACCTGACCCCACCGATCCGGAGCCCACGGAACCCGATCCCACGGAGCCTGAAGAGCCCGATCCCACGGAGCCCGAGGAGCCCGGCGAGGATGCCGATCCCGACGACCCCGCCCCCGCGGAGCCCGGCGTGGACCCGAATCCCCCTGTCGAGGTGGAGGATCCCCCCGTGGTCCCCACGGCGGTCTTCCCCGGCAGCGTTCTCCGCGCCCCCATGAGCGAGGGCCAGCAGAACATCATCAAGCGGGCCCGCCAGATGCTCAACATCAAGTGGACGCCCCGCAGAAACGTGGGCGGCTGGGGCTATACCGACAGCTCCTACAGCCTGAGGATCCTCTACACAGCCGGCACCACCTACACGGGCCTGCCCTATGGGCAGTGCGTGAAGGGCAGCTACGTGCCCTGGAGCACGAGCCTGTCCGGCTTTGCCGCGGCAGTCCAGGATCCCAACAGCAAGATGTATACAACGCGGAACAGCTATTCCCGCGGCTCCCAGTACTACGGCACCGACTGCTCCGGCTTCGCCTCCTGGGCCTGGCAGACAGATAACCGGAAGGACTGCGGCAGGATCGTTGCCTGGGGGCATACCTATACGGTGGGACGCAGCTACACCCTGCTCCAGGCCGGCGACATCCTGATCAAGTCCGGCCACGCCAGGATGATCACCGACGTGACCTACAATGCCGACGGCTCCATCTATTCTGTCGAGATTTCCGAGGCCAATCCCACCACGGCCTACACCGGCTGCTGCTACTCCACCCGCTACACCGGTCAGTCTTCCCTGGAATCCATGAACCGAAGCCTCTTCGTCAACGGCTCCTACACCATCTACCGCAGCGACGCCCGGGATACCGTCACCTACACCCACGACTGCGCCGTGCCCCTGGAGGGGGACGTGTGCCCCATCTGCGGCGCGGGCATGGACGTGGGGCCCGATGCCCCCGTGCAGAACGGCGTGGATCTGAGCGTCTGGAACGGCGACGTGGACTGGATGGTTCTCTCCACCCAGATTGATTTTGCCATCCTCCGGGTGGGCTATACCGGCAGCGGCAGCAGCTTCGCCCTGGCCAAGGATGCGCAGTTTGAAGCCAACGCCGCGGGCTGCGAGGCCTACGGCGTCCCCTACGGCGTCTACTGGTACGCGGGCGCGAAGACGGAGGCGGAGGCCATTCAGGAGGCGGAGGCCGTCATCGAATACCTGGGCCTCATGACCGGCAGCGGCCACTTGCCCAGCCTCCCGGTCTTCTACGACGTGGAGGAGGCCAGAAACATCCTCCAACTCACGGACACCGAGCTGCTGACCGTGATCTCGGCCTTCTGCGGCACCCTGGAGAACTTCGGCCTCCGGGCCGGAATCTACGCCAATACATACGTGTGGAACAACCGCCTCACCAGCAGCGCCTACAGCCAGTGGGCCCGCTGGGCTGCCCAGTGGGAGAGCAGCGAACTGACTGCCTCCGGCGGCGCGAACGTCTGGCAGTATTCCAGCACCGGCGCCCTTCCCGGCGTGGAGGGGAACGTGGATCTGAACTACTGGCTGGGTGAGCCGGGCAGCACGGAGCATCCCGCCACCGCCGTCGTTACGCCCCCCAGCTGTCTGGAATACGGGACTGTGACCTGCACCTGCGTCTCCCACGGCGAGGTGACGGAGCTGGGCATCCCGGCTCTGGGCCACGACTATGTGGACGGCGTCTGTTCCCGCTGCGGCCTGCATGAGGTCTTTGAGCGCTTCACGGACGTGGACCCCAACAAGTGGTATGCCGACGCCCTGGTCTGGGCTGTGGAGAACGGCATCACCGCCGGCACCAGCGAAACCACCTTCTCGCCCAATCAGACCTGCACCCGGGAGCAGGTGATGACCTTCCTCTGGAAGGCCAAGGGGTCCCCCCAGCCGGCAGACGAGGACAATCCCTTCCTGGACGTCAGGGACGAAAAGTATTACTGTCCGGCTGTCCTCTGGGCCTACTATCACGAGCCGCAGATCACCAGCGGCGTTGACGCGAACAACTTCGGCGTGGGCCAGGGCTGCACGAGAGGCCAGGTGGTGACCTTCCTCTGGAACGCCGCCGGTCAGCCGGAGCCGGAGACTGCGGAGAATCCCTTCGAGGACGTGCAGGAGACGGACTATTACTACAACGCCGTCCTCTGGGCCTACCAGAACGGCATCACCAGCGGCGTCACCGCCTCGGCCTTCTGCCCGAAGCAGACCTGTACCCGGGCCCAGATCGTGACCTTCCTCTACGCCGCATGGAAGAACAGATAACAAAAACAGAGACAGACAAAAAGACGGACCATCCGTGAGATGGTCCGTCCTCTTTTTGCCTACAATTTTTTCATATGCGCCGACGCGGTTTTTGCCAGCAGCTTTTTGGTGCCCTTTTCGTCGAAGGCGATCTCCAGCAGGGCGTCGCTGCCCATTTTCGTCACGCTGAGCACCATGCCCCGGCCAAAGGCCTTGTGCAGCACCGTGTCGCCCACCCGCAGGGCGAGGGCCTGGGCAGAGCCTTCCCCCTGGGGGGAAGGTGCCCCAGCGTGCGCGCTGGGGCGGATGAGGGGACGTCCGTCGCCGTATCCGCTTTCCGCAAAGGGCAGATCGTCGTAGAGCATCCGCTCCGGCCGTTCCGTCCGCTCCGCGGGCCGCGGCCTTCCCTCCACCAGCTCCTCCGGAATGTCGCGGACGAAGCGGGACAGGCGGTTGACGGTGGTCCGGCCGTAGAGCATGCGCTGCCGGGCGTGGGTGACGGTGAGGCTCTCCTTGGCCCGGGTGATGGCCACGTAGCAGAGCCGCCGCTCCTCCTCCAGCTCGGCGGCGTCGTCGATGCTCCGCAGGCTGGGGAAGAGCCCGTCCTCGGCCCCCACCAGGAAGACGTGGGGGAATTCCAGACCCTTGGCCGTGTGGATCGTCATCATCACCACCGCGTCGGCCTCGGAATCGTACTGTTCGATGTCGGTGTAGAGGGCGATCTCCTCCAAAAAGCCGTGGAGGGAGGCGTCGTCGGGGTGGTTCTCCACGTAGTTCACGATGGAGGAGCGAAGCTCGCGGACGTTTTCCAGCCGGGTCCGGCTCTCCACGTCGTCGCGGGCCTGGAGCATGGCGGCGTAGCCGGTCTTCTCCACCACTGCGTCGTAGAACTCCGGCAGGGAAAGGCTGTCCGTCAGTCCGGCGCATTCCTCGATGAGCTGCGAGAAGGCCGCCAGCTTCGCCGCGCTCTTTTCCAGCGCGGGGTAGTGGTAGGCATCCGCCAGGATCAGATACAGGGGCAGTCCCTGGTTTTCTGCCAGCCGCCGGACGGTTTCGAGGGTCTTGGCCCCGATGCCCCGGGGCGGATTGTTCACGATGCGGTTCAGCCGCAGGTCGTCGGCCCGGTTGTTGATGAGCTGAAGATAGGCCAGCATGTCCTTGACCTCGGCCCGGTCGAAGAAGCGGGTGCCGCCGATGATCCGGTAGGGGATGGCGTTGAATTTGAAGGAACGCTCCAGCGCGTTGGACTGGGCGTTGGTGCGGTAGAGGATCGCAAAGTCCCGGTATTTTGCCGGGGGCGAGAGGGCGAAGATCCGCCCGGCCACGTAGTTGGCCTCCTCGTTTTCGTCGGCGGTCTGCTTGACGGTGATCTTTTTTCCGGCGGCGTTCTCGGTCCAGAGCTTTTTGCCCTTGCGGCCCTTGTTGTGGGCGATGACGGCGTTGGCGGCCTTCAGAATCGCCTGGGTGGAGCGGTAGTTCTGCTCCAGCCGGATCAGCCGCGCCCCGGGGAAGCGCTCCTCAAAGTTCAGGATGTTCTCAATGGTGGCGCCCCGGAACTTGTAGATGCTCTGGTCGTCGTCGCCCACCACGCAGATATTCTCCCGCTGCCCCGCCAGCAGGGCGGAGAGCAGATACTGCAGATGGTTCGTGTCCTGATATTCGTCCACCAGCACGTAGCGGAAGCGGTTCTGCCAGTAGACCCGGACCTCCTCATAGTCCTGCAGCAGCTTCACGGTCAGCAGGATGATGTCGTCGAAGTCCAGGGCGTTGGCCTCCGCCAGCCGCTTTTGATAGGCGGTATAGCAGGCGGAGATCCGATCCGCCCGGGCGTCCGCGGCGGCCTCGGCCCGCCGGGCGTAGTCCTCGGGGAACTGGAGTCTGTCCTTGGCCCGGCTGATCGCGTTCAGGATCACCCGGGGGGGCAGCTCCTTTTCGTCCACCCGGAGCTCCTTCATCAGGTCCTTCATGACCCGCTCGGAGTCGGCGGCGTCGTAGATCGTGAAGTTCCGGTCGTAGCCCAGCCGGTCGATTTCCCGGCGCAGGATCCGGCAGCAGGCGGCGTGGAAGGTCATGGCCCAGATCTCCGAGGCCTCCGGGCCCAGCATGGCGGCCAGCCGGTCCTTGAGCTGGTTGGCGGCCTTGTTGGTGAAGGTGATGGCGATGATCCGCCAGGGCTCCACGGGCCGCAGGGCGCAGAGGGCCGCGGTGTCCGGGTCCATGGGACCCGCCTGGGCGGCGGCCGCCTCCAGGGCGGCCAGCTCCGCGTCCCCGAAGCCGGCGGGGATCTCCGCGGAGTCCGAGGCGCAGCCGAAGCGGATCAGGTTGGCGATCCGGTGGATCAGCACCGTGGTCTTGCCGCTTCCGGCCCCCGCCAGCAGGAGCAGGGGCCCCTCGGTGGTCAGCACCGCCTGCCGCTGCATCTCGTTCAGGGCGGAAAACTCCCGCTCGATCAGCGAGCGCCGGAGCTTGATGAATCCTTGTCTCTGTTTTTCTTCCATATCTGTTTCCTTATCTGGATGATATTCTGTGCGTTATGCAAATAGTTTCATTCTCCCCGGCAAATCTCGATTGTCAGCCCGCTGCCGTTCTCTTCCTGCCGCGCCGCCGCTCCAGCTCCCGGTTCAGAATCGCGCCGCAGAAGAACAGAAAAATACAGGTGTAGAGCCAGAGCATGGCCATGGCGATGACCGACAGGCTCCCGTAGTAGAGCGAATAGTTCCCGAAGCGTTCCACGTAGAGGGAGAAGAGCTGGGAAAACAGCACCCAGAGCACCGCCGCCGCGAAGGCCCCGGGCAGGGAGGCGCCGAAGCCCACCGGGCGGTTGGGGAAAACGCTGTAGGTCAGGGTGAAGAGCAGGGTCAGGGTCAGCACCGTCAGCACCCGTTTCAGCCGGGCAATCGCCAGCAGCAGCTCGCCCAGGACCTTGCCCTCGGCCAGCAGCAGGCCGATCAGATCCCGGCTGATGAGCTGCAGGGCCAGCAGCAGGATCGTGGTCAGCACCCCCGCCAGGGCAAAGAGCACGCAGCGAAGCCGCAGCCGCAGGGGGCTTCGGGTCTCCCGGGCCGTATAGATCCGGTTGAGCCCGCGCACCAGGCTCAAAACCCCCTTGGAGATCGTCCACAGGGCCGTTGCCGCCGAGATCGACAGCACTGCCGGGGAATTCACGGCAAAGAGCTCGTCGATCATATAGTCGGTCAGCGACCGGAGACTCCCGGGGACGACGCCCTCCAGCATGGCGCGCAGATCGGCGGGGGAGATGGGGGTGTACTGCAGGATGCTGATGATCAGCATGACCGCCGGGAAGATCGCCAGGATCCAGAAATAGGCCGCGTAGGCGGCGTAGATCCGGATCTCCAGCCGCCGGACGCTTCGGACATAGCGGCACAGGCGCATCCACACGGCCGATCCCTCCCCCTGCGGCGTTCTGCTTCTATTATACCAGCCCCGAAACGGAAAAGCAATCGAAATTGTCAACGCCGCCGAAACGGACAACAGCCCCGCTCCATGGTGTCGGCTTCCGGAAAAGCAGCCGAAACGACACAAGATAGCGTAGTTCGAAAACAAAAATTTTCGTAAGAAAATCACAAAATGGGATTGAAATATACTTCCGAAACTGATATAATAAACAGAGAATGCAATACTATGTGTTGCTATACGCATTTTTATCCGGCGACCCATTTTCAATCAGAAGCGTGTCATAAAAGGGAGGTAAGCGTATGAAAAAACGAATCCTCAGCATGATCCTCGCAATCGCAATGATCGCGTCCCTGTTCACCGGCTTGAGTTTCACAGCCAGCGCCGCCAATGTTACGACAGACTTCACTCCGGCGGCGGCGGGCACCTATGAGAAGGTAACCGACGTCTCCGTCCTGGCGGCAGGCGATGAGATCCTGATTGTGGACGAAAGTGTGAACAAAACCATCAGCACCACCCAAAACAACAACAATCGCTCTGCTGTGGACGCCACCGTCACCGCCGGGCAGATCACCGTTGCCGAGGGCAACACCACGATCCAGAGCTTCGTTCTGGAGGCTGCCGACGAGGGCTTCTACCTGCTGGCGGGCGAGGGCCTGTACCTCTATGCCCCCTGCGCCTACAACGGCAGCAGCAACCATCTGCGTACTACCGATACTGTTGGCACTGCCCACGCCTGGACGCTGGCTGCTGATTCTGTGATTGCCGTCAACAGCACCAACCGCGGCAAGCTGCACTACAATGCCAACAGCGGAAACCCGATCTTCTCCTGCTACAGCACTGATGGCGCCGTAGCCATCTACAAGCGTGCGGTAAGCGCCTGCACCCATCCCAATGCTGTCTACACCGTCGTCACGGAGGCTACTTGCACCGAGACCGGCACCCGCAGCTGGAGCTGCCCCGACTGCAACCAGTCCGGCACCGAGACCATCCCGGCTCTGGGCCATGCCTGGGGCGAGGGCACTGTGACCACGGCTCCCACCTGCACCGCCGCCGGTAAGATGAGCTACGCCTGCACCCGGGAGAACTGCGACGCCACGAAGACCGAGACCGTCGCCGCCCTGGGCCACGTGGACGAGAACGCGGACAACGTCTGCGACCGCTGCGGCGTGACCCTCTCCACCGCCGACACCTACGTTCTGGCCTCCTCCCTCCGCGCCGGCGACAAGATCATGTTTGTCTATACCGACGCCGGGCAGGAGACTCCCGCCCCCAAGGCGGCGGGTGCTCTGGGCGGCAGCGGCACGTCTACCTACCTGAACTCCGTGAACGCTGTCCTTACCGACAATACCGCTTCCTCTGCCGACGCCCTGATCTTTGAGGTGGAGGCCGGCGCTGCAGCCGGAACCTTCCACTTCAAGAACGGCGAGAACTACCTCTACGCCAATAAGGCTGCCACCAGCAACAACTTTCTCTATCTGGACGCCACCGTGGAGACCCCCGAGGATCTCGACTGGACCGTCAGCTTCACCGACGGGGCCGCGGACGTTGCCTACGCCGCCAGCACTGCCCCCGCCGGCCGCTACATCCGCTACAACAGCAGCGCTACTCGTTTCTCCGGCTATGTGGGCAATACCAACCAGAAATCCATTGCCATCTACAAGCTGGCTACCGAGGAGGACCTGGTGGACGTGTACTTCGTCGATCAGGACGACAACGCCAACGCTTACGCCTACGCCTTCGGCAACGGCAATGAGAACGACGCCTTCCCCGGCGAACAGCTCACCGCCCAAGGCGTGGATGAGAACGGCGACAACTACTACAAGATCACCCTGGACCGGAGCGTCTACACCAACGTGATCTTCTCCGGCGGCGGCTCCGAAACCCAGACCGCCAATCTCGGCCTGGGCGCCGGCGCCTACATCGTCTATTACATCAGCGGCCACACCGGCTACGAGGGCGCGGACGTCTGGCCCGCTCCCGGCACCGTGGTCGAGCCCACCTGCACCGAGCCCGGCTGCACCCGCTATGTGGGCCTGCTGACCGGCGTGGTTCATGAGACAAATCCGACCGATCCCACCGGCCACGCCTGGGGCGCCTGGACCTTCAACGGCGACAACACCCACACCCGTGTCTGCGCCAACGACGACAGCCACACCGAGACCGACTTCTGTGTCGATGCGAACGAAGACGGCGTCTGCGACGTCTGCGGCGGCGAGCTGATCGTCCCCACCGCCATTGTGGAGCCCGGCGCCTACGTGATTGCCGCCAAGATCGGCGACGTCTACTACGCCCTGTCCAACGCCATGACAGCCAACAACCCCGACGGCGCGGAGATCACCGTCACCGACGGCCAGGTTGACGAGGAGGACGCCGAGGGCTACATCTTCAACCTGGAGCTCCTGATCAACGGCCAGTACACCATCGACAACGGCGAGAAGTACCTGGGCGGCGGCTCCAGCGGCACGGCCCTGCGCGGCCTGTCCATGGAGGGCGAGCTGACCGACTACTTCCGCTGGACCATCGAGGAAGGCAGCTTCGGCGCCTCCTACCGCATTGCCAACGTCGGCGTCACCACCCGCGGCCTGATCTATCAGGACAACGAAACCGATAGCGGTTCCTACCATCGCTTTGGCCTGTATAGCACCGGCAACGTCGACGGCGAGACCTACTTCGACGTGGAGCTCCTGCCCGTCGTCGAGGCGGAGCCCGAGTCCCCCGAGGATATTGATATCTGGTTCGTGGATCAGACCGGCGTTGAGACCCCCTACGTCTTCTACTTCGACTCCAACGCCGTTCCCGATCCGCTGGACACCGGCGAGGATCTGCAGTATCCCGGCAAATCCCTCACCGCCCTGGGTACGGACATGAACGGCTATCCCTACTACAAGATCACCCTCAACACCGACGAGTATACCCACGTAATCTTCAACAACGGCCTCACCGGCGGCGTATCCTCCGGCAACCAGACGGCGGATCTGAACTTCAAGGCCGACGCCATGGCCAATCCGAATCCCAACGGAAACCGCTACGTGGTCTACTACATCACCCGGAACGGCACGGAGATGAACACTGCCGTCGACACTGACGTCTGGCCCGCCCCCGGCGTCGTCACCGAGGCCACCTGCACCGATCCCGGCTTCACCACCTACACCGGCCTCGTTACGCAAGAGACCAAGACCGGCAACGAAGTTTCCGCCCTGGGCCATGACTATGTGGCCGTCGTCACCGAACCCACCTGCACCGAGGGCGGCTTCACCACCCACACCTGCTCCCGCTGCGGCGATTCCTACACCGACAGCGAGACCCCGGCGCTGGGCCATGACTGGTCCGACTGGACGACCACCACGGAGCCCACCTGCACGGCTGCCGGTGAAAAGACCCGGACCTGTTCCCGCTGCGACGCGGTGGAGACTGAGACCCTCGCCGCCCTGGGCCATGACTATGTGGCCGTCGTCACCGAACCCACCTGCACCGAGGC
>CAMUYE010000075.1 GCA_947164825.1 uncultured Clostridia bacterium
CCAAGCTGCCCTTCTCCATCGGCCAGATCGGCAAGGCCTTCCGCAACGAGATCACTCCGGGCAACTTCACCTTCCGGACCATCGAGTTCGAGCAGATGGAGTTCCAGACCTTCTGCAAGCCCGGCGACGACCTGGAGCTTTACGAGTACTTCAAGAACTACGGCAAGCGCTTCTTTGAGGACCTGGGCCTGCCCGCCGAGAACCTGCGCTTCCACGACCACGAGAAGCTGGCCCACTACGCCGCCGCGGCCTGCGACATCGAGTTCCTCTTCCCCACCATCGGCTGGGGCGAGATCAACGGCACCCACGACCGCACCAACTTCGACCTGTCCCGCCACCAGGAGTACTCCGGCCAGAAGATGGACTACCTGGATCCCTACACCGGCGAGCGCTATATCCCCTACATCGTGGAGTCCACCTACGGCCTGGACCGCACCGTCCTGGCCCTGCTCTGCCAGGCCTACGACGAGGAAGTTGTGGACGCGGCCAAGAACGACGTCCGGGTGGTCCTGCACCTGAAGCCCTCCGTGGCCCCCATCAAGGCCTCCGTCCTGCCCCTGTCCAAGAAGCTGGGCGACAAGGCCATGGAGATCCGCGACGAGCTGGCCAAGCACTTCATGGTGGACTACGACGACACCGGCTCCATCGGCAAGCGCTACCGCCGCGCCGACGAGATCGGCACTCCCTATTGCGTCACCGTGGACTTCGACACCGTGGGCGACCCCGAGAAGGGCATCGAGCCCGACCACGCCGTCACCATCCGGGACCGCGACAGCATGGAGCAGGTCCGCGTCCCCATCGCGGAGCTGAAAACCTGGCTGGCGGAGCATATCGGATAATTCCAAAAGAATTCCCCGGACCTGTCCGACCCCTCGGGCGGGTCCGATTCAAAAATCAAACCCGTGAGGTAACCCATGGTATTCAGCAGCTTTAGCTTTTTGATGGTTTTCTTCCCCGCGGTGTGCCTGTTCTATTTTCTGGTTCCCCAGCGCTTCCGCACCGCCCGCAATCTGGTTCTGCTGGCCTTCTCCCTGTTCTTCTACTTCTGGGGAGAGAGCAAGGGCGTGCTCATCATGCTCGCCGTGATCCTGGTGAGTTATCTGAGCGCCCTGCTCATTGGGAAGGCCGGAGGGAAGAAGTCCCTGCGCCGTCTGGGCCTGGGGCTGGAGCTGCTGGCCTGTCTCGGCGTGCTGGTTTACTTCAAGTACGCGGGCTGGCTCCTGGGCGCAGTCAACAGCCTGCTGGACGCCGGGCTCCCGATCCCCCAGGTCGTCATGCCCATCGGCATCTCCTTCTTCACCTTCCAGAGCATGAGCTACGTCTTCGACGTCTACAAGGGGAAGGTCCCCGTCCAGCGGAACCTGCTCTACGTGGCCTTTTACGTGAGCCTCTTTCCCCAACTGGTGGCGGGCCCCATCGTCCGCTATGAGACCATCGCGGCGGAGATCGTCGCCCGGAAGGAGACGGCGGAGGACGTCTACGCCGGACTCCAGCGCTTTATCATGGGTCTGGGCAAGAAGCTCCTGCTGGCCGACGTTTTCGGCCGGGAGGCGGAGGCGATCTTTGCCGTGGACGCCTCCCTCCAGGGCACGCCCACGGCCTGGCTTGGAGCCATTGCCTTTACCCTCCAGATCTACTTCGACTTCTCCGGTTACTCCGATATGGCCATCGGCATGGGCCGGATGTTCGGCTTCCACTTCCTGGAAAACTTCAACTACCCCTATATTGCCCGCTCCGTCACGGATTTCTGGCGGCGCTGGCACATCTCCCTGTCCTCCTGGTTCCGGGACTACGTCTACATCCCCCTGGGAGGCAACCGCCGGGGCCTGCCCCGGCAGATCCTCAATCTGCTGATCGTCTGGGCTCTGACGGGCCTCTGGCACGGGGCAAGCTGGAATTTCGTTCTCTGGGGCATCTACTACTTCCTCCTGCTGGTGCTGGAAAAGCTCCTGCTGGGGAAGCTCCTGAAGAAGCTCCCGGCGATCGTGGGTCAGGTCTACACCCTGCTGGCAGTGATCCTGGGCTGGGTCCTCTTCAACTGCACCGATCCGCTCCTGCTGGGTCCCTATCTGCGGGAGCTCTTCGCCTTCCGGGGCAGCTTCGACTACGTACTGGCGACCCTGCGGCAGAACATCCCGGAGTTCGTCTTCGGTCTGGCCCTCTGCACGCCCCTGCCCCTGAAGCTCTTCCGGCTGGCCCCGGACAAGCCCTGGGCGGAGCTGCTGCGCTGCCTCTGGCTGCTGGTCGTTCTGGTCCTCTCGGTCCTGACCCTGACCGGAAGCAGCTTCAACGCCTTCATTTACTTCAGATTTTAAGGGAGGGCGATAACGATGAAATGGATCAAACGTGGATTTCTTCTTCTGATCGTCCTTCTGACGGCCCTCTTTCTCCTCCTTTCCCTGCGGGACCGGCGGCAGGAGCTTTCGGTCTACGAGAACCGCCGTCTGGCCTCCCATCCGGACTTTTCCGTCCGGAGCGTCTGGGACGGCAGCTATTTCCGGGGCTGGGACGACTACTTCTCCGACCACGTCTACCGCCGGGACGATCAGATGCGGGCCTATCAGTGGTTCCAGCTCAAGGTCAAGCGCGCCGTAGCCGCCAACGAGGTGGTCATTGCCGGGGACTGCCTGCTCCCGTACCAGACGTATATGGACTTCAGCCGCTTTGACTATGACGCCCAGTCCGCCCCCGCCGCCGCCCGTCTGATTGCCCTTCAAAATAAGGTGGAGGGCCAGCATACCCAGTTCCTCTTCCTGGGCGTCGACGAGCAGCGCACGGCCCTGGCGGACCGCTATCCCGCCCACTTCTACAGCAAAAGCGACTACTACGAGGGCGTCAACGAGAGCTTCCGGAACGCCTGCAGGCAGGCGGGCGTCCACACGCTCTTCGTGCGGGACTATCTGGACCCCGAAACGGATCCGCTGACCTGGTACTCCGCCGTGGATCACCACTTCAATCTCCGAGGCGCTTATCAATGCTATCGCCTGATCTGCGAGGCCCTCTGGGCCCAGAACGGCCCCTTCCCCATCATCGAGGAGGCCGACTTGGGCGAATACGAGCTGCCCGGGGAGTTCTACGGCAGCTACAACCGCAAGCTCTACGATCTCTCCCCCATCCACGAGAGACTCACGGTCTTCGACCAGTCGGTCCTCCCGCCCTACGAGCGCTGGGACAATGGGGAGCGGACCGACGCCCCCATCCTCGATCTCCCGGAAGAGGACGAGAAGGTCCAGTACACAGTCTATATGGGCGGCGACAAGGGCGAAACCGTCATCCAAACCAACCGCCCGGAGCTGCCCAGCATTCTGATCGTGGGCGACTCCTTCACCAATCCCATTGAGGCCCTCTGCGTCTACAGCTTCAACGAGGTCCGGAGCCTGGACTTCCGCCACTACCACGAAATGAGCCTGACGGAATACCTGAGCCTCCACCACGTGGACGCCGTGGTCGTGATCCGCGACAATTTGAATTACACCTATCACGAGGCAAACGGGGCCCTGGAGTGAAGCGGCTCCCGTTCCGCCCGGAGCAAACCGGCAATTTTTCGAAACACAAGCTAACAGGAGGCATAGCAAATGGCTGAAATCTGGAAGGGCGCCCCCGTCGCGGCGGCGCTGAGCGAAACCGTGGCCGCCGAGGCGGCGGCCCTGCAGGAACGGGGCGTGGTCCCCACCCTGGCGATCCTGCGCGTGGGCCAGCGGGACGACGACCTGGCCTATGAGCGCGGCGCCATGAAGCGCTGCGAAAAGGTGGGCGTGGCTGTCAAAAACGTGGTCCTTCCCGCGGACGTGGACAGCGAGACCTTCTTTGCCGCGCTGAAGGATCTGAACACCGATCCCGCGGTCCACGGGATCCTGATGTTCCGCCCCCTGCCGAAGCAGCTGGACGGCGAGAAGGCCCGCAAACTGCTGGCCCCCGAAAAGGACGTGGACGGCTGCACCGACGGCTCCCTGGCCGGGGTCTTCACCAACACCCCCCTGGGCTTCCCCCCCTGCACAGCCCAGGCCGCCATGGAGATCCTGCGCTATTACGGTGTGGATCCCAAGGGCAAGCGGGTGGCCGTCATCGGCCGCTCCCTGGTCATCGGCCGTCCCGTGGCCATGATGCTCATGCACGCCAACGCCACGGTCACGGTCTGCCACACCCGGACCCTGGACGTGCCCTCCGTGACCCGGGAGGCCGATATCGTGGTGGCGGCCTCCGGCCAGATGGAGAGCGTGGGCGCGGCCTACCTCCGCCCCGGCCAGATCGTCATTGACGTGGGCATCGGCTGGAACGAGGCCAAGCAGAAGCTCTGCGGCGACGTCCTCCAGGAGGAGGCGGAGCCCATCGCCGCCGCCCTGACCCCGGTCCCCGGCGGCGTCGGCAGCGTCACCTCCGCCGTCCTTGCCAAGCACGTGGTCGAAGCCGCGAAGCGCGCAATCGCAAGGGACAAGTGACAGGTGACAAGTGACAATTACGCCGCAGGGGCGCTCATTGAGCGCCCGCACGAGGAACGAAATCAAATGGCAGAAACCAATCGAAGCGAAGAACGCGCCAAAATCCGCAAAGAGAAGAAGCAGGCCCGCAGCGCCCTTTCCCCCGCCGAGCGGGCGGAAAAATCCGCCCGGGCCGTGGAGCGGATCGCCGCCTCCGAGGCCTTCCGGGCCGCGAAAACCGTGATGATCTACGACCACGTGGGCGGCGAGCTCTCTCTGGACAGCCTGCTGACCCACCCGGCGTCCGCCGGGAAGCGCTTCTGCTACCCTCTGGTCCTGAGCAAAACGGAGATGATCGCCATGATCCCCGGGGCCTGGCAAATCGGGGCCTACGGCATCCGGGAGCCGGTGCGGGAGCAATCCGAGGAGATCCCCCCGGAGGCGCTCGACCTGGTGGTCTGCCCCGGCACGGCCTTCGACCCGGCCTGCAACCGTATGGGCATGGGCGGCGGCTACTATGACCGTTATCTGCCCCGCTGCGTCAATGCCCATATCGTCCTGGCCGCCTTCGAGGTCCAGAAGGTCCCCGCCCTGCCGACGGACGAATGGGACCGGCCTGTGGAGGCGGTCTTCACGGAGGATGCGGTCTATCAAAAGGAAATGTAATACCGGATAAAGGAAAGTCGATACCGGAAATCGGTTGACTTTCCTTTCTTCTTGTGATACATTAATCACAGTGCGTATTTGCGCGAATGACCAAAAAATGTATTGAAATATTCAAAACGGAGGAACTACCATGCTGAAAGAAAACCTGGACAGAATCGCCTGCTATGATCCCGAAGTCGGCGCTGCCATGCAGGCCGAGTTTGCCCGTCAGAGCAGAAATCTGGAACTGATCGCTTCCGAGAACATCGTCTCCGAGGAAGTCATGATGGCCATGGGCAGCGTGCTGACCAACAAGTATGCCGAGGGCTATCCCGGCAAGCGCTACTACGGCGGCTGCGAGTGCGTGGACGTGGTGGAGAACATCGCCATCGAGCGCGCCAAGAAGCTGTTCGGCTGCGACTATGCCAACGTCCAGCCCCATTCCGGCGCTCAGGCCAATATGGCGGTCTTCTTCGCCATTCTGAACCCCGGCGACACCTTCATGGGCATGGACCTCTCCAACGGCGGCCACCTGACCCACGGCAGCCCCGTCAATATGTCCGGCAAGTACTTCCACTGCGTCTCCTACGGCGTGGACGCCAACGGCGTCATCGACTATGAGGACGTGCGGAACAAGGCCCTGGAGCACCATCCCAAGCTCATTGTGGCCGGCGCCTCCGCCTACTGCCGCACCATCGACTTCCCCAAGTTCCGTGAGATCTGCGACGAAGTCGGCGCGGTTCTGATGGTGGACATGGCCCACATCGCAGGCCTTGTGGCCGCCGGCGTGCATCCCTCTCCCTTCCCCTATGCCGACGTGGTCACTACCACCACTCACAAGACCCTCCGCGGCCCCCGCGGCGGCATGATCCTGGCCAACCAGGCGGCCGTTGACAAGTTCAACTTCAACAAGGCCATCTTCCCCGGCATCCAGGGCGGCCCCCTGATGCACGTCATCGCCGGCAAGGCCGTTGCCTTCGGCGAAGCCCTCAAGCCCGAGTTCAAGGCCTACCAGGAGCAGGTGGTCCGCAACGCCAAGGCCCTGGCCAACGCCCTGATCGCCCGCGGCCAGAAGATCGTCTCCGGCGGCACCGACAACCATCTGATGCTCCTCGACCTGATCGGTCTCGAGGTCACCGGCAAGGAGCTGCAGAACCGTCTGGACGAGGTCTACATCACCGTCAACAAGAACACCGTTCCCGGCGAGCCCAGAAGCCCCTTCGTCACCTCCGGCATCCGCATCGGCACGCCTGCTGTCACCACCCGCGGCCTGAAGGAAGAAGACATGGAGAAGCTGGCCGAGCTCATCGACCTGGCCATCCGCGACTTCGACAACCAGAAGGAGTACATCCGCTCCGAGGTCGTCAAGCTCACCGAGAAGTATCCCATCTATCGCTGATCGCGCAGCTGACAGAACGCGCCGACCGCCCGCGTGGGCAGTCGGCGCGTTTCGTATGCCCGGCCTATTTGTGCGCAGCAAACCGGGATTTGTCTAATTGTAGTGCCGGCAATCTGCCGGCCCGATCCGCTCCGGCATCTCGGTTTTGCCGGCAGATTGCCGGCACTACAGACTTACAAATCCCGATTTCGCGGCCCGTGAAATAATTGTGGCATTTCCGGGCGGGATGTGTTATACTGTAGAAAATCACAGGATCGGAGGAATAAGGCATGACAAAAGACTGCAAGCGCTCCGCGGCGGAGCTGGAGGTCCTTGCCGGGCTGAAAGCCCGGGTGGACGCGCTGTATCTGGAATATATCTTCCCGGTGCTGGCGACGCTGCGGCTGGGGGAGGACCCGGCCGCCGTGGCCGCCGAGGAGGCGCTTCTGGCGGACGCTGAGGCTGCGGGGGTCCTTGTCCGCCGCTACATTATGCCCGCGGATCTGAGCCGGGAGGATCTGGAGCTGTTGATTGGGCAGATCAACACGGACCCCCTGCTCTCCGCCCTGCTGCTGGAGCGGCCCCTGCCTGCCCATCTGGACGAGGCGGCGAGCTTTGATTTGATCGCCCCGGCAAAGCGCCTGGAGGCGGGCCCGGCCTGCGAGATCCTGGCCAAAGTCGTCGACGCGGCGGAACGGCGCGAAAAACAGACATAATAAAACAGCAGATAAAACAGCGGAGCATGAAAAGGAGAAAAGCAATGAAGCGCTTCAACAGAAAACTCGTAAAAGCAATCGCGGTCACGGCCCTGTGCATCGTTCTGGTTTGTCAGGCCGGATGTGCGTCGACCGTCCGCAAGGTTTTAGATGTGCTGAGACCCGACCATGACCTCAGCGTCACCGCGGAAGCTCCCATGCAGACCGAGCAGCCTGCCCAGCCCGCCCCGGCTCCCACCTGGGGGATGCCCGAGCAGACCGAGCGGCTCCAGCCGGATACCGCCGAAGATATACCCGAAACCTGGCAGGGCTATGATTATTCAGAGAGCTATTCCCTGGGCGATACCGTCTGGTTCGGCAGCTACGAGCAGGACGGAGATGTGACCGACGGCAAGGAGTCGATCTCCTGGAAGGTCATCGGAAAGAAGCATAACGCCGTGCTGCTCCTGAGCGACCTGTGCCTGGACTGCATGCCCTATAACCGAAGCGGAAGCGATACGACCTGGGAAAACTGCAGCCTCCGCAATTGGCTGAACTACGCCTTCTACGAATCGGCGTTCAACGCCTATGAACAGCAATTCGTTCTGTGGACAGACCTGGAGAACGCGAACAATCCCTGGTATGGAACCTACGGCGGGGGCACGACCACCGACCGGGTGTTCTGCCTCTCCCTCGATGAATACGACGCGCTTGTCTACGCGGATCCCTACGGGCATCCGTCAGAGTATGCCGCCTATATGGGCGTCGAGGTTTTCAACGAGAATTACTGCCCCTGGTGGCTGCGCTCTGCCGGCGGCGAGTCCCGGCAGGCCGCTTTCGTCTGGGTCGATAAGGATAACGGCGGCCCGCTGATGCTCTTCGGCGGAGGAACAGAGGTGGACAACCCCGGGATCGGCGTCCGTCCCGCGATCTGGATGTCCGTGGAACCGTAACGCAGACTGACAACCCCGATCCGGGGCGGTTGGGCGCTTCGGGACGCATCATTCCAAGAGCTCCGAACAATGCAAAACCCCATATGAATGATATGCCCTTTCGCTGCCGTTCTGCGCTGCCCGCACTCCGGGAAGCGGCGGAGCTGCAGTGGACTGCGGCGGAAAGGAGGGCTAAATGAATAAAAAACGCGGGCTGCTTATGGCCCTCTTTATGGCGGCCATCATAGCCGCCGATCAGATCACCAAGGCCCTGGTTCGGGCCAGGATCCCCTTCGCCGCCGCCGCGGAGGACCGGCCCCTGATCCCCGGCGTCCTGGGTCTGACCTGGGTGGAGAACGAGGGCGCCGCCTGGTCCATGCTCTCGGGAATGCGCTGGCTCTTCCTGGCTCTGGTGGCGGTCTTTTTCGCGGCCGCCGGCATTCTGATCTATAAAAAGCTGATCTCGAAGCCGGTCGAGCTCTGGTGCCTGGCCGCCATCGGCGGCGGCGCCCTGGGCAACGCCGCGGACCGGGCTCTGCGGGGCACCGTCACCGACATGCTCCAGACCCTCTTCGTGCGCTTCCCCGTCTTCAACGTGGCCGACTGCTTCATCACCTGCGGCGCCATAGCCTTAATTGTGTATGTGCTGTTCTTTGACCGAAAAAGCGTGACGGAAGAACCGAAAGGCGCAGGATAATTCCGCGGAATTATCCTGCGTCTTTCGAGAAACGGAGGAACGTATGACCATACAAGCAACCGAATCCGGTCTCCGTCTGGACGTTTTCCTCGCGGAAAACCTGGAGAATACGTCCCGTTCGGCGGCCCAGAAGCTGCTGGAGAGCGGGGCCGTGACCCTGGACGGGAAGCCCCTGCGGAAGCAGGACCGGACCGTGGCCGGGGCCGTCTACGAGGTGGAGCTGCCCGAGCTCAAAGAGGTCGCCATCGAGCCCCGGGACCTGCCCCTGGACGTCGTCTGGGAGGACGCGGACCTGCTGGTGCTGAACAAGCCCAAGGGCCTGGTGGTCCATCCGG
>CAMUYE010000076.1 GCA_947164825.1 uncultured Clostridia bacterium
TACGCTTGAACCGCAGATTTCACCCTCTGAAACCTGCGGTTCTTTGACAGACTGACGCACGGGGATCCCTCCGCAGAGGGATCCCCGTGCGTTCTTGCTTGTCTGCGCTTATCGCGCCGCTGTCAACGCCAGGTGGAAGCAGCCGTAGATGCCCGCGTCGTTGCCCAGGGTCGCCAGGGCGAATTTGGTGCCCTTGCAGGCGTGGAACATGTGGTGCTCGAAGCGGGGCATGACTCCGTCCAGCAGGGGTTGTCCGGCCTTGGACATGCCGCCGCCCAGGACCACCAGCTCCGGGTCCACCATGCAGCAGCCGCCGGCGATGGTCAGGCCCAGCACGTCGAAGACCCGGTCCAGCAGCTCCTTTGCCAGGGCGTCGCCCCGGGCCGCGCACTCATAGACCGTCCGGGAGCTGATCTCGGGCTGTTCCCGCAGGAGGGTGGGACGGTTCCGGTCCGTCAGCAGGGTCCGCTGGGCGATCCGGCCCAGAGCCCGGGCCGAGGCGTACTGCTCGGCGCAGCCCCGCTTGCCGCAGGTGCAGAGCTCCGCGTCGGGGCTCGGGTCTACGCAGAGATGGCCGATCTCGCAGCCCACGCCGTGGGCGCCGTTGAGGATCTGGCCGTTCCAGATGAAGCCGCCGCCGATGCCGGTGCCGATGGTCACCATGAGCATGGACCGGCTGCCCTTGCCGCCGCCGTCGTAGTACTCGCCCAGGGCGGCTACGTTGGCGTCGTTGCCCGCCTTGATGGGCAGACCCGTCAGGGCGCCCAGGGTCGCGTGGAGGTTGAAGACCCCCCAGTTGAGGTTGACGCAGCGGTTGACGTTGCCGTCGTCGTCCACCGGGCCGGGGACGCCGATGCCGATGCCCAGGACGTCGGTCTTGGCCACGCCCCTGCGGGCCAGACACTCGTCGATGGACCGGGCAATGTCAGGAAGGATGGCGGAGCCGCCGTTTTCGGGGCGGGTGGGGATCTCCCATTTTTCCATCAGAACGCCCTCCCGGGTGAAAAAGCCGAGCTTGACGGTGGTTCCGCCCACGTCGACTCCGAATGCGTATTTCATTGCAGAAGCCCCCTTTTCTCATTTCTATTCGCATCATATCATATCCTTTCGCGTTTCGCAAGACGGAAACGGGGTGATATCCCGAAAAACCCGGCGGCAGCTCCGAATTTTGCAAAACCGTCTTTTTTGCAAAATTCCTCTTTACGAAAGGATAAATATTTGATAAAATAACATATTGGATGAATAAACGATGAATCAACGCCGGACCGGGGAGGTAATCGGGATGCGCATGAGAAAGAGAAACAATCTGGAGCCTCGGATGGAGGCGGCCTCCGCCGTCTGGATCCGGGAGCCGGAGCCCTATCGGGGCCGCTGGCGGGAACTGATGCCCGAAGCCCGGGAGCTCCATCTGGAGATCGGCTGCGGCAAGGGAAAATTCACCGTGGAAATGGCCGAGCTGCACCCCGACGTTCTCTTTTTGGCGGTGGAGCGGGTCAGGGAGGCCATGCTGCTGGGCATGGAGCGCGCTCTGGCCATGGGCCTGAAAAACGTCTTTTTCCTCTCGGTGGACGCGGCGCTTCTGGACACCCTGTTCGCGCCCGGTGAGGCCGATCGGATCTACCTGAATTTCTGCGATCCCTGGCCCCGGAGCAAGAACGCCAAGCGGCGGCTGACCTACCATACGTTTCTGGAAAAATACCGGGCCGTGCTCCGCCCCGACGGGGAGATCCACTTCAAGACCGACAACGCCGGGCTCTTTGCCTGGTCGCTGGAGGAGTTCGAGCGCTACGGCTATCCGGTCAAAAACGTCACCGACGATCTGCACAAGGACGGCGTGGTGGGCGTTATGACCGGCTATGAGGAGAAGTTTCACGCCCTGGGGACGCCCATCCACCGCTGCGAGATCCTCATGCCGCCGAAGGCCGAGGAAGCCCGGAGCCCCGGGGAGCCCCAGGCGGAATAAAACGAAACGGGATGAAGGCCATGAAAGAGTCGAAAAAACCCGAGCCCTGGATCAAGCCGCGCCACCGTGCGGCCCGCAATCTCGCCTATGTGATCCTCTACCCCTACGCGAAATGGAAATACGGGCTTCGGGTGGATCGCTTTCGCGAGCAGGGCGACCGCCCGTATCTGATCCTGTTCAATCATCAGACGCCCTTCGACCAATTCTTCGTGGGCATGTCCTTCCGGGGGCCGGTGTACTACCTGGCCACGGAGGACCTGTTCTCCAACGGCTGGATCTCCTCGGTGATCCGCTGGCTTGTGGCGCCGATCCCCATTATGAAATCGGCCTCCGACGTGTCGGCGGTGCGGAACTGTATGCGGGTCGCCAGGGAAGGCGGCACCATCGCCATTGCCCCGGAGGGAAACCGGACCTACAGCGGCAGGACGGAGCACATGAGCCCGTCCATCGTCAAGCTCGTCCGGCTGCTGAAGCTGCCCGTGGTCCTCTACCATATCGAGGGCGGCTACGGGGTGGAGCCCCGCTGGAGCGACTGTAAGCGAAAAGGGAAGATGCATACCTACGTTTCCCGGGTCATCGAGCCGGAGGAATACGCCGGGCTGAAGGACCCGGAACTGTTCGCGGCGATCCGCGAGGGCCTGATGGTGGACGAGAGCCGGCCGGACGGGCGTTTCGTTTCCGGGAAGCGGGCGGAGTATCTGGAGCGGGCGATCTACTACTGCCCCTTCTGCGGCCTGTCCGAGTTTGAAAGCAGCCGCAGCCGGATCCGGTGCAAGCGCTGCGGGCGGACGGTGGAATACGGCGAGGACAAACAGCTTCGCGGCGAGGGCTTCGACTTCCCCTACGCGTCCGCGGCCGAATGGTACGACGCCCAGCAGGAGGCTGTGCGGGCCCTGGATCCGACGGAACTCACCGGGACGCCGGTGTTCCGGGACACGGCGAAGCTCTCCGAGGTCATCCCCAACAAGAAAAAGCTCCCCCTGCGGAAGAGGGCCGAACTCCGGCTCTACGGCGACCGCATCACCGTGGACGAGGACGGCCCCGAGCCTCTGTGCTTCCCCTTCGACGAGGTGACGGCGATGGCCGCCCTGGGCCGGAACAAGCTGAACGTCTACCACGGCGGCAGGATCTGGCAGTTCAAGCCGGGCAAGCGCTTCAACCCTGTGAAATACGTGAATTTCTACTACCTCTATCAAAACTATAAACGAGGTGACGTACATGGAGAATTTTTGGGATTATAGTGTCTGGGGCACCATCAATCTGGTTGCCGTGCTGCTGGCGAGCCTGCTGGCGGCCAACGTCCTGCGCAAATCGATCCCCTTTCTGCGCAATTCGCTGATCCCCAGTTCGGTGCTGGGCGGCGGCGTGCTGATCGCAGTGGCCGGGATCTACAAGCTGATCACGGGGAAGGTGATGTTCGACACCCCCTTCTTCGGCGGAAACGGCACCGCCGCGCTGGAGATGCTGACCTATCACTGCCTGGCCCTGGGCTTTATCGCCTCCACCTTCAAGCCCTCCAAGGGCAAGCTGACGAAGAAGCGCACCGCGGAGATCTTCAACACCGGCGTCACCACGGTCTCCACCTATCTGCTGCAGGGCGTCTTCGGCCTGGCGATCTCCATCGTGGCCGCGCTGCTCATGCAGTCGTTCTTCTCCGCCGCGGGCATCCTGCTCCCCTTCGGCTACGGCCAGGGCACCGGGCAGGCCCTCAACTACGGCAATATCTTTGAGTCGGACTACGGCTTCGTCGGCGGCAAGAGCTTCGGCCTGACGATTGCCGCCCTGGGCTTCCTCAGCGCCAGCATCGGCGGCGTCATCCATCTGAATATCCTCAAAAAGCGCGGCAAGATCAAGCTTGCCGACAAGGGCGAGACCGCGCTGCGTTCCGAGCAGATCCAGGCGGAGGACGAGATCCCCATGCAGGAGAGCATGGATAAGCTGACGGTCCAGATCGCCCTGATCTTCGGAGCCTATCTGCTGGCCTACCTGCTGATGTTCGGCCTGGGCAAGCTCCTGCCGGGCATGAAGTCCGTGGTCTACGGCTTCAATTTCCTGCTGGGCGTCCTGACGGCCACCCTGGTGAAGCTGGTCATGGGCTGGCTGAAAAAGAAGCGTGTCATCAAGAAGGAATACACCAATACCTTCCTTATGACCCGGGCCAGCAATTTCTTCTTCGACGTGATGGTCGTCGCCGGGATCGCCGCCATCCGCTTCGGCGTGCTGCAGAAATACTGGGGCGTCATCCTGATCATGGGCCTGGTGGGACTGATCGTCACCTACATCTACAACCGGATCGTGGCGAAGGCCCTGTTCAAGGACTATCCCGAGGAGCAGTTTTTGATGATGTACGGCATGCTGACCGGCACGGCCAGCACCGGCGTCATCCTGCTGCGGGAGATCGACGGCGATTTCAAGACCCCCGCCGCCGACAACATGGTCTATCAGAACTTCCCGGCCATCGTCTTCGGCTTCCCCATGATGCTCCTGGCGACCCTGGCCCCGAAGAAGCCCATTCTGACCCTGATCATCCTCGTGGCCTTCTTCGCCGTTATGAACCTGATCCTCTTCCGGAGCCTGATTTTCCGGAAGAAAAAGAAATAATCCAGCCCATAGGGGCCGAACTCGAAGAGTCACGAAGTATGCCCACATCGGCCCTTTTTCGTACCAAATGGAGGAACCCCCGTGAACGACCAAATCTATGCCCTCGCGGTGGAGCTGCGGCACGAGCTGCACGCCCACCCGGAGCTTTCCAATCACGAAACCTGGACCAAAAACCGGCTGCTGGACTTCCTGCGCGTCCACACGACCCGCCTGGAGCTCCACGACAAGGGCCGCTGGTTCTACGCGGTCTGGCGGACCCAAAGCGAAAAGCCCTCCATGGCCTTCCGGGCGGACTTTGACGCCCTGCCCATCGAGGACCTCTGCGGCACGGACTACGCCTCCGCCGTCCCCGGCGTGGGCCACAAGTGCGGCCACGACGGCCACAGCGCTGCCCTGGCTGCCCTGGCCCTGGAGATCGACCGGGCGGGCGCCGACCGGACCGTTTATTTCCTCTTTCAACATGCCGAGGAGACCGGCGACGGAGCCCGGGAATGCTGCGCCCTGCTGCGAGAGGAGAAGGTGGACGAGATCTTCGCGTTTCACAACCGTCCCGTCCTGCCCCTGGGTCTTGTCCATGTGCTGGACGGCTGCGTCTACTGCGCCTCGGAGGGCATGATTCTCTCCTTCGAGGGGGTGCCCTCTCATGCCAGTATGCCGGAGCTGGGCCGGAACCCGGCCTACGCCATCTCGGAGCTGGTCTGCGCCCTGCCGGAGCTGACGGACCCGGCGAAGTGGAGGGGCATGGTCTTTGCCACCATCATCCAGATCGACGTGGGGGAGCCCGCCTTCGGCACCCAGGCCAGCCGGGGCAAGCTCCTGCTGACCATCCGGGGCCAGTACGCGGAAGAGCTGGACCGCCTTCGGGCCTCCATCCGCTCCCTGGCGGAGGAAAAGGCGGCTCGGTACGGCCTGGGCCTGGAGATCCGCTTTCAGGACGTCTTTCCCGACACCGTGAGCTGGCATGAGAGCAACGAAAAGCTCCGCCGCTGCTGCCGGGAGCTGGGGCTGCCCTGCCGGGAGATGCCCGCCCCCTTCCGCTCCTCGGAGGACTTCGGCTGGTACACGAAGCAGATCCCCGGCGCCTTCTTCGAGATCGGCGGCGGCAAGGGCACCGACCTCCATACCGTGGAGATGGACTTCAACGACGAGATCATCCCCATCGCGGTGAAGCTCTACCGGCATCTGATTGAGACGGGTTGAGGCGGTATGCCTGCCGCCTCAACAATGAATTGCGCCTGCCGGCGCGTGAATTGCACTTCGTGCATGATTTGCACTTCGCGCATGAATTGCCCTGCGGGGCATATGGCGCAATTCAATTCATGGCGCGAAGCGAGAAATCATGAAGCCGCAGGCTTCCAATCATGACGGCGCAGCCGTCAATTCATAAACGGTTCGGGAGGGAGCCATGCGCGACAATCAGCTTGTGCGATTATCCAAATCATTTGCCGTATCTGTTATTAATCTTTGTGATACTCTGAAAGAATGCTTCGAAACCGACTACTGGCTTGAAATATTTCATAATTCAGGAATCGTATCAGACGAGGAATACTCGGATTTGACTTCGCAGTGCAGCAAGCTTCGAAAGCTTTTAATCGCTTCCATAACCACCGCAAAGAAGAATGCGGAAAAATGAAGCAAAATCTGAATCAAGCGTTCATTCATAACAACCAGGACCTGGCTGGTCAGCCGGGCTCTGGTTTTCGCATATCTGCGGAAACATAGCATAGGCTATACCAAAACCTGTACAGGAGGTATTTCTATGCGTAAAATGCTTTGTATTGCGTCGGTTTTGGTATTGCTGGTCAGCGCTGTGCCCCGGGTGTCGGCGGCAGGAGACGCGGCGGCTGTAGCGCTCCACGCCCCTTCCGCGATTCTGATGGACGCGGCCACGGGAACGGTGCTGTTCGAGAAAAACGCCGACGAACGCCGGGAGCCCGCCAGCGTGACGAAGGTCATGACCCTGCTGCTGGTCATGGAGGCTCTGGACGCGGGGCAGATCGGATGGGACGATCAGGTTACCGCTTCCGCGGCCGCCGCCGCCAAGGGCGGCAGCCAGATCTACCTGGAGGAGGGCGAACAGCTTTCCATGGATGAGATGCTCAAATCCGTGGTGGTCAGCTCCGCCAACGACTGCGCCACGGCCCTGGCCGAGCACGTGGCCGGGAGCGAGGCGGCCTTTGTGGAGCGGATGAACGCCCGGGCCGCGGAGCTGGGGATGGAAAACACCCATTTCGTCAACTGCACCGGGCTGGACGACGCTCCGGAGGCCTCGGCCCATCTGACCACGGCCCGGGATATCGCCCTCATGTCCCGGGAGCTGCTGAAGCACGACGCCATCCGCCGCTATACGACGATCTGGATGGACACGGTGCGCAACGGGGCCTTCGGCCTGTCCAACACCAACAAGCTGGTTCGCTTCTACGAGGGGACCACGGGGCTCAAAACCGGCTACACCTCCGGGGCGGGGCACTGCCTGTCCGCCTCGGCCAAACGGAACGGCATTGAGTTCATTGCCGTGGTGCTGGGGGACGATAGCTCCTCCCACCGCTTCGAGGACGCCAAGGCCCTGCTGAACTGGGGCTTTGCGAACTACGCCCTGGTGGAGCCCGCGGAGGGCTTCGACCCCGCGCCCATTCCCGTGCGTCTGGGTACGGAGGAGTCCGTGGTCCCGGTCCCGGAGGGATGCGGCCCCATTCTGGTGGAAAAGGCGAAGGCCGCCAACGTGACCCGGGAGATCGAGCTGGCGGAGGAGGCCGAGGCCCCGGTGGAGGCGGGCCAGGTCCTGGGCGTGCTCCGGGTCAAATCCGGCGGCGAGCTCCTGGGGGAGTTCCCCCTGACCGCCCCCGCGTCAATCCCCCGCCTGCGCTATTGGGAGATCTGGAAGCGGCTGCTCCAGTCGATCTTTTGGTGATCCAAAGCCGCCGCGGAAAACCTGCCGGTTCCGCGATTGAAGAACAGACCAAACTGTTCCGGAGAGAAAAAGCGCGGGGGCGGCCGTCCTGGCCGCCCCTCGCTGCTGTGCGTTATCGGTATTGTACCCGCAGACCTTTCATGGTCAGCGGATTGATCTGGGCGATGACCTTGTCGCCCAGGCCGCATTCCACGTCGGTCACGTCCACCACCGCGTTGACCATGCCCACGTGGCCCAGAATCCGGCATTTGTGGCCGTTGACCGTGACGAAGATCTTGGGCCGGGTCACCATATCCCGCAGGTGGTGCAGCACCCCCGCAAGGCTGTCCCGGAAGCGGTAGAGATCGTTGCGGCGGCTGGAAGCCAGGCCGTTGTACCAGCCCAGGCTGATGACCGCGATCCGCATGGGCTGCCGGGCCTTGAAGCCCGCCTCGTAGCCCACGGTCTGGCCCTTGGGGATCCGGCGGATCTCCTCCAGGGTGCATTCGGCGTGACCCACCTTTTCCAGCTCCACCTTGCCGACGCAGGTCAGACGGCCCAGGAAGGCGGAGCCCAGGCGAACGGCGTCCAGGTGCATCTCCGGGTGCTTGACGAAGGCGTGGGAATTGCAGCAGTGCAGCATGCCCGGATCAAAGCCCGCTGCGCGGACCTGCCCCACCGCGGCCTCGAACAGCTCAAACTGCCGTTTCGTGGCCTTCTCGCTGGAAGGGGCGCTGTGGAAGTGGGTGAACATGCCGCCCACCCGCAGATTCTTCATGCTCTCGAAGACCGACAGCAGCTTGTCGTCGTTCTTCGGCAGGAAGCCGTATCGGCCCATGCCGGTGTCGATGGCCACGTGGACCTCCGCAAAGGCGGCCCGTTCGGCGGCGGCGCTGTTGATGGCGGAGGCGGTTTCGTAGCTGCCCACGCTGAGAATGACGCCGAGATCCAGCAGGGCGTTGATCTCCGCCGGGTCGGCGGTGGAGCGCATCATCAGGATCTGCGCGTCGGGCCAGTTTTCCCGCAGCGCTTCGGCCTCCTTCAGCTCCGTCACGGCAAAGTGGTCGATGCCGTTTTCGTGGAGGATCCGGGAGAAGGGAACGATGCCGATGCCGTAGCCGTTGCCCTTGAGCACGGCCCAGATCGTCGCGGAGCCCGCAAAGGCGCGGAGGGCCTGGATATTGTGGATGAGCTTTTCCCGTTCAACGACGTAAGCTTTCATAACGATACCTCTTTGTTTCGCAGGGGCCGGGTTTCCCGGCCCGTCAGTTTTCTATTTTCCTCTGTTTTTGATCTTGTAGATCTTCGTCCGCAGCTTGCCGTAGACGGACTTGCTCTTGCTGACGGTCTGATACCAGAACTTGCTCAGCACCAGATCCATCTCGCCCACGAACTCGGTGTAGTCGCCATTGAAGCCCCGCTTGAACTTCACCAGCCCGTAGAGGGGATGGTCCTCGCCCACGTCGCCGGGGACGCCCCGGAAGTCGTAGACCCGGCAGCCCTTCTCCACGGCCCAGCGGATCATCTCCCACTGGAGCA
>CAMUYE010000077.1 GCA_947164825.1 uncultured Clostridia bacterium
TAGGTCAGGGCCTTGTGCCGCTCGTAGAGGCTCTGCATCAGGTTCAGGGTCTCCTTGGCGGAATAGGCGTATTTCTTGTTGGCGTCCCGCTGGAGCTCCGTCAGATCGTAGGCCGCCGGGGGCGGGGTCATCTTCCGCATCTTGGAGATCTGGGTGATGACGGCCTCCTTCCCCTCGCAGAGCTTCATCAGCTTCTCGATCTTTTCCTTGTCGAAGGAGCGTCCGCTGCCCTTTTCGTCCTTCCAGGAGGCCCGGAAGCCCTCCAGCTCGGCCCGGAGGCCGTAGTAGTCCTTGGGGACGAAGCGGCGGATCTCGTTCTCCCGCTCCACCACCAGGGCCAGGGTGGGGGTCTGGACCCGGCCCGCCGAGAGCTGGGCGTTGTGCTTACAGGTCAGGGCCCGGGTGACGTTGAGGCCCACCAGCCAGTCCGCCTCGGAGCGGGCCTGGGCGGAGCGGAAGAGGTTGTCATAGTCCTTGGCGGGCTTCAGATTGGCGAAGCCCTCGCGGATGGCCTTGTCGGTCTGAGAGGAGATCCAAAGGCGCTTGGCGGGCTTGTTCCAGCCCGCCTTCATCATGATCCACCGGGCCACCAGCTCACCCTCGCGCCCCGCGTCGGTGGCGATGACCAGGTCCGAGACGTCGCCCCGCTTCATCAGGTTTGCGACGACCTTGTATTGGCGGGAGCTCTCGGGGATCACCACCAGCTTCATCTTCTCGGGCAGCATGGGCAGGTCGTCCATGTTCCATTTTTCCAGCTTCTTGTCGTAGACGTCCGGATCGGCCAGGGTCACCAGATGGCCCAGGGCCCAGGTGACGATCCAGCGGTCGCCCTCCACGTAGCCGTCGGCGCCGCGCCTGCAGCCCAGGACCCGGGCCAGCTCCTTGCCCACGGAGGGCTTTTCGGCGAGCACTAAGGTTTTAGCCATAGTCAGCCTCCTTACAGCGCAAAATGCAGGGTGCAAAATGCGAAATGAACTGATTTGGAACTATTATAATGTGCGGCCGGAAAAAAATCAAGCCGGAATCGGCAGGCCGTTTTTGCGGAAGCGGAAGACCGTTTTTGCAGAAGCGGAGGGCGGGTTTTTGCGGAGGCGGGAAAGCCGTTTTTTGCAGTTATGACAACCTGCCGCAACCGCTTCTTCCGGGCTTTTCTGAAAAGCGACAGATTTTTCCCATCCTGTGGAAAACCCACAAACTTTTTTGGCGATCCGCATTTTTTCGACAGGATTTCCATGGGGAAAACCCGGGGCGGCGTGGAAAACCCGGTGGAAAATGTGGACAACCGGGCTGTTTTCCACCCCGGTGCGGCTGTTATTTTGGAGAATTATGTATACCAAAAACTACCCCTTGTGGCCGCCGGAAAAGTATGTCGAACTGTAACTTCTCCGTGGAATTGCCGAAACGCCGGGATTTTTTTCGCCTGAAAAATACGCTTTGCTCTGGAAATTTCCGCCCAATTGTGATATGATACAATTCCTGAACCCCGATCCTTGATCCTTGATCCCTGATCCCTGATCCCTGATCCTTGATCCCTGATCCCTAATCCCAGATCCCCGAGGTTTACCGATATGCTCGAACTGCTCGCTCCCGCAGGCTCTATGGACGCCCTCCGTGCGGCGGTCCAAAGCGGCGCCAACGCCGTCTACCTGGGCTCCGGCCCCTTCAATGCCCGACAGAACGCCAAGAATTTTTCCTTGGACGAGCTGCCGGACGCCGTGCGTTACTGTCACGTCCGAGGCGTGCAGGTTCACTTCACCCTGAACACCCTGGTCACGGACCGGGAGCTGGAGCAGGCCGCCAAGGCCATTGCCGCGGCGGTGCAGGCCGGGGTGGACGCCTTTATCGTGCAGGATCTGGGTCTGGTCTCTCTGCTGCGTCAGATGGCGCCCGAGGTTCCCATCCACGCCTCCACCCAGATGTCCATCCACTCCCTGGACGGCGTTCTGCGGGCGGCGGCCATGGGCATGAGCCGGGTGGTGCTGGCCCGGGAGCTGAGCCGGGAGGACATCGCCTTTATCTGCCGCAACAGTCCCATCGAGATCGAGGTCTTCGTCCACGGGGCCCTGTGCATGTGCTACTCCGGCCAGTGTTATTTCTCCGCTGCCGTGGGAAGCCGCTCCGGCAACCGGGGTCAGTGCGCCCAGCCCTGCCGTCTGGCCTACGGTTTCGGCCGCTATGAGGACAAATATCCCCTGAGCCTCAAGGACAACTGCCTGATCTCCCAGGTGCGGGAGCTTGCCGCCCTGGGGGTCAGCTCCGTGAAGATCGAGGGCCGGATGAAGCGGGCCGAATACGTGGCCGTGGCCACCCGGCTCTATCGGGCCGCCATCGACGGCGAACCCGTCTCCGCGGCTGACATGAAGGACCTGCGGGACGTCTTCTCCCGCCAGGGCTTCACCCAGGGTTATTATCTGAGCCGGACGGGACCGGATATGTTCGGCGTCCGGCAGAAGGAAAAAGAAAACAAAGAGCTGATGCAGAAGGCCCGGGCGAGCTTTGAGAACGCGGAATCCCCCCTGGTCCCCGTGCGCTTTTATGCCATGGTGAACCGGCAGCAAAACGCGCTGCTGGCCGTGGAGGACGAGCTGGGCAACCTCTGCAAGACAGAGGGCCCCGTTCCCCAGGCGGCCCTCTCCAGGCCCCTGACCCGGGAAGCCCTGGGCGAGCGGCTTGCCAAAACCGGCGGCACCCCCTTCCGCTGCGTGGAAACCAAGAGCGTCGTTGAACCGGGGCTGACCCTCTCCGCCGCGGCCATCAACGCCATGCGCCGAGAGGTGCTGGCCCATCTGACCGCCGTCCGGGGGCGGATCGCCGAGCGGGAGCTCAACTCCTTCTCCCCGGTCAAACGCTTCCCCGGCGTGGCCAGACCGCCTCGCTGGACTGTGGGCGTTCTTTCCCCCGAACAGCTTACGCCGAGGCTGCTGGCCATGAAGCCGGCCCGGCTCTACGTGCCCCTGTCCATGTTCAAGAAGGACGTGGACTGGCGCAGCCGGATCCAGGAACAGACGGAGCTGGCCGTGGTCCTGCCCCGGGTCATCCGGGACGGGGAGACCGAGACCGTGCTGGCCGCCCTGGATAAGGCCCGGGCGCTGGGCGTGCGTCTGGCCCTCTGCGGCAACCTGGGCCATATCTCCCTGGCCCGCTCCCGCGGCTTCGCGGTCTGCGGCGACTTCGGCCTCAACCTCTTCAACTCCCGGGCAATGAACGTGGCGCGGGGTCTGGGCCTGGAAAGCGCCACCGTCAGCTTCGAGCTGACCCTGCCGCGCATTCGCGACCTGAGCAAGCCCCTGCCCGTGGAGCTGCTGGCCTACGGCCGCCTGCCCCTGATGCTGACGGAAAACTGCGTCATCAAGAACCGCTCGGGCCGCTGCGCCTGCCATTCCGGGCCGACCAAGCTGGTGGACCGCCGGGGCGAGGAGTTCCGGGTCCTGCCGGATCAGGACAGCTGCCGCAGCGTGATCTACAACGGGAAAAAGCTCTACCTGCTGGACAAGCTGCCCGAACTCCGGAGCCTGGGGCTCTGGGCTCTGCGGCTCCAGTTCACCACCGAAAATCCCATGGAGGTGGACGCCGTAATCTCCGCCACCCGCGGCGGCGCCGTCTTCGACCCCGGCGCCTGCACCCGGGGGCTGTATTACCGCGGCGTGGAGTGAAGGAAAAAGTAAGAAGTAAAAAGTAAGAAGTGATACTTTGATATGGAACTGATACTCGGCTCCCAGTCTCCGAGAAGGCGGGAGCTTTTGGGGCGGATGGGACTGGAGTTTTCGGTCCTCACCGCCGAGATTGACGAAACGAAATACGAGACCGAGGATCCCGAAGCCTCCGTCCGCCGCATCTGCGAGGCCAAGGCCCGCGCTGTGGCGCAGCGCCTGATGCGGGAGAATTCTCAATTCCCAATTCTCAATTCTCAATTGGTGATCGCCGCCGACACCATCGTGGTCCTGGACGGCAAGATCATGGGCAAGCCCCACGACGCCGCAGAGGCCCGGGCCATGCTGCGGGCCCTGTCCGGCCGGGAGCATATCGTCTATACGGCGTTTACGCTGCTGCCCGTCCCGGAAATGCAAAATGCAAAATGCAAAATGCAAAATGATTTTGAGGCAACAGGCAACAGGCAACAGGCAACAGGGGACGGGGGAACTGTCACTTGTCACTTGTCGCCCTACACGCACTGCGAAAAGACTTACGTGAAATTCCGCGACCTGACTCCCGACGAGATCGCCGCCTACGTGGCCACCGGGGAACCCATGGACAAGGCCGGGGCCTACGGCATCCAGAATCTCGGCGCGATGCTGGTGGAATCCATTCGCGGCGACTACTTCACCGTGATGGGGCTGCCGGTCTGTCAACTGGCCCTGGCCCTGAAGCGGTACGGGATCGATCCGCTGAACCCTGAACCAGGGCCGATGTAGGCATCGGCCCCTACGGAGGGATACGAAAATGAAGAAGCATCTATCCGCAAAGACCAAATGGCTCATTGTCATCGCCGTGCTGTTGGCGGGACTCATAACCGTAACGGCGGCCGTAGGCGCGACCCATCCCGGAGAGAACGCTGTCCAGGTCATGCTGACGCCTTTCCGCTCCGCGGCCAGCGCCATCGTGCGCCAGGTGGAGCGCTTCTACGACTATATTTCCCGCTACGAATCCTTACAGGCGGAGAACGAGGCCCTGCGGAAGCAGATCATCGCCATGGAGGAGGACGTGCGCAGCGCGGACTCCCTTCAGCGGGAGAACGAGCGCCTGCACCAGCTCCTGGGCCTTTCCGAGGAGCACGAAGACTACCACAGGGTTTCGGCCTATATCATCTCCTGGGTGGACAGCAGCTGGAAGTCCGCCTTTACCATCGGCAAAGGCACCAACTCCGGCATTGAGGTGGGCCACGTTGCCATCACCGAGTACGGTCAGGTGGTCGGCCTTGTCACCGAAGTCGGCCCCAACTGGGCCACCATCACCACAGTCCTGGACTCCGCCCTGGGCATCTCCGCCACCGTGGCCTCCACGGGCTACAACGGTGTGGTGGAAGGCGCCCTCGCCACGGGCTCCGAGGGCCTGCTGCGGATGAATTACCTGCCCACGGACTCCGTCCTGCGGAACAACGACCAGGTCCTGACCACCGGCTCCACGGTCTATCCCCGGGGCCTGATCATCGGCTACATCACCGACGCGGGCTTCGACCAGACCGGCGTGGCCAAGTACGCCCTGCTCAAGCCCGCCGCTGATCTGGACGACCTGGAACAGGTGTTTATCATCACGGATTACGAAAACCAATAATCATTTTGCATTTTGCACTTTGCATTTTGTATTGTGGAAAGGAGGGACCGCGTTGCTGAAATACTTCCACCTGACCAAGCGCCAGTGGCAGGGCATCCTGAAATGGTCCCTCTACGGGCTGCTGACGCTGCTGGTCGTGCTGCTGCAGACCTCGGTGCTGGCAAAGCGCCCCATCCTGGGGACAAAGCTCGCGCCGCTTCCCGCGCTGATCGTCTGCGTCTGCGTCCGCGAAGGGCCGGAGAAGGGCGGGATCTACGCGATCCTGGCCGCGCTGTTCTGGTGTTTCTCCGGGGCGGACTTTGGCAACCTCTCCGTGGCGGTGATCCCCATCGGGGCCATCCTCTCGGCCGTGCTCTGCCGGGCGGTGCTGACCCTGCGCTTCCTGCCCACGGCCCTGTGCTGCCTGGCCGTGACCCTGCTTAACGCCTCGGTGATCTTCCTCTTCAAGCTGATCCTGCCTCCCACCGTGGCGCTGGAAAACTACTGGCGGATCCTTCTTCCGGGGGTGGGCCTGTCCATGGTCTTCGTCCCCCTTCATTACGGGCTGGTCAAGCTGATCGGCAGAATCGGGGTGCAGGATGCGTTATAATCTCAAACTGCGGCTGGGGCTCTTCCTCGCCGTCTTCGGCATTCTCATCGGCGCCTACGCCTACCGGCTGATCCAGCTCCAGGTGGTCAACCCCCGAAAGGCCAGCACCGGCACGGGCACCTATACCTACGACACCCGCGTCACCGCGGCCCGGGGCGAGATCCTGGACCGCAACGGCAACGTCCTCGTGACGAACCGGGCCAGCTACAACCTCATCATCACGGGCTACGCCCTCTTCAACTCCGAGAGCCCCAACGAAAGCCTGCGTCAGCTGGTACGGCTCTGCCGGGATCTGGAGATCGACTTCACGGACCACCTGCCCGTCACCAAAGTCAAGCCCTACGAATACGAGACCGCCAACTACTCCGACACCTGGAACAACTATTTCCGCAGCTTCCTGCGGCAGAACGACTGGGACGCTGACGTCTCCGCCGCCCAGCTGATCAAGCTCATGCGCACCCGCTTCCGCATCCCCAACAACTGGAGCGACGAGGAAGTCCGCGGGGTCCTGGGCCTGCGCTACGAGCTGGACCTCCGGAATTACAGCTCCCTGCCCACCTACACCCTGCTCACGGACGTGGACGCCACGCAGCTGGCAGAGCTCATGGAGCTCAACACCCCCGGCATGCAGGTCCAGGCCAGCACGGTCCGGGAGTACAACACCGCCTACGCCGCCCACATTCTGGGCCGGACCGCCGCCATGAGCCCCGAGGAGTGGGAGATCTACAAAGAACAGGGCTACGCCATGGACGCCTACGTGGGCAAGGACGGCCTGGAAAAGGCCTTTGAGGAGCAGCTTCACGGCACCGACGGCATCCTGCGCACCACCGTGGACCGGGAAGGCAACATCGTCTCCCAGTACTACGCCGTGGAACCCAAGGCCGGCTCCAACGTGGAAGTCACCATCGACGTCAACTACCAGCGGATCGCGGAGGAGGCTCTGGCCGACTATATCCTGGATCTGCGGGAGAACGGCGTCGGCTCCAAGAAAGAGGGCACGGACGCCGAGGGCGGCGCCGTGGTGATGCTGGACGTGAAGACCGGGGCTGTCCTGGCCTCCGCCTCCTACCCGACCTTCAACCTGGCGACCTTCTCCAAGGACTACAAGGAGCTGGCCCAGGACAAGTATTCTCCCATGTTCAACCGGGCTCTGATGCAGGCCTATCCCCCCGGCTCCATCTATAAGATGTCCACCTCCATTGCGGCTCTGAACGCCGGGATCATCTCCGAGTACACCACCGTGGAGGACAAGGGCAAATATGAGTTCTACACGGACTATCAGCCTGCCTGCTACCTCTGGACCGCCAGCGGCCAGACCCACGGCGTCATCAACTGCCGCCAGGCCCTGGCCGTCTCCTGCAACTACTTCTTCTACGAGGTAGGCCGGCTCACAGGCTGGGAACGCATGGACAGGACCGCCAAGGCCCTGGGCCTGGGCGAGCCCACCGGCGTGGAGCTGCGGGAGACCACAGGCTGGCGCGCCAACCCCGAGAGCAAAAAGGCCCTCTACTCCAACCCCGGCCTCCAGGTCTTCACCGCCGGCGACACCATCTCCATGGCCATCGGCCAGTCGGAAAACCGCTTCTCCCCCCTGCAGATGGCGGTCTACACCGCAGCCCTGGCCAACCGGGGCGTCCGCTACAAGGCCACCTTCCTCAACCGGATCATCTCCGCGGACTACCAGGAGCTGCTCTACGAGATGGAGCCCACGGTGGCCTCCACTCTGGAGATCAGCGACGAGGCCTATGAGGTCTATACCGCCGGTATGCGGGAGGCTGTAACCGCCCCCAACGGCACCGCCAACAAGGTCTTCGGAAGCTATCCTGTCGCCGTCTGCGCCAAGACCGGTACCGCCCAGCACGGCGTGGCCGGCTCCGACCATGCCTCCTTTGTCTGCTACGCCCCCGCCGACGACCCGCAGGTCGCCATTGCGATCTACGTGGAAAAGGGCGCCCAGGGCGGCAGCCTGGGCAGCATCGCCAAGACCATCTTCGACGCCTACTTCGCCACCGTGGCGGAGAACGATACGGTAGCGCCGGAGAACGCCATCAATTAATACTGAACTCCCATAGAAACCTTTAATCTGTTTCGGCAGGAATTGTGTCATACTTCGTTGTCGTCCTTGCCGGGCGTCAAGCCCGCCTGCGTCCTCCGCCTCGTCTGACGCAATTCCTGCACGGAACATTTTTCAATCTTTCTATGGGAGTTCAGTATAAAAAACATCAAAACGGAAATCACAGCAGCCACGGAAAGCATAGAAAAACGCTCTCTGCCTCATGCAGAGAGCGTTTTTCTATAAATCAATGAAACATTACACCAGCTCGATCACGGCCATCTCAGCGGCGTCGCCGCGGCGGGGGCCGGTACGGGTGACGCGGGTGTAGCCGCCGTTGCGCTCGGCGTAGCCGGGGGCCACGTCCTTGAACAGCTTGTTCGCCACGTCTTCCTTGGTAATGTAAGCAAGGGCTCTGCGGTAATTGGCCAGGCCGCCCTTCTTGCCCAGGGTGATCATCTTCTCAACAACAGGCTGCACTTCCTTCGCACGGGTGAAGGTCGTTTCCAGCTTGCCATGCTCCAGCAGATCGGTGACCTGCTGACGAAGCAGAGCCTTGCGCTGGGCGCTGGTCTTGCCGAGTTTCCGAGTTCCGAACATTCAGGTTTTCCTCCTTCTGAAAAGGTTGTCGAGTTATCTTTAAGATTGATGGGAGCCGTCACGCGGCTCCCGTCCGCGTCAGTTGTTGCTGTTGGAGTCTTCGGTGGCCAGGGACAGGTCCATCATGGCCAGCTTGTTCTGAACCTCTTCCAGGGACTTCCGGCCCATGTTGCGCACCTTCATCATATCCTCTTCCGTACGGGCGATCAGATCGGCGACGGTGTTGATATTGGCGCGCTTCAGGCAGTTGAAGCTCCGGACGGAAAGATCCAGCTCCTCAATGGTGAGCTCCAGCATCTTGTTGTGGGTATCGCCCACGTGCTCCACCACGGTGGACTTGGCGGACACGGCCTCGCTCAGATCGGTGAACAGCGCCAGGTGGTCGGTGAGGATCTTGGCGCCCAGGGACACGGCGTCCCGGGCGGAGATGATCC
>CAMUYE010000078.1 GCA_947164825.1 uncultured Clostridia bacterium
GCCTCGTCGGAAGCGTCTGCCTCGGGCGGACGGCCAATGGCCGCCCCTACGAGCGGGCCCATTGCCTGTTGCCTGTTGCCTGTTGCCTGTTGCCTCGCATCCCCCGTCCCCTGATGCCTGATGCCTGTTGCCTGTTGCCTCGTCGGAAGCGTCTGCCTCGGGCGGGCGGCCAATGGCCGCCCCTACGGCGTTATCCCCTGTTGCCTGATGCCTGGTGCCTATTGCCTCCTCCGTGCGGGGAACGGCGTGGCGCACACTGTGCGCCCCTACAGGCGGGTCTGATGCCTGATGCCTGTTGCCTGTTGCCTTAAAAAATTCCCATTGCCTTTTTCCGCAAAATATGCTATCTTATTAAATAGGAATATTGTAGGCGTATTGTATGCTTTTGCGCCTTTTCCATTCCGAACTTATCCGGGAGGGCAAAAACAGTGAATGTAACCTTTCGCGGCGGGGTCCATCCCAAGGGGCGGAAGGAGCTGAGCAGGGAGGCGCCCCTGCGCAGCTTCGATCCGGCCTCCGGCGAGATGGTCTTCCCGCTGGCCCAGCACATCGGCAAGCCCGCCAAGGCCGTCGTCAAAAAGGGCGATCCGGTCCTGGTAGGACAGAAGCTCGCCGAGGCGGACGGCTTCGTCTCCGCCTGCGTCATCGGCTCCTGCTCCGGTACGGTGAAAGCGGTGGAAAAGCGCCGCACCATCGCCGGCACCATGAGCGAATGCGTCGTCGTGGAAAACGACGGCAAATATACTCCCATGGAGGGACTGGGAGAGAAGCAGGATCTCTCCGCGCTCACGACTCAGGATATCCTGGACCGCGTGAAGAACGCGGGCATCGTGGGTCTGGGCGGCGCGGGCTTCCCCACCCACGTCAAGCTGGCCCCCAAGGCGCCGGACAAGATCAAGTATCTCATTGCCAACGGCGCCGAGTGCGAGCCCTACATCACCTGCAACGACCAGCTCATGCGCAGCCACGCGGCCGGCATCGTGGAGGGCCTGGAAATCGCCCTGCGGCTCTACCCCAACGCCGAGTGCGTCATCGGCATTGAGGACAACAAGCCCGAGGCCATCCTCTCCATGCGGGAGGCCGTGGCGGGCAAAGAACGGATGCGGGTCCTGCCCCTGCACACCAAGTACCCCCAGGGCGGCGAGCGCAGCCTGATCCGGGTCATCGCCGGGGTGGACTACCCCGTGTCCATGCTCCCGGCGGACGTGGGCTGCATCGTCCTCAACGTGGGCACGGCCTACGCCGTGGGCCGGGCCGTGGCCTGGAACGAGCCTCTGTTCCGGCACGTGCTCACCGTCACCGGCGAGGCGGTCAGGGAGCCCGGCAACTTCATCGCCCGGGACGGCACCAGCTTCGCCCAGCTTCTGGAGGCCTGCGGCGGGATCAAGGACGGCGTCACACCTAAGAAGGCCCTCTCCGGCGGCCCCATGATGGGCGTGGCCGTGGGCAGTCTGGAGGTCCCCATCCAGAAGAACACCAACGCCCTGACCCTGCTGGCCGAGGATCCGCTGGAGAAGGCGGAGAAGCAGATGACCGGCTGCCTCCACTGCGGCCGCTGCTCCACCATCTGCCCCAACGGTCTGGTTCCCGCCCTGATGGCCGACGCCATCGACATGCAGAACTGGGAGCGCTATGAGAAGAAGCTCTACGGTCTCGACTGCATCGCCTGCGGCTGCTGCACCTACATCTGCCCGGCCAAGCGGCCCCTGACCCAGATGTTCAAGCAGACCAAGGCCGAGATCATGGCCCGGAAACGGGCGGCACAGGCAGGAGGTAAAAAATGAACCAGACACTGAACCTTTCCGCCGGCCCCCACGTCCGGGACAGATGGTCCACAGCCTTCATCATGCGGATGGTCCTGCTGGCTCTGATGCCGGCGACCGTCATCGGCATCGTCACCTTCGGCCTCAAGGCCCTCTGGGTGGTGCTGGTGTCGGTGATCTCCGCCGTGGGCTCGGAATTCATCTTTGACAAGCTCACCAAGAGGCCCGACACCTGGAAGGACGGCTCCGCCGCCCTCACCGGCCTGCTGCTGGCCCTGACCCTCTCGGCGGAAACGCCCCTCTACGCCCCCATCATCGGCTCCGCCTTCGCCATCATCGTGGTCAAATGCGCCTTCGGCGGCCTGGGCAAGAACTTCATCAACCCGGCCCTGGCGGCCCGCTGCTTCCTTTTGATCTCCTTCCCCGGCGCCATGACCGTCTACGGCATCGACGGCGTGGCCTCCGCCACCCCCTGCGCCGAGCTGGCCGCGGGCCGGATCGTGAACATCTCGTCCATGTTCCTGGGCAGCGCCAACGGCGTCATCGGCGGCTCCATCCTGGGCATTCTGATCGGCGGCCTGGCGCTCTGGGCCTTCGACATCATCCACGGCCAGATCTGGATCTCCGTGCTGGTGAGCTTCACGGCCTTCATCGGTCTCTTCGGAGGCCAGGGCTTTGATCCCCGCTTCCTGGCCGCCCACCTCTGCGGCGGCGGCGTGATGCTGGGCGCCTTCTTCATGGCCACGGACTACGTCACCTCCCCCATGAGCCGTCTGGGCCAGACCTTCTACGGCGTGCTCATCGGCATCCTGGGCGCCCTGTTCCGGATCTACGGGCAGGCCGCGGACTCCTTCAGCTACTCCATCATCACCGCCAACCTCTTCACGCCCTTCATCGACACCTACGTGGTCGATAAGCCCTACGCCTTCCGCAAGCGGATGATCCGCCTGCGCACCGAGGGCAAGCAGCCCTTCCGCTTCCCCAAGCCCGTCATTGCCCTGACGGTCATCGCCCTGCTGGCGGGCCTGGCCCTCTCCGGGGTCTACTCCATGACCAAGGACACCATCGACGAGCAGAAGAACGCCGCAGCGGCGGCCGCCTACAAGGCGGTGCTGCCCGAGGCCGAGAGCTTTGACTCCATGTACGCCAAGGTGGAGCTCCTGGACGGCGAGGTCTACGGCTCCGGCTTCGGCCGGGTCTACATCAACGACGCCCAGATCGGCAAAGACGCCGACGGCAAGGTGGTCGGCTGGGCCGTCTCCGTCACCTCCGGCGACGGCTACGACGGCAACGTCACCCTCTCCCTGGGCGTCAGCGCCGACGGGAAGATCAACGGCATCTCCTTCACGGAGCTCCACGAGACCCCCGGCAAGGGCATGCTCTGCGGGGAGCCCGACTTCATGAATCAGTTCGCCGGGAAGGACGCCGGAGGGCTGACCCTGGGCACGGACATTGACGGCATCACCGGCGTCACAAGGACCTCCAGGGCCGTGGTCAACGCGGTGAACGCGGGCCTGGACTTCATCAACACGCAGTTAAGGGGGGAGTAAGATGAACAAATATCTGGAACGGCTGTACAACGGCCTCATCAAGGAAAACCCCACCCTGGTCCTGATGCTGGGCATGTGTCCCACCCTGGCAGTCTCCACCCGGGCCATGAACGGCATCGGCATGGGCCTGTCCACCCTGGCGGTGCTGGTCCTGTCCAACCTGGTGATCTCCCTGCTGCGGAAGCTCATCCCCGATCAGGTCCGTCTGCCCGCCTACATCGTCATCGTAGCCTCCCTGGTCACGGTCACGGAGCTGCTGATCGAAGCCTATCTGCCCTCGGTCTACGAGGCTCTGGGCATCTACATCCCCCTCATCGTGGTCAACTGCATCATTCTGGGCCGGGCCGAGGCCTACGCCAACAAGAACGGCCCGCTCCTGTCCATCTTTGACGGCATCGGCATGGGCCTGGGCTTCACCGTGGCCCTGACCCTGGCCGGCGGCGTCCGGGAGATCCTGGGCAGCGGCACCTGCTTCGGGCTTCAGATCCTGCCCGACACCGTAGAGCCCATGGGCATCTTCGTCCAGCCTCCCGGGGCCTTCCTGGTCATCGCCCTGTTCATCATCATCATGAACGCCATCGGCATCAAGACCCGCCAGCGCAAGTTAGTGGAGAGCGGCTGCGACGGCTGCTGCGCTTCCTGCGCGTCCAAGTGCGACACTCCGAAGGAGGCGGCGAAATGAATCATAATCTGCTTCTGATCATCCTCTCCGGCGCCCTCATCAACAACGTGGTCCTGAGCCAGTTTTTGGGCATCTGCTCCTTCCTGGGCGTGTCCAAGCAGATGAAGGCCTCCGCCTCCCTGGGCGGCGCGGTGATCTTCGTCATCACCGTGGCCTCCGCCGTGGCCTGGCTGCTCTACACCTACGTGCTGGCGCCTCTGGGCCTGGAGTTCATGAAAACCATCGTCTTCATCCTGGTCATCGCGGCTCTGGTGCAGATCGTGGAGATGTTCCTCAAAAAGAAGTCCCCCGCGGTCTACAAAGCTCTGGGCATTTTCCTGCCCCTGATCACCACCAACTGCGCCGTCCTCGGCGTGGCCCTGACCAACGTCCAGAACGGCTACAACTTCATCGAGTCCGTGCTGGCGGGCTTCGGCACCGCCCTGGGCTACACCCTGGCCATCGTCCTGCTGGCGGGCATCCGCAGCCGCATCAACGAGGACGACCTGCCCGCTCCCCTCCGGGGCGCTCCCATCGTTCTCATCGCCGCGGCCCTGATGTCCATCGCCTTCATGGGCTTCTCCGGCCTGTCGTTCTGAGGAGGGTGCCATGGATTACAGTATCATTCTGATCACCACCGCGGTCATCACCGTCATCGGCCTGATCGTCGGCGCGGGCCTGGTCTTCACCTCGAAGAAATTCCACGTGGAGGTGGACGAGCGGGAATCCGCCGTCCGGGAGCTCCTGCCCGGCAATAACTGCGGCGCCTGCGGCTACGCCGGCTGCGACGCCATGGCCGCCGCCATCGCCAAGGGCGAGGCTCCGGTCAACGGCTGCCCCGTGGGCGGCAGTCCCGTGGCGGAAAAGATCGGCGCCGTCATGGGCGTCGAGGCCGGGGCCGTAATCCGGAAGGTCGCCTTCGTCCGCTGCAAGGGCTCCTGCGAATACACCCGGAACCAGGGCAACTACATCGGCATCCGTGACTGCGCCTCCGCCCTCCGGGGCGGCCTGAACCTCACCAGCTGCGACTACGGCTGCCTGGGCCTGGGCTCCTGCGTCCGGGTCTGCCCCGAGCAGGCCATCACCGTCCGGGACGGCGTGGCCGTGGTAGACCGTCGGAGCTGCGTGGGCTGCGGCCTCTGCGCCAAGGCCTGCCCCAAGGGCCTGATCGAGCTGATCCCCGAGACCCATCTGGTGGCGGTCCAGTGCTCCAACAAGGACAAGGGCCCCCAGGTCAAGAAGGTCTGCTCCGCGGGCTGCATCGGCTGCATGCTCTGCACCCGGCAGTGTGAGTCCGGGGCCGTCACCGTGGAGAACAACCTGGCCCACATCAACTACGAAGCCTGTACCCAGTGCGGCAAGTGCGTGGAGAAGTGCCCGGCCAAGGTCATTACGCCGCCGCACCGGTAAAGGGATTAAGGATTAAGGATTAGGGATTAGGGTGGGGAAAGAGAACAGAGGTCAGAGTTTTCCCCGCCCGGACGCTCAATGCAAAATGCAAAATGCAAAATGAGGGGACGGGGGAGTAACTTAAGACTGAAAACTGAAAAATGAATAATGGAGGTATTTTTCAATTCTGCGAATTGAAAAATGAAATTCAAATCTGTCCCGAAGGGACTCCTCAATTTTTCATTCTTAAGTCTTAAGTTTTCAGTATTCATTTTCACCCCCGCAGCGCGGGCGATCAGCCCTCCGTCCCCCGCCCGTAGCGGCGCACAGTGTGCGCCACGCACCCCGCCCGGACGCTCAATGCAAAATGCAAGATGCAAAATGCAAAATGAGAGGACGGGGGAGTAGGGGCCGATGCCCACATCGGCCCTTCCATCGACAAAAAGGAGAACTGACTATGGACAAGAAAACCATCATCTGGAAAGTGATCTGCGGGCTCGTCATCATCGCCGTCGCGGTCGTTCTGCTGACCGGCGTGCTGAACAAGCGCGACGTCCGCTATCACACGGAGGCCCTGACCCGGGACCAGCTCACGGAGCTCAGCGCCCCCGCCCCCACGGAGACGGCCTACGACGGCACCATCACGGCCGCGGCCTGGAAGACCGTCTTCCCCTACATCGCCGCCTCCATGGAGGACAACGCCAAAAACGACGCGGGCGGCGAGATCCCGGACTATCTGGATCAGGACCCCTATCTGAAAAACATCTATGAGGGCTTCGGCTTCGCCAAGGAATACGGCGAGGCCCGGGGCCACGCCTACACCCTGACGGACGTGAAGAACACCGCCCGTCCCAAGGCCGCCGCCAACTGCCTGACCTGCAAGACCCCCAACTTCAACAAGAAGGTGACCGACGAGGGCCTGGGCGTCTACACCATGGACTTTGAGACCCTCTGGAACGAGATCAACGAGAAGGGCGAGGCGATCAGCTGTTACACCTGCCACGGCAACAGCGCCGGCAACAACGGCGAGCTCCGCGTCACCCACAGCTACGTGAACAAGGCCCTGGGCGGCAACGTGCAGAGCATCGACGCGAGTACCCTGAGCTGCGGCCAGTGCCACATCGAGTACTACTTCACCCCCGCCGACAAGGAAACCATGATGCCCTACGACAGCGTGGAGGCCATGACCCCCGAGGCGATTCTGGAGTACTACGATACCATGGTCCTGGCAAACGGCCTGACTCTGACGGACGGCTCCACCAAGGAATCCATCCAGCTCCCCGCCGGCTCCACAGGCTTCTCCGACTGGTATCAGTCCAGCACCGGCGCCCGGCTGCTCAAGGCCCAGCACCCCGAGTTCGAGACCTATCTCCAGGGCAAGCACGCCGCCGAGGGCATGAGCTGTGCCGACTGCCACATGGAGATCAAGCTGAACGACGACGGCACGGTCTACCACAGCCATGAGCTGGTGAGCCCCCTGGACAGCGAGGCCATCCTGGAGAGCTGCGCCAAGTGCCACGGCGACACCAATATGGTCCAGAAGGTCCACCGGATCCAGGACCAGGTCATGACCCGGGAGAAGGAGATCGGCAACAAGCTCTCCGATTTCAAGGACGCCCTGGCCGCGGCAAACAAGGCCGGCAAGCTGTCCGAGGAAGACCTGAACGCCGTGCGCAGGCTCTATCGGGAGGCCCAGTGGTTCTTCGACTTCGACTATGTGGAGAACGCCGAGGGCGCCCACAACTCCGAGCTGGCCAACCACTGCCTGGACCTGGCCGCTGAGCGGATCGAGGAAGGCATGGAGCTGCTTGGCAAGTGACAAGTGACAGGTGACAGGTGACAAGTCACGCCGTAGGGGCGCTCATTGAGCGCCCGCCGTCCCCCGCCCGTAGCGGCGCACAGTGTGCGCCACGCACCCCGCCTGTAGCGGCGCACAGTGTGCGCCACGACGTTCCCCGCACGGACGAGGCAACAGGCATCAGGCATCAGGCATCAGGCATCAGGGGACGGGGGATGCGGATTGCCGCGGCCAGTTTGCGAACTGGCCTCGCAATGACAGGATCGGAACCTGATCCCTCAATGAGAATTGAGAATTGACAATTCCGGCAAAAACCGATACAATAGCGGCAGAGGATTCGTCCTCTGCCGCTTTTTCAGAAAGGGTATTTGATATGAAAAAAATCTGGAAGTTCCTGGGCTCCATGCAGTTTGCCATCATCCTGCTGGTGGTGCTGGCGGCAGCCTGTGCCGGGGGCAGCTTTATCACCCAGGGGCTCAGCTTTGCGCAGTACGCGGAGCTCTATTCCGAGCGGACCGCCGGGCTGATTCTGGGCCTGGGGCTGGACGACGTGTTCCACAGCTGGTGGTTCCTGGCGCTGACAGTCTTCCTCTGCGGAAACCTTCTGCTCTGCAATCTGATCCGCCTGCCCCAGCTGATCCGGCGGACCAGGGACGCCGCCGACCCCGCAAAGCTCAGCGCTCCTGCCGTCACCGTGGAAGGGGTGCGGGATCCGGACGCCCTGTTCGCCAGGCTGCGCATGCCCAAGGCCGTGCAGAGCACCGACGCGGAGGGCCGCGCCCTGCGCTTTTCCGTCCAAAACCGGATCGGGCTCTGGGGCGCCTGGGTCTGCCACCTGGGGATCCTCCTGCTGATTCTGGGCTTCACCCTGGGCCAGATGACCAAGGAGGAATACACGGTCTACGGCGTCCCCGGCCAGACGAAGCAGATCGGCGACACCCAATACTGGGTGAAGATCCGTGACTTCCGCATGGACTACGGCGAAAGCGGCGCTGTGGAGCAGTACACCGCCGCGCTGTCTGTGATCGACAACTCCGACGAAAACGATCCCCTGGCCGAGGACAGCGTCGCCAGCGTCAACCACCCGGGCTCCGCCTTCGGCTTCAAGCTCTACCAGAACTCCACCGGCGACGCGGCGAAGCTGACGGTCAAAAAGGACGGCGTCACGGTCCAGGAGAGCTGGCTCTGCGTGGGCGAGGAGCAGCAGATGCTGGAGACCCCGCTCCGGCTCCAGCTCCGCGCCGTTCTCTGGGACGAGGCCGAGGGCGAGCGTGTCGATCCCGGCTACGCCTATCTGATCTACGTCGGCGACGAGCTCTATACCATGAACGTCCAGTCCGAGGGCGGCAGCATTCCGGACTTCAGCCCTTACGAGGTGTCCTTCTCTGAGGCGCAAAGCTATACGCTGCTCCAGATCAAGCGCGACCGCTTCACCCCCCTGGCTCTGCTGGGCGGGCTGATCACGCTGATCGGCCTGTTCCTGGCCTTCTATCTCCAGACGCGGAAGCTCTGGGCCGTCCAAAACGAGGACGGCGCCTGGACCGTCTGCGGCCAAAGCCCCAAGGGCAGCGCCCTTTTCGCCGAGCGCGTCCGGGAAGCCGCCGCCTCCCTGTCGGAGCTTCCCCTGCAGGGGCTTTCCCTGTAGAAGCTTCCTCTGTAGGGGCGGCTCTTACCCCGAAGGGGTGAGCCGCCCGGCTGCAAATTGAGCGTTAGCCCCTGTAGGGGCGGCTCTTACCCCGAAGGGGTGAGCCGCCCGG
>CAMUYE010000079.1 GCA_947164825.1 uncultured Clostridia bacterium
TTCAGGGTGGTGAAGGAGATGATCATGTCGGTGCCCACGGAGATGGAGTAGAAGATCTCCAGGTTCGCGGTCTCAATGGGAGCGGTGGCGGGAAGCACGGTATGCTCACGGCTCAGCTCAGCGCTGCAGCGCTGGCAGTAGACCACCATATCGTAGCCGCCCTCGGTGGTGGCGGTGGGTTCCACCCGGTTCTCCTCCACGGCCTCGCCGGGCTGGTGGCCCAGCGCAGCCACAGTGACGGTCTCCCGGGAAATCTCCTCATTGCAGCGGTTGCAGTAGACCACGTTGTCGTAGGAACCGGCTTCGGTGCAGGTGGGCTCCACGTTGTTTTCAACCACGGCAGCCTTGGGATCATGGCCCAGGGCGGGAACGGCGATCGTCTCTCTGCTGATCTCCTCGCCGCACTCGGCGCAGTAGACCACGGAGTCGTAGGAACCGGCGGCGGTGCAGGTGGGATCGACGTTGTTCTCAATCACAGCCTCGGCGGGGGTATGCTCGTGGGGCTGGTCGATGAGAGTCGTGTAATATGTGACGGGGGTGCCGCCCTCGTCGAGCTTGTAGATGTTCAGGGTTATGACGCCGCTGATGCTGCTTCCGTTGACCATTGCCCACTGATTCAGATTGCTGCCGGCGACGTCTGTTTTGCAGGACAGATAGAAGACGCTGGGGTTGTATTCAATGGTATCCTGAATGGCAAGATAGCCCTCGTAGGTGGTCAGGGCAAAGGCGGACATGAGGTTGGAGTCATCCGCCTTGATGGAGAGGTTCGTCTGATTGGCAGAGGTATAGAGCCAGCCGTCGGTGTTGTCGCCCAGATACCAGCCGCCGGTCGTCTGCTTGACGGGGAAATACTTCTTGGCGTCCGCAAGGATGGAGGCCGCGTCGTCGGTAAATTCATAGCTCTTGACGTGATTCCAACTGTGGCTCTGCCGGTACAGGGCGAAGTTCGTTCCGGCGGCGGTGATGACGATCTTGTCGCCATCGGAGAAGGTATCGGTGAGGCCCATCTGCGTCAGCGTCGGCGGGGTCACAGAGTCGCAGCTGTACAAGGCCTTCAGGGTGATATCGGCCTGGGGCTTGTAGAGACCGCTCAGGATCTCGGCGGGCATCTCGGTGACGTGGTCGTAGTCCTCCGTGACCCAGCCCAGGAAGCTGTAGCCCTCCGGGGCCTCCGCGGTGGGAAGCTCCGCCCCTGCCAGGGAGTTGACGATCATGGCGGCGGGGGCCGTAATCCCGGCAGGCGTCGTGAAGGTCACGGTATAGTCCGCGCCGGAGGGATTGGTGCTGTAGGTCACAGTGCCCAGGCTGCCGTCCAGATAGTAGAGCTGGGGCAGCAGCATAGTCTCGGAGGTGCTGCTGGTGTAGGTGGTGAAGCGGGGAGAGCCGCTGTTGTACAGAATGCGCCCGTAGCTGCTGGTGCCGCTCTGGATGGTGGCGTCGCCGTCGGAAATGGAGACGCTCCAGCTGGTGTTGCCGCTGCCCCAGGTCAGCCGCTTCGCAGCGGAAGTACCCAAAAGCTGGCCGTCCTGGTTGGCGAAGGTCCAGGCGCCGCTCTGGCCGCCCAGAGTGAAGATCGTGGTATCGCCGTTCAGACTGCTGATGGTCTGCCCGTCGGCGGAGAAGGTGGATTCCAGCTTGGTAAGATAGCTGGAGGAGAGGCTGCCGGCGGTGACGCCCTTGCTCTGGCAGGCCAGTACCACCTGAACCCCGGCGGCAAGCTGGGAGGCAGAAGTCATTTTCGTCCAATCCCCGGTGCCGGAAGCGCCTTCGGACTTGGTGTAGAGGGCATAGAGGGTGGTATCTGCGGTGGGCGTATAGCCGCCGCCGGGGACGGTGAAGACGGGACGGGTCGTGGTGGCGCTCAGCTCAGACTCCACCCAGCCGGAGAAGGTCCAGCCGGAGACGGCGGTGGCTGTCGTGGGCAGGGTGACGGTCTGGCCGGCGGTGGTGGTGGCTGTGCCGACAACGGCGCCGTTGGCCATATAGGTCAGGGTGACGGTTTCCGGCGAGCTGCCGCCCTGGCCGTTGGAGGGGGTGCTCATGTTCGCGGGAATGGAGCGGCCGAAGAGCAGGAAGGCCAGCTCGGGGTAGTCCACGAAGCAGTTGCGGGCCCCGGTGATGGACTGAACCGCGTCGTTGCGGCCCATCTCCCAGGTGTCCACGGGGTCCTGCTGAATCCAGTTCAGGAGCACGTCCACACTCTCCATGACGCCGTCGGTGCCCCACATGCTGGAGGCGTTCTCGCTCCAGCGGACGTAGCAGTAGAGCATGATCCGGGCGCAGTCGCCCCGGAGGTCAAGGCCCGTGGCGCCTGCCTCGGAATTGGGGTGATAGTAGCCGTCGCTCTCGCCGTAGGCCTTGTTGCCCCGGGAGGAGTTCTCGGTGACGGCAGTGGGCCGCAGCATCATAATGTCGTTGAGCTGGGAGCCGGTGGACTTGGACTGGGGCCAGGTGTGCTCCCGGTTCCAGGTCTGGCCGCTGTCCCAGGCCCCGTTGAGCCGGGTGCCGGAGTAGAAGGAGGAGATGTAGCTGCTGTTGTTGTTTACGCAGTCGGTCAGGCAGTAGAGATCCCGGGTGCCGTTGTAGCTGGTCTCAAAGCTCTGCTTGGCTGCCAGCATGGCGTGCAGGGCGTTGTAGAGAGCGCTGGTGGTGTAGCCGGAGGAGCTGGAGCTGCCGGAGTTGGCCGACAGGCTGGCGTAGGTATAGCTGCCGGTGTAGTAGCTCTGGGCGTAGGTGGTGAGGAAGGAGGCGGTCTCGCCCCGGGCGCCCCAGTTCTTCAGGTAGCTGTCGCTGCTCTGATAGACCACCTGGGAGGCGGAGGTGTAGCCGGTGGGGGTGCCGAGCAGGGTGTCGGCGAAGACCGTCAGGCTCAGGCCGGAAAGCAGGGAAACGACCAGGGCCAGGGCCGTCAGGAAAGAAAGAAGGCGGCATGTGCGGGTGTGTTGCATCGAAAATCCCTCCAAGTGTGAAAATGTACGCTGCGCACCGAATATTATATCAAAAGCACGCGATTTCCGCAAGGTGGAAATCGCGTGTTTTTGGGGAAATTTACTGAAAACGCTTACAGCTTCTCGAAGTCGGCGGGGCCGTGCTTGCAGAGCGGGCAGACGAAGTCGTCGGGAAGCTCCTCGCCCTCGTAGATATAGCCGCAGACCTTGCAGACCCAGCCCTTCTTGACGTCGGTCTCGGGCTTGGGCTTCACGTTGGCCTGGTAGTAGTTGTAGGTCATGGTCTCCTTGTCGGACAGGACCCGGGCCTCGGTGACGGTGCAGATGAACATGCCGTGGGTGTCCAGATCCACGTACTGCTCCACCTTCAGGCTCATAAAGGCGTTGATGTACTTGGGCAGGAAGATCAGGCCGTTGTCGGAGAACAGGGGGTTGCCGGTCTCGAACTTGTTCACGTTCCGGCCGGACTGGAAGCCGAAGTGCTGGAAGACCTTGAAGGGGGCCTCCACGGACAGGCAGTTGACGTTCATCATGCCGGTCTTCTTCACGATCTCGTGGGTGTAGTTGGCCTTGTTGATGCAGACCGCAATCCGGTTCGGGGTGTTGGTGACCTGGGTGACGGTGTTGACGATGCAGCCGTTGTGCTTCTCGCCGTCCTTGGAGGTGACCACGTAGAGGCCGTAGCCGATCTTGAACAGGGCGGTGAGGTCGGACTTGTTGGCGGTCTCGTCGTGCTGGGCCAGGTAGTCCTTGCAGAGCTCTTCGGCCAGCTTCTCGATCTCAGCCTCGCTCTCGGCGCTGAGGCCGCCCTTGATGTGGACGGTGGTGTCGGTGAAAGTCAGGTTCTTGCAGCCCTCGAGACGCTGCTTCATAACCTTGGCGGCCATGGGCGCCCAGGAGCCGTTCTCCATCAGGGCCACGGTCTTGTTCTGCCAGTTGCGCTCGGTCAGATGGCCGATGAACTCCCGCATATAGGGGAAGATCTCGGCGTTGTAGGTGGTGGTGGCCAAGACGATGCGGCCGTAGCGGAAAGCGTCCTCCACGCACTCGTACATATCCTCCCGGGCCAGATCGGCCACGGAGACCTTGGGGCAGCCCTTCTCCTTGAGCTTGCTGACCAGGAGCTCCACGGCCTTCTTGGTGTGGCCGTAGACAGAGGTGTAGGCCACGAAGATGCCCTCGGACTCGGTGCCGTAGGAGGACCAGGTGTTGTAGAGGTTCAGATAGTGGCCGAGGTCCTTGTCCAGCACGGGACCGTGCAGGGGGGCGATGACGGCGATGTCCAGCTTGGCGGCCTTCTTCAGGACGGCCTGGACCTGGGCGCCGTACTTGCCCACGATGCCGAAGTAGTAGCGGCGGGCCTCGCAGTCCCAGCCCTCGGGATCTTCCACGTCGTTGGCGCCGAACTTGCCGAAGCCGTCGGCGGAGAAGAGAACCTTGTCCTTGGCGTCGTAGGTCATGATGACCTCGGGCCAGTGGACCATGGGGGCCTGGACGAAGTGGAGCACGTGCTCGCCCAGCTCCAGGGTGTCGCCCTCCTTGACCACGATCCGGCGGTCTTCATACTCGGTGCCGAAGAAGTTCTTCATCATGGGGAAGGCCTTGGCGGAGCTGACCAGGGTGGCCTTGGGGTAGGTCTCCATGAACAGGGCGATGTTGGCGCTGTGGTCGGGCTCCATGTGCTGGACCACCAGATAGTCGGGCTCGCGGCCCTTGAGCTCGGCGGCCAGATTGGTGAGCCACTGGCGGCCGAAGTTCTGATCCACGGTGTCCATGACGGCAAGCTTCCGGTCCAGGATCACGTAGGAGTTGTAGGCCATGCCCAGGGGGACGTCGAAATGCCCCTCGAACAGGTCGACCTGATGGTCGTTGACGCCGATGTAACGGATGTCGTTGGTAACGTTCATAATAGGTCTCCTTTATCATTATATTATATTTTGCTTAATTACAGGCTGTCTGCTGATCGAGGGATCAGGGATCAGGGATCAGGCATCAGGCACCGCCTGCTTTGTTTTGGGTTGTCCAACGCCGTTCCCCGTTCGATTGGTTTCTGGATAGGCATCAGGGATCAGGCATCAGGCACCGCCTGAAGAATCTTCCAAATTATGATGCCTTGGAACCCGTTCTAAACGAAGATAAAGAGAGAATACCCGGGTTCCCGCATGTAATCTCTAAACCTGCCGAACGGGGTATAAGGGAATTGTTTTGAACAACGCAGCAGGCGGTGCCTGTTGCCTGTTGCCTATTGCCTGTCGCCTTTTCAGAATCCTAAATCGTCATTCACCAGAATCACGTGGATCCGGTCGGTATGGCGGGAGTAGCGGGTAATGAGGAACTGGCAGCAGATGGTGTCCGGGCTCTTGCAGTCCATGCAGGAGCCGGTTTTGGCGCAGGGCGTGTTCAGACCGAAGCGCTGGGCGTTGATGGGAGCGGCCACGTTGCGGGCCCGCTTCATGGCGCTGTCCAGATCCTTGCAGACCTTGTTCATGCCCGCGACGATAACGACCTTCTTCGGCCCCTGGGCAATGGCGGAGACCCGGTTGGCGTTGCCGTCGATGTTCACCAGAATGCCGTCCTCGGTCATGGCGTTGGCGGAGCTCAGAAAGACGTCGGCGTCGTAGGCGGCCAGCATGGCGGCCCGCTTGTCGGTCCAGGCGTCCCGGTCGATGAAGCGGTAGTCCGGGCCCTTGACGGCCTCCACCAGGCCGATCTCATGGGCGCTCATGGCCCCGCCCATGGAGACGGAGCTGCCCTTGGGGATCAGGGACAGGGCGATCGCCAGGGCCTCTTCCTTCGTGGCGGCGTAATACCCCTTCATATTCCGGGATTCCAGGCCCTTGACGACCTTCTGCGCCAGCAGCTCGTTGCGTTTGACGATGTTTTGATTCATAGGATACCTCCTGAAATATGTAATTCAGCGGTCAGCTCAGATGTGACAGCCCTATGTGGAGGAGTCGGAATCGCTGTCGGTCCCGTCGGAGGACGTACCATCAGCCTCCAGCATGGCAATGACTTTTTTGAGGCAGCTCAGGAACAGGAAGAGCTGGATCAGACCGAGCAAAAGAACGACAACGGCAATGATAATCGCCGGGGCGCTCGCGGTTTCCGGAAGGACGCTGCTAAGCACGTTTGAGATCATCCCGATCACCTTAACGAACACGGTGATCCAGATCAGCCTATGCCCTTCCTCGACCAAATCCCCGCGCTCATAAATCTCGGCCAGGGCGATAATCCCCTCCGTCTATAGATTTGGCTTTGCTGCGGGTCAGCGGCGACCTGGCTGCCGCGTGGGTTCACGCTCCATTATAATGGCTTGTAATGGCTCCCTCCGGGTTCGCTTCCGCGGCCCGCACGCGCTTCAGCATCACGAGAGTCCAAATCAGGAGGATCAGCAGCAGAACGAGCCGTCCCTGGCCGAGGCCCATGGCAATATAGTTCAGCACGATGCCCAGTTGGGAAAGGACTTCCCAATTATTCTGGTAGAATTTTGCCCCTGTCAGATTCAGGATCACGAGGCCCTCCTGCGCCAGGGCGGGAATGCAGGAGATCGGAATCAGCCAGAGCAGGAGTTTTCCGTAACGGGCCAGCCCCCCCTTCCGGCAGTCCCGGGCCAGGGCGATCACCCCGTCGGTCATGGAGAGCCAGACCCAAAGGTAGAGCAGGGTGGACAAGAACAAATAAGCGTAGAAGCCCCACATCAGAACGCCGGAGGAGAAGGCGCTGGACCAGAAAGACGGCAGTATGTTGAATACAAAGACCCCGCCCAGCAGAACGCAGACCGGCACAAGGGCGGGTCGGAAGGCTTCCTCGTCCCGTCGGGCCAGGAGAATGCCCAGGAGCATCAGGACCAGGGCGCCCAGGGCGAGGGCTCGATTGATCCACCCGAAGACCGGACTGAGGGCATACTGATAGCTGATAACCGGGAAGACGAGGGCCAGCAGGGTCTGGAACAGGGCCAGGGCAAGCTGGAGACCATGGGAGATGAGGAGCAGTCTGACTCCTCGGGTCGCGTTGGGATATCTCATTTCAGAACAGCCTTCCTCTCTATGCTTCGTTATTCGCTGATCAGCAGCTCCACTGCGCCGCTGCGGATGTCGTAGATCGCGCCGGCAAAGCCGAGCTTTCCCCGGTCGGCCAGGTCCCGCAGGACCTCGCTCTCGCCCAGGGCCTCCAGGCTGTGGATCAGGTTGTTCCGCTCCGCCTCCCGGGGATTCCGGGCGTGGCCGACACCGACCTTTACCTGAGCGATCAGCGCGCCCAGGGCGCCGGGCTCCCGGTGCTTTTGCAGGGCGGCCGCCACCGCGCCGCAGCCCCGGTGGCCCATAACCAGGACCAGGGGAACGTGGAGATGGGCGGCTGCGTATTCCACGCTCGCCAGGGCGGAAGCGCTCATGACAGCGCCTGCGTTGCGGATCACAAAGAGCTCCCCGATCCCGGCGCTGAAGATATGCTCCGGCGGGACCCGGGAATCGGCGCAGCAGACCACCGCGGCGATGGGATGCTGGCCCTCATGGGCCGTGGTTACGCGAATGCGGTCCGTCAGCTCCGCGGGGTTGCGGCTGTGATCGAGATAGGCCGCGTTGCCGCGCATCAGAGCGCGCAGAGAGGCTTCCGCCCCGGAACAGACGGGAAGCTCCTCGCTCATGGCGAGCTGCCCGCCAAAGGCCAGAACTTCCCCATAGCTGCGCTCCATAAAACCGCCCCCTTTCTGCCTGTTATTATACGGGACGGAGGGGCTTCCGTCAATATGAAAAATCGCTTTCTTTCTCCAAATAATCCTTGACAAGCCGCGGGGCTGTGTGATACTTTGTAATAAGGAAAAGCGTGGGTCAAACCATGCTCATATCATCGGATGATGGACCCGGGAGAGACCGCCGCGGGCGGCGCCGAAGGGGATCGCAAAAGCTCTCAGGCAAAAGGATCGGGTCCGGACGAAACGCCGTAAAGTGCGCCTCGGCGCACGCCGTAGGTGCAACCCGCCCAAGGAGCGGGGAATCTCTCAGGCTTCAAACGGCGGCACAGGCCCCGCCCGGTCTGTGCCGCCGTTTTTGATGGAAAAAGCTAAGTGCCACTTTCAATACACAGGAGGTAATTCCATGAGCGAACTCAAACGCACCGTGCTCTTCAACGCCCACGTCGCCGCAGGCGCGACGATGGTGGACTTCGGCGGCTGGGAAATGCCCATTCAGTATCCCAGCGGCATCGTTGCGGAGCATCTCTACACCCGCAAGTGCTGCGGCATCTTTGACGTCTCTCACATGGGCAGACTGCTCATCGAGGGCCCCGACCGTCTGAAATTCCTGCAGCACGTCCTGACCAGCAACGCCGCGGCTCTGACCCTCAACAAGGCCCAGTACTGCATCATCCCCAACGAGAAAGGCAGCGCGGTGGACGACGCCTACCTCTACATGTTCGAGGAAGACCGCTATCTGCTGGTGGTCAACGCCTCCAACACCGACAAGGACCTGGCCTGGTTCGAGCCCATCCTCAAGGACTACGACTGCACCATCCGCAACATCACCGGCGAAACCATTTCCATCGCGGTCCAGGGCCCCGAGAGCGGCAAGATGCTGGCCAAGCTGGCCGGCGTGGAAGAAGTCACCGCCCCCGCCCGCAACAACCTGTCCATCCTGGATATGGAAGGCCACAAGGTCTGGGTCGCCCGGACTGGCTACACCGGCGAGCCCATCGGCTATGAGATCTTCCTGAAGAACGAGGACGCGGAATGGGCCTGGAACCGGCT
>CAMUYE010000080.1 GCA_947164825.1 uncultured Clostridia bacterium
CCAGCTTGCGGTTGCAGCGGGTGGCCTTGTTGATGACCTCCACCATGTGGACCGGCACGCGGATGGTCCGGGCCTGGTCCGCGATGGCGCGGGTGATGGCCTGGCGGATCCACCAGGTTGCATAGGTGGAGAACTTGTTGCCCTTGGTGTAGTCGAACTTGTCCACGGCGCGGATCAGGCCGGTGTTGCCCTCCTGGATCAGATCCAGGATGTGCAGGCCGCGGCCGGAGTACTTCTTGGCGATGGAGACCACAAGCCGGAGGTTGGCCTCGGTGAGCTGCTTCTTGGCGTCCTTGTCGCCCTCGGAGACCTTCTGGGCCATTTCCATCTCTTCCTCAGGCGTGAGCAGGGGGATCTGGCCGATCTCCTTTAAGTACATACGGACGGGGTCGTCCAGATTGTATTCCGCTGCGAGCTCCACCGGATCAATGATCTCCTCCTCGCCGTCGGCGGCGGGCAGATCCAGGGGTTCGTCGTCCAGGTCCAGCTCCGCGCCGAGGATCTGGATGCCCATGGCCTCGATGGTCTCGTAGACCTGCTCGATCTGATCCGGGGTGCAGGGGATCTTGGACAGCTCGTTATTCAGCTCGGAGGCCTGGATGATGCCCTCTTTCTTTCCCTTGGCGACCAGGGCGGTGATGGGACCGGCCAGGGCTTCGATGGTGGGATTGGCGGGTTTCTTGGGTGTAGACATGTCGCATTCTTCCTTATTTATTTTACAAGAGATCCGTCCCTTCAAGGAAAGAAGGGTGTCTCTCTGAACAAGTCAGCTCATTATATTACAATCTTCTGCGCTTGACAAGCCCTTTTTTTGTTTTTTTTCAAAAAGTTTGCGTTTTCCCCTTGATAATCGAAGACGCATCGGATAGGATAAAAGCCGGAGGTGAGAACGTGGAGGATCGGGATTTTATGCGGCGGGCCCTGGAGCTGGCCGGCGAGGCCGCGGCCGAGGGCGAGGTCCCCGTGGGCTGCGTGGTGGCCCTGGGGGATCGGATCGTGGGCGAGGGCCGCAACCGCCGGGAGACGGCAAAAAACGCCCTCTGCCACGCGGAGCTGGAGGCCATCGACGCCGCCTGCAAAGCCCTGGGCGGCTGGCGGCTCTGGGAGTGCACCCTCTACGTGACCCTGGAGCCCTGCCCCATGTGCGCCGGCGCCATCGTCAACGCCCGGATCCCCCGGGTGGTCTACGGAGCGGCGGACCCGAAAAACGGCTGCTGCGGCTCCGTGGTGAATCTCTTCTCCCTCCCCTTCAACCATCGGCCCGAGCTGACCAGCGGCGTGCTGGAAGCGGAATGCGCGGCCCTTTTATCAGAGTTTTTTGAGCGGCTGCGGGTGGAGCGCCCGCGGCGGCGGCACTGGACGAAAGAGAAAACGAAACTCCCATAGATCGCGATCTATGGGAGTTTCGTTTATTTCGTCTCCCGGATTTGGCGCAGGAGGCGGCGGGCCTCCCGGACCTGGGCGTCGGTGATAAGGGCTTCCGGGTCGTAGCGGGCCAGGATGTAGAGCTCCCGCAGGGCCTGGGCGGGCTCCTCCGCGAAGATGCCGCGGGTCTTTTCGAGGATGTCCTCGGAGCTGTCCTGGGGCTCGCGGTAGAACCGCCGGTGCTGGAGCAGCTTCAGGTACTTCTCGTAGATCCGACGGATCTTCCGCCGGTTGCCGCGCCGCTCCGCCTCGCTGGGGGGCCCGGCGCTCCCGAAGTCGCGTTCCGTGAACCGGTCCGTCTGTTCGTCCAGGACGTCCTCGGCGCGGTTCTCGCGGAGACGGCGGATGAGCCAGACGGTAAAGAGGATCAAAAGTGCGATGCCCAGGGGGATCAGCACGTAGGGAACCTTCTCGTCGATATGGGCTTCGGATTCCGCCGGCAGGGTGCCGGGCTGGAACAGCTCCGTCGCAAGGGTAGCAGTCTCCGTGGTCCCCGTCTCCTCTAAGAGCTCCTGGGCCGCCTCCTTGTGGGGCGCCAGCAAGTCGTCGATGAAGGCTATGATCCGCTGAAACAGCCAGGCCAGGGGGTAGAATACCCGCTCGACCAGCCACCCCCCCGCCTCCCTCCACCCGGAGATGAGGCTGATGAGGAGCCACGAGCCGGCGGGAATGGCGCTGAGGCTAAGGAGCTCCAGGCCCTTTTGCTTCCATCCGGTCTGGGCGCCGAAGCGGAGCTGCCGGAGGGTGAAGACGCTGAGGACCAGGCTCATGGTGCCGAAGAGGGCGGGCAGGGGCGTGGGCTTGTGGAGCTGAGAGGTGAAGATCAGGAGGATCAGCACGCCGCTGGACCAGAGAAAGTGGTTGCGGTAATCCAGATAGGAGACGGTAAACCGGGCGCTGATCAGCACCGCCGTCGGGTAGATCACGGCGGGCAGCAGAAGGAGGAGCTGGGTCGTGCTCTTGGTCAGCAGCAGGGCCAGGGGCGGCAGCAGGACGAAGAGGAAGCGCATGGCCGGGTTCTTCCGGGCCGCCAGGCTGCCCAGGGCAACGGCGGTGGGTCCTAATAGCAGAGCCGCCCAGGCGGCGCGGAGCATCTGCGGAAAGATATCAAAGGCGCTGACGAAGGCCAGGCACAGGCTCAGGTTCGCCGCGACCAGGGCAAAAAGCAGCAGGGTCATGCCGTCTCGCCCCCTTCCTCCGCCCTGGCGGTCAACAGGCAGGGCTCCGTCTCGGAGATCCGGCGCAGGGCGCGCAGGGCCTCCCGGTCCCTCTCCCGCAGGGGCGGCGAGATCACGACGTAGCCGCGGCTCCTCCGGCGTCTCTGGACACAGCGCTCCACCATTCGGGGAAAGGAGAAATAGACGGTGCCCTTACACTGTCCCAGGGCGTACATCAGGGTCCGGTAGTGCTGGCTGCCCAGGCCCTCGGGGAACCATTTCAGCTCTCCCTGGGGGCCGAAGAGGTCGCCGTTGCCGAAGAACTCATAGGGGATCCGACGGCGCTCCAGGGTCTCGCAGACGGTGCGGGCCATCTGTAGGCAGCGCTCCAGCTCGGCGGCGCTGCCGCCGTCCAGGTTGAGCAGCACCGTCACGTTGGCGTCCACGGTGTAGTCGTAGTTCTTCACCTGCAGGGTCCCGGTCCGGGCCGTCTGCTTCCAGGAGATCTGCTTCAGGGGCTCCGAGCCCGTATACTCCCGGACGCCGATGGTCAGCACCGGGTCCTCAAAGAGAAAGCGCCGCACGGAGATCTCCCCCAGGTATCCGCCCAGGGTCAGGGCCAGCTGGGGGTCCTCCCAGCGGCGGGGCATGACGACCACCTTTCTCCTGCGGGTCCCCTGCTCGTAGCGGGTGTGGAGGCCCAGATAGTCGCCGGCGGTCAGGTAGTATTTTCCGAGCACGTAGCTGCCCCGGTCCGGCAGGGAGAAATGGAACTGCTTGGTGTAGCGCCGACGGCCCGGCAGCCAGAGCTGCTCGGTGCAGCTCTGGCCGAAGACAGGTCTTCGCAGATGCCGCCGGCACCAGGCCTCGTCCTCCTCCGGGCGGACCTGTTCCGGCAGGAGCTCCATGAGGTTGACGCACAGGATCGGCAGCCGCCCGGTGTTCCGCACGGTGGAGGTCAGGGTCAGGACCTGATCCGGCTCCGCCAGCTCCCGGTCCAGATCGTTCTCATAGACCAGACGCTCCAGGCAGCGCTCCGCGTACCTGTGCTGGATCGCCAGGGCGCAGACAAGGACCAGCAGAACGTAGAGGGCGATCATAGGGCTTCCAGAGGGACTGTAATGGTATCCAGGAGCTTCCGCAGAGCCTCCTCCGCGTCCGCGGCGCCGCCGGCAGCGGAGCTGATCCGGTGGCCCAGGACGGGCAGGGCTTCCCGCTTGACGTCCTCGGGGATCACGTAGTCTCTCCCCTCCATGGCCGCAGTGATCTGGGCCGCGCGATAGAGGCAGAGGGCGCCCCGGGTGGAAACGCCGCAGAGCAGATTTTTATCCTCCCGGGTGGCGGCGATGATATCCATCAGGTAGTCCGCCACCTCCGGGGAGACTGCCACCTCCGCCGCCTCGGCGGCCAGGGCTTCGGTCTCCTCCAGGGTGACCACCGGCTCCAGCTCCTCCAGCAGGACCCGGCTGGCCGGGCGGGCCAGGACCTCCAGCTCCTGCTCCCGCTCCAGATACCCGAGGCTCAGCCGCATAAAGAAGCGGTCCACCTGGGCTTCGGGCAGGGGGAAGGTACCGTAGGACTCGATGGGGTTCTGGGTGGCCATGACCAGGAAGGGGTTCGAAACGGGATAGCTCTCGCCGTCCACGGTGATCTGCCGTTCCTCCATACACTCCAGCAGGGCCGACTGGGTCCGGGGCGTGGCCCGGTTGATCTCGTCCGCCAGGACCACGTTGGAAAAGAGCGGGCCCGGGCGGAACTCAAATTTGCCCGCAGGCTGGTTGTAGAAGTTGATGCCCGTCAGATCCGAGGGGAGCAGATCCGGCGTGAACTGAATGCGGCGGAATTCGCCGCCGATGGACCGGGCAAAGGCCCGCAGCAGCATGGTCTTGCCTGTGCCCGGCAGATCCTCCAGCAGCACGTGGCCGCCTGCCAGGAAGCAGACGACGATCTGCCGGATGACCTCGTCCTTGCCGATGATGATCTTGCCGCAGCTCCTGACAAGCCGGTTCGTATAGTCCTGAAAACGCTTTGGATCCATGGGTTTTCCCTCCTGTTTGCAATTGCGGATCGAATGAACGCTTGAATAAGGGAGGCGCTTTCTCGCGGAAGCGCCTCCCATTGGGCTGACGTCGGTCAGTTGGATGAGCCCTCGAAGTAGGGCTGCGTCAGGGTGACAAGATCGCCGACCTTCTTCTTAGCGCCGTCGATGGTGACGGGCTCGTTGCAGACCACGCTGATGACGAAAGCGCGGTCCTTGAGCTGGACGACGCCCATGGTGCAGACGCAGGTCTTGTCCTCCACGTCATGGATAAAGCCGCAGCGGACGCTCTCGCCGGTCACGCCGAGCTCGATGTCCGTGCTGTTGGCGGAGCTGAGCAGGAGCTCCAGCATCTGGGCGGAAGCGTCCTTGCTGACAAGCTTGCCCTGGCAGATCAGGTTCAGAATCTCCGCGTTTTTCTGGGCAGTGACGTAGTTGTTCTTATTGGCGGTGCCGGTGTTGGGACGGTTGAAGCCCAGCTGCGATCCGTTCGCAACGGCAAAGGCTTTGACCGTTTCGCGGCCCTTGGCCGCGTCACCGCCGCCGAGTTTTTCGGTGAGCCGGTCCGCCGCGTAGGTATCGCCGCCGAGCATGGCCTTGACGTCCTCCATGACCTCGTCCAGGGTAATGGTGCCGTCGGCCGCCTGCTGGAACACCGTGCCCATGATGAAGACCTGGGTCATGCGGTTGGCCGTCATCCAGGCGTCCACCTTGCAGTTCACGGAGGAGCTGACCTTTGTATCGTCCCAGGGGTCGATGACCATGACCTGCCACTCGCTGGTGAGCCCGCGCAGGGACTCGTCCAGGGCGGCCTTCAGGCCTGCGCTGTCGATGGCCTTGAGCTCCACGGGAACCACAGGCGTCGTGTCGATGGGCGTGCCGGTGTCGCCGGTTTCGCCGGTGTTGTTGGAGGCGATGGCGTTGCTGTCGGTATTCACCGGGTCCTTGGAATCAACGACCGCGGGATCGGTGCCGGGGGTCGGGTTCTTGTTGGCCTTCTGGACAAAGAGGATCACGATGCAGAGCACCGCGGCCAGAACCAGCATACACATGGTAATGCCCAGGAAAATATCGGGTTTTTTCGTTTTCATTGCAGTTCCACTCCAATTCAGCAGCTATTTGCATTGGGTACAGGGGAAAGTTCTACACCGCGCTGACGCGGCATAGTCTTTGGGGAGGCAAAAGCCTCCATCTATCCAATCTGTATTTTAGCATAAAAAACGACGTTCGTCAATGGTTTTCCCGAAACAGGAGGCAAAATGCGAGATTCGGCGGCAGCGGCGTTGATCGCCGCGTTATTTTGGACGTTTTTGGCGGTGCTGAGCGCCGGAAATCCCCGTTTGGCAGGCGTGGAAGCTGTCTCTCCGTTCGCTGCCGTCAGCGCCGCGGACAGCGGGACGGAGGCCCCGGCCCCGGCCGGTTCCGACTGCCCGCCGCCTGCCGCCACCATCGTCACAGAAGCGTCCTTGCAGGCGGAGCAGGGCTTCGACGAGGGCTTCCTGCTGCCGGTTTTGCGGGACGGAGAGCCGGTCAGGATGCCTTTGCACGACTATCTGACCGGGGTGATCCTGGCGGAAATGCCCCTCTCCTTCCCCGACGAGGCCCTGAAGGCCCAGGCTGTCGCCAGCCGGACCTACGCCCTGCGGCACTGCGCGCATCCCCGGCACGGCGAAGCGGCGGTCTGCACCGCCTCGGGCTGCTGCCAGGGCTGGCAGGATCCCTCCGCCGCCGCGCCTTCGGAGCGAGAACGGGCGGAGTCCCTGGTACAAGCCACGGACGGGCTGGTGATCCGCTATGAAGGCAAGCTCATCGAGGCGACCTTTTTTTCCTGTTCGGGCGGGCGCACTGAGGACGCGGCGGCGGTCTGGGGCGGCGAGCTGCCCTATCTGCAGGCCGTAGACAGCCCGGGAGAGGAGGAGGCGGCCCATTTCAGCGACGAGACGCGGATCCCTCTGGACGCCTTCCGGGCCGCCCTCCGGGGCCTGGATCCGGCGGTGGAGTTTCCCGAAGCCCTGGGGGCCTGGGTGGGAAGCGTGAGCCGTACCCCCGGCGGGGGCGTGGACGTGATCGTCCTGGGCGGGCGGCCCTTTACGGGGAAGCAGCTCCGCAAGACCTTCGGCCTGCGCTCCACGGCTTTCAGCCTGGAGCTCAGCGCCGGGGAGGCGGTCTTCGTCACCCACGGCTTCGGGCACCGGGTCGGCATGAGCCAGTACGGCGCCGCGGCCATGGCCCGCGCAGGGGCTGATTTCCGTGAGATCCTCCAATGGTACTATCAGGGAGTCCGCATCGGACCCGCCGAATAGACGAAGGCCCCGCTCACAGGAGCGGGGCCTTCGATCAAAAATCAGCCGTCGTGCATCATTTCCTCGGGGTCGTACTCTTCTTTCTCGGTCTCGTCCTTTTTATTGGCTTTCAGCGTCAGCAGACCGGCGTTGTAGCGCAGATGGGTCACCCTGCAGCGGTAGGGATCACAGTGGAACGGGTCCTTCTGATCCTTCCGCAGGAGGTAACAGGGGGCGCAAACGGGTCTCAGCCTGCAAGTCTGGCACTCCGCGGGGATCGGGAAATGCTCGATCTGCTCATAGACCGCGGCCCAGGCCTCCTCGTAGGTATAATCCTGAATGTGGATCTTCGTGGGCACGTTGAGGCAGGAGGAAAAACGGCCATCCCAGTGGATCGTATAACTGCCGCGCCCGGCCTCGCAGGTCAAACGGACGGAGTTCGGGTCGTCAGGCAGGCGCGCAGGCAGCTCCGTGATCGGCTCGTTTTGATAGGGTTTCATGCCCACGGCCTTCCACCCGGCGAGCTCCGCCTCGACGATCTCTTCCGGTGTAGGGGCGTAATCCTCGAAGCAGCGGCCGGTGTCGGCGTTGGGCACGGAGAGATCGAAGCTGTACTTCATCCGCAGGCCCAAACGCTGGGCCAAGCGCAGCATTTCCGGGAAGTCCTGCAGGTTCCAGCGGCACAGGGTTGCGGTAAGCTTCGGCGTCACGCCGGCGGCCTGGAGCTTCTGGATGTTCTCCACCACCCGGCCGAAGGCCCGGCGGCCCGTCAGCTTTTCATAGACCTCCTCGGAGGCGCCGTATAGGGTGATGCGGATGCTGGCAGGGGGATTTTCCGCGAAGCGGGCGATGTCCGCGTCGGTCAGGGCGTAGCCATTGGTATTGACAGAGAGAACTGCGCCGCCCGCCAGGATGCGCTCGTAGATCTGCCAGAAGCCCGGATGGAGCATGCACTCGCCGCCGGTTAAGACGCAGTAGAGCATGCCTTCCCGGAAAGAACGATCTACGATCCGGAGCCAGTCCTCGGTGGAGAGCTCCTTCCGTTCTCCCATCTGTTCCGGAGTCAGATGGATGTAGCACATCCTGCAGTCAAAGGTACAGCGGGGCGTCAGTTCATAGAACACGGCAAAAGGCACACGCTGCCGTTTCCACAGCATCCGCTGCGCACTCATTCTTGGAGTAGGTCCTCGCATGGCGTTGTTCCTCGTTTCATTCAAAATCAGAAAACGGTCGGATCCGGACTGCTTCGGTTCGTGCAGCCGGCTCCGGCCGTGGGGGGGGCGGCACGGCGGAAGCCGTACCGCCCCAGGGGATTACTTGTGAATTACAGGCAGTCTTCCCAGTTGTCGTTGTCACGGGCGTCGTGATAGATGCAGTTGCCAGAGAACATCATGCCGGCGTCGGTGGTGTCGTCAGTGGTCTCACTGGGTGCCTCAGTGTCAGCGCCGGTGTCGGTGGTGCTGGCGGAAATGATGTCCTTGAGTTCGAACAGTTCGACCTCAGCGATAGGGGTTTCAAACTTCATATGGTGGTCCTCCTTTCTGAAAGGCTTATCATCGTCCCGCTGCTGCGAGAGGATTACGGGGAATGGGCCGACAGATTGTCGGCGCTGCATTTGCGGGCAGATTGCCCGCGCTGCAGTGAGGGGGTTCCGTTCTTGCGCGTATTAGCTTGATTGCTGGGCCGCTTTATAGGCGGCGGCGGAGTCGCCGTAGGTCAGCAGGGCGTTAGCCAGGTTG